>NZ_SLYB01000027.1 GCF_004340985.1 Cricetibacter osteomyelitidis
GAGAGACGGTATTTTTGAGCATAGGCATTTCCTTTTCGATAGACCTATTAGAGCAAACCTCTAGATGTATGTCTAGAGGTTTGTCAGCGGTCTGACAGCTACCTGTGGGTAGCTGCATTGATTTTACTTTACGATTGCACGGCTTAGATGTTTCAACTCACAGCTACCTGTGGGTAGCTGCCAAATCTTTGTATTGATAATAGCTGTAATGAAGTGTTTCAACTCACAGCTACCTGTGGGTAGCTGCCGGCATACTTGCGCAAATCAAAATGGATTTTGAAGTTTCAACTCACAGCTACCTGTGGGTAGCTGCATTATTGGCAGAAAATGAAAAACGCAAAGCTGATGTTTCAACTCACAGCTACCTGTGGGTAGCTGCCTCGCTTTGCTCGCTTGCGTAATCCTACGTAAAAGGGGGTTTCAACTCACAGCTACCTGTGGGTAGCTGACAAGCTTGCCCTACCGTCAGGGGATTTCGCTTGCGTTTCAACTCACAGCTACCTGTGGGTAGCTGCCAATATTACCAGCCGATTTAACTGTACCTCAACTGTTTCAACTCACAGCTACCTGTGGGTAGCTGCCCATTGAAAATAAATATATCTTAAATTTAAATTAAGTTTCAACTCACAGCTACCTGTGGGTAGCTGGTCCATTGTCATTACACCGCCTAGTTCATCCGGGTTTCAACTCACAGCTACCTGTGGGTAGCTGCTTAAACAACTTGGACAAATGCGCATTGTCTGGTGTTTCAACTCACAGCTACCTGTGGGTAGCTGCAAACGTACGGCATTGATTTGCTTAAATCAATGGAGTTTCAACTCACAGCTACCTGTGGGTAGCTGGCCGGAATGCCATAGGAAATAACTATGGAAAATCGTTTCAACTCACAGCTACCTGTGGGTAGCTGCGGCTTCTGCTAGACGTGGAGCTTGCTCGATAATAGTTTCAACTCACAGCTACCTGTGGGTAGCTGCCGAAGCCGTCACCATCGCCCGCCAAGTCAAAGCGGTTTCAACTCACAGCTACCTGTGGGTAGCTGCGGACATCATATGCTTAGTGGGTATAACGCCGATGTTTCAACTCACAGCTACCTGTGGGTAGCTGCTTCGGAGCGATAGAAAATTTTCTAACGCATCCTAAAGTTTCAACTCACAGCTACCTGTGGGTAGCTGCAAATTCTTCATTTTGTTCGGCGATGGCTGGGAAAGTTTCAACTCACAGCTACCTGTGGGTAGCTGCAACCGTAAACCGCTTTATCTTTACACCGAAAAAGTTTCAACTCACAGCTACCTGTGGGTAGCTGCTTTGCCTATCGGATATATAATCCGCCCCGACAGGTTTCAACTCACAGCTACCTGTGGGTAGCTGCGTTGGACAAGCTCACAAAACACGCCAGCTAATGGTTTCAACTCACAGCTACCTGTGGGTAGCTGCTTCCAAGTTACCCAAATTTCAGAATCATGCTCACGTTTCAACTCACAGCTACCTGTGGGTAGCTGACACGGGGATCGGTATGGCTGATTTAAAACAGCGTTTCAACTCACAGCTACCTGTGGGTAGCTGCACTTTGCAAAGGTCTAACCGCTGATGGATCGATTGTTTCAACTCACAGCTACCTGTGGGTAGCTGCGAACGGCGAAGAATACTTGGGTTTTAAAAATGGTGTTTCAACTCACAGCTACCTGTGGGTAGCTGCCGATGTAGCCGCCTCGTGCAATGCCCGTTTGAGAGTTTCAACTCACAGCTACCTGTGGGTAGCTGCTCTAGACATACATCTAGAGGTTTGCTCTAATAGGTCGTTTCAACTCACAGCTACCTGTGGGTAGCTGCAGTGTAATTTGATTAAGCTGTGACTTTTCAGGATGTTTCAACTCACAGCTACCTGTGGGTAGCTGCCACAATTCCAGCTACCTACGGGTAGCTGCTGGTCACTAATAATATCTTCATCTTTCGGAATTTGTTTCAACTCACAGCTACCTGTGGGTAGCTGCTGAATCGAAACTCAACGAAAAATTTAAGTTCAGTGTTTCAACTCACAGCTACCTGTGGGTAGCTGCCCCTATAAAATAAAATATTGAAATACCAAACTTTATTACCCGCTATTCGCTAACGGTTTATAGGAAGTCAAAAAAGTATAGCATATTCGCCGGACTCATTATGCTATTTTTTCTAATTGTCTGATTGTTAAAGAACTTTTTTAATTCGCTAACCCTACTCTATTTTAATGAGAACTACAGGTTAGCGATCTATAGAATCAATGTATCTTTAAAAATATCAACGGCAGGTTTTGCGCCGTGATGTTCCACTTTGTTACGCCATTTACTTCCCAAATGGTAAAAGCGCAAACTGTCGCAATCCGGGTTATACGTTGCCAGTAATTTATTTTTTAATCTAACCCATTGATCCGGTGTCACATCACATTCAAATACCGAATATTGCGCTCGCACACCATAATCTAAACAATGCTTGGCAATTTGGCGTAGGCGTTTTTGCCCTTCCGGGTCATCAAACGAAATATCGTAAGTAATCAGCATTAACATCCTTAATCTCCTGATAACGCCATTTTTTTCCACTTGCGGATTTTACTTCTGAAATTAGTAAACGGCGCCACCGTATTGATATGCACCCATTTCCACAACGGCCACTTTGCTGGAGTATCTGCCCATTGCCGTTGACCGCTTTGAAACAACTCCGCTTCGCTCAATCCTTCTACCCACCCGCATAATTCCGTCACCGCATCGCGCAACATATCTTGCTGTTCAAACAAAGAATATTTCCCATAACTAGCATAAAAATGCTGATACAGTTCGCCCAGTTGATTCCAGCGATAACCCTCGGCAGGCACACACGTCACCTTGCCCGCCTGCTCATTTTTCTCCCATTGCAACAGTAGATTAACCCAACCCAATTGATAACTTAAATGTTCGGATGGCGTTTTTTCATTGACCAATACCCGCACATCTTTTAATACTTCAGGAACATCGGCGAACTCCACCAAATATTTATCCAAGGCTGCCTGAATCGCTGCCACCAAAGCCGCGCCATCCGTATAAGATTTCATTTCTATCTCCTCAACGCATTAAAAAGGGTGGATATTCAGCCAAATCACCGCGCAGATGGCGAGCCAATAACATCGCCTGAATATAAGGCAACAAGCCGATTTCCACTTCTTCCATTAAAAAGGGATGCGTAATTTTTTCTTGCTTTTTCGCCTGCAATGTCTGAAACAATAACTTTCTCGCCTCAGGCTTAAGCATCACTGCTCCGCCGGCTTCTGTCACAAAATCATCCGATTTAATTTGTCCTCGATTAATCAGCGACAACACCATTCTATCTGCCCACCAAGCACGAAATTCTTCCAGAATATCTTGCGCCAGACTATCTCGTCCCGGACGATCGGCATGCAGAAAACCGATTTGCGGATCTAAGCCCACACCTTGCAATGCCCCGCTGATATCCTTACCCACAATGCTGTACAGCAACGACAGCAACGCATTGACACCATCTCGTGGCGGACGGCGATTGCGCCCGTCAAAATAAAACCCGCTATTTGCTTTAATCAAATGCGAAAATACCCCGAAATAGCGAGAAGCCGCATCGCCCTCAATTCCCCGAATCAAATCTAAATTGTGCGCGATTTCCAACTGTCGCAAGCTGTAATTTAACGCCGTAATAGCAGATTGAAGATCAGCATTTTCACCGTGATTGCGAATCTGCCGTTGCAGAACTCGCTTAGAGGCCTGGATTTTCGCCGCGATAATATTGCGAGCAATCGGCACAGGATTTTGCTCCGACACCTTATATTGTGCTCGGCGTAGCAACACATTGCCACTTTGCCGCCCTTGCAACCGCCCAAGATAGTGCCCGTTTTCCGTAAAAAACGCCAAATTGACGTTATTTTCCCCACAAAATCCCATCAGAAACGGCGAAACCAACACATTACCAAAACAAAAAATATGCCCGATAGAATGTATCGGTAACTGTGCCACTTTTTTTCGATCTTGCTCCACCACTAAAGTTTCACGTTCTTTATGCAAGTAGCTACCTTGAGTGGTGATATAGAGTGTGTTTTGGAGTTTACGCATAATTGGAAAATTCCTGAAATTTTGACCGCACTTTAAATTACATAAGAAAAATATCAAGATGATTTATTATTTATAAAATAATTGAAATAGAAATTCTCCTCAGGTTCATTTCCTAAAGCAATATCAAGCAATAGTTTTAATTGCCATTGAGACGGTGTTATAACTTCATCTAGTTTGAGTTCTTTATTATTACGTAGTTCTGGATTAATTTCGCATTCAAAATTTATAATCCACCATTTTTCTATTTTAATAAATAGCTCAATTAAATCTAAAAACTTTTCTACATCTAGTTCTTTTTGGGTATTACTAATAAATTCAAATAAATTATGAACCAAGTCATTTCTATGTCTTTTTATTTCATCAAATTTACTTATATCCCTTTGTTCTATTGCGCCTAATTCCTTAAACCAAAATAGCGAAGCATATATTAGGCTTTTGCTTTTTACCAAAACATCCTTGGCATATTCTTCCTGATTAATTAACCAACCTTTATCTTTATCAAATTCATCAGTAAAAAACACCTTTGGCATGTCGATAATTCGTTTCTTAAATAACTCAAATGTAGTTATGAAAAGAGATATTGAAATCAGATTCTCTTTTAACCTCTTTGCTGATAAGAATTTTTCCCAATTCTTTTCTATATCAGACATAATTCAACCTAATAATCAAAAATATCAATTTCACTATTAGAAATAACGTGATCTAATTTATCAAATTCCTCTTGTAGAAAAATAGGAGTGTTTTCTAAAATCTGAAGTATTTTTTTTCCTTTTATCCATTCATTGTTCCATAAAGATATACCTTGTAAATCACACATTTTTTCCGAAAATGAATAGTCATCTAAATTTGCTTTTAGCATTCGTTGCAACCAGATTTGAGTAAAACCTGAATTAGGCATTCTACTTAATTTTTGATAAACAAGATCCGCAATAGGCTTATGGTTATCTAGTTTGTTTAGCAATTTACTGATAATGGCACAACAAACTGGAATAACTTTTGGATTGTGGTATGCAATATCAGTAACAATGCTAATAAGTTGTTCAATACTCTGTATTTTCTTTATATTTTCTAATTTCTTATCGAACTTATTCAGTGCTTTATTTAGGCTGCCTGAATTCGGATAATTGATACTATGCTGCCTAATCAGTAAAATCTGTCTTTGTAAACTAGCTTTATTATCTTGCGGAGTAGCAAGCCAAGCCAATTTATCTTTTTTAATAGATTGAGTAATTACATCTTGACTACCTTTTGTTTTACTTGCATTCAACTTAAAGCCAAACGGCATCATAATTTCAGTTAGAAGTTTTAAAATTTTCTCTCCATCATTAGGATTATGAACAAATATTCTATAATCATCTCGGTAACGTAAAATTGTATATTCACTAATTTGTTGTTCTTTTAACTTTTTACTTAAGATTTTATCAATGTATCCTAGAACAATTTCAGCAATAAAATCCATTAGTACGGATCCTTGCGGAATACCGTTAGTTTGTCCATATTGAGCATTTTGAATACTCTTATCTATATAATTCCCGAGCCCGTCACTCCTATTTTCTTTAGCATTTTCTCGACCTTCTACAGACCAAGCAATAACGTGTGTATAGACTGAACCATAACAATCAGCTATATCAGTATCAAAAATATAATCGTATTCCAATGAAAGCAAAATAGATTGCTGTTCAACTTGTTCCCACCAATTAGAAATCTGCTGAGCTTTATCTGATTGTTGATTATCAGACTGAATAGGAATGCTCAAACATTTGATATTTTTATTTCTTCGGAATTTTTTAAATCGGGTTTGTAGTTTTTTCCAGTTATCTTCTTTTGTTATTTTATGTACTAATGCTACATACACCAATGGATGAATAATTTGTAAAGGTCTCCATGAAAGCTTTCCATCTTTATTAGCATATATTAGATAATTTACACTATCTTGTTTACTCATTGCTCCTCTATACAGACAAAAATCATTTAATAAATCTTTTCCTTCAAATTCCTCAGATATTTTTTCTAATAACTCTGCAAATGAAAAATATTTTGGTAAATCAATATTGCAATAACTTTCATGTTTTAAGAAAAATCTTCTTGCCTCATCAGCAGTTAATTGTAAAACTGTTTTTCTACTCATATATCTATCATATAAATACGTATTTATTATTTGTCTTCCCCAAACAATCTCTCCACATACCTTTTCGATCTATCCTTCTCTAACAACTGCGGTTGGCAGAGTTCGAACAGTGAACAGGCTTTACAGCGTTTGCCGTATTCGGGAGCGGGTGTTTTTCCGCTGTTTAAAAGTGACAGCACTTGGTCAATAATCGCAAGCGTTTTGGCGCGTAATTCAGGGAAAAAAGTGATTGGCAGGCGACGGCGGGTTTGCATATACCATAACGCTCCTTCATTGATCGTCTGCCCTGTCATTTCTTCCAAACATAAGGCTTGGGCGCAGAGTTGGATTTCATCCATTGGGTCAGGTTTCGGTTTGCCACGTTTGTATTCCACCGGCTTTAATTCATCGGTTTTAAGATTTCGTTCGACCAAATCCAAAATGCCGCTAATACCCAGTTTTTCCGCTGAAACGTGCACCGTTCGCTCAAAACGAATGCCTTTGCGAACTTCTGGCTCGCCGGAATCCACCCGCTCGTGTAATGCCCTGCCTTGTGCGGTCAGAAAATTCTCCGCCCACGCCTGTTCGTTATGGATCAACGCACATTGGCGTGGGCAAAAAGCGTAATGTTGCAAAGCGGAAAGCGAAATTAACCGCTTGTCATTGCTCAATGACGACTTGGCAAGCGGTAAGATTTCTGTGGAATTTTGCAAATTGCTCATTACAGCAATTCTTCAATGGTTACACCATTTAAGCCTTCCGCCTGTACACTGATACGATAGTCGTTATAGCCTTTCGCCGGTGTGTCTTTTTCGCCGTTAATGCGTTCAACTTTTACGGCATCAAAAAGTTTATGTGCCGGTTGATTGCCAAGCTCGCTGTCGTGTTTAAATACAATCAACTTACGCGCAGCCATTTCACCGCGTGCGGCAGAACGGTCGTGTTCAAACATCAGCTGTAAAGCTTGCCAAAGTTTTTGCACGTCTTCATCAGAAAAACCGGTTTTTTCAGCAAGTTTAGCAGAGATAAAGCCGTGAACACGATAAAGGGCGTAAGGCACGATATATTTACGGCCCATTGTGCGTTCTTTTTCTAAATCTTTTTCGTTAGTCACCGCCATTCGCGTGATGGAAACCTCAAGCGGAACAATCGGGTCGATAGATTGTGCAAATGCCAATTGTACCGGACCTCTCACCTGTCCGCTATTCACTTCGGTGGTCATTACTGCACCGAAGGCACGAATATCAAAAAAGTTTTTGCACATCCACGCAGTAACTTCACGGGCTTTTGCTTCATCTTTCGGCAATTTTTTCGCTTCCGGCTCAATACCTAATGCCTCATAAGCGCGTTTGTTTTGCAGATTAAGCACACTTTTCTCTTTAACATAAATCTCGAAGCCTGCTTCGTTTTCACTGCTCACTTCAATAAAATTACGGATTTTGCGTTTTAAGCAAACATCGGTGACTAACCCCTTACTACTATCTGGATCAAGGCGTGGCATATTGCCTGCATCGGGGTCACCATTCGGGTTTCCGTTGGTTACGTCAAAGAAAAAAACAAATTCATAGCGATTTTGAATAGTCATAATGTTTCCTTAATTTTCAGTTGATTCAGTGGTTTCTTTTTTTATAAAGTAACTTTGTTCTTGCTGGAAATAGCCAATACCAAAACTTCCTTGTTCAATAACATTTAAATGTTTAGGATATTTTTCTGATAAACGATCTACTATTTCTCTTAAATCTTTACTGAGAGCAATAGCCATTCCAGGTTTATCTTTGCGCAGCCGCGCCAAATGATGTTTAGCACCTCTAACCAAACGAGGGAAAACAGAATACGGCACAGCGGAAGCCGAACCATAATAACGGTCTGCGATACCGGCATTTAATTCGCCTAATGCTTGGGTTTGGATTCGTTCTAACACCGCAAATAACCTGCCTAGCAAATAAGCCCGGTCATCGCTTTCTTTATTCAAGCTCATAGGAACTCCTTGTTTAATTAGACCTTTTCTAAATTTTCGTTGTAATACCGCTTTCATTAACGCTACCCGCAAGCCGTTAATATCGCCATCGGCACGAATGCGGGTAATCAGTTGAGAGAGTAAACTCATTGGATACAAATGACCGGTGATAACAGCTCGCGCCATTTCTCCGGCGAGTACCGGTGATATATTCTCACTTTTTCCAAGCGATGCCGTTTGCAATAACAGCCTCCAAATTGAAGGCGGCGTTTTCCACGGGCAAGGTTCAAGTGCTAAATCCAGCCAATGTTCACTTAAATTTTTCGCCAGTTGGCCAAACGTGGTATCCAACCAAAAACGCACAGAAATTCGGGCGGCATTTGGAGCGAGCCCTAAAATATAAAAACGGGTATTTTCAGACAACTTCGGTGCAACTTCTGCAAGCGGTCGTCCTTTGCTTATTTCTTGTAAAACATTAAAGATCTTTTGGTTTTCCTGCTCGTCATCAGGGGGCGCCATTAAGGCAGCAAAAAATTCTTCGGCAGCTTCGGCTTGAGCAGTATTATCCGCTTCCGCCCAAAAGACGGTGCTGCTATCACCAATGGTTAAACGATGGCTATTATTACGTAACAAATAATTTAAAGTGGTGGTGTAAGCAAAGGCAGCCTGTTCAGAAACAGGTGCATTACTGCCTTGTTCCTTACCAAATGAAGTAAAAGATTCTTTATTAAAGGAAATAATTGAACCGCCTGAACTTTGCCCGCCATAGACGCCCTTAATTGCAGGGTGAAGTCGGGCAATAGGGGCAATTTCACCACTGATTAAGCATAAACCCTGTTCAGTCTCTTCGGTGACTAACAAACCGGCCCAAAGATGTTGAGCGGCTTCTCGCTGATGAATATAACCACCGGTATCGGCTAATTTGAAAACAACATTCGCATCCAACATTTCAATCGGGCAGATAGATTCCGCAAAATGTTCAGGCTGCCATTGTTGAAAAAAACGACTCACGGCAATTAAGCCCTCATCGTGAGTATCGGCAAGCAATTCCAAATGGTACTGTTTAAAGGCTTCAAAGTTTTTTTCAGAGAAGGCGATAGGTTGTGCTTTCGCGGTGGTTTTGTCTTTATTGCTTTCCACGCCCAGCACATAAGCCGTTTTATCCCATAAAAAATTGGGCTTAATACCGGAAGTTCGTTTTTCCGGACGAGGCACGCTCATTAATTTGGGTTGCGGCTTCTTATCCGCGGTTAAATTCGGAATCACGTTTAGCAAATTTCCATCCGAATCCAACTCCAACACCCAGCCGATTTTTTCTTCGCTAAAGCCATAAGACGGTACTTTAGCGCCACCGGTTAAACGATCCGTTTGCCCTGCAAGGCGATGATAATAGCGTGTTAATGCAGATAAAATCACGATTTCACCTCCTCTGCATAAAATGGCGGCACGTCAATCACCCCATTTTTCATTTCAGCTCTGAAAAAGTGCGGTCGATTTTCGTGATCAAAATCAATATCGTGCAACATCCAACCTAAATCTCGATTACGCTCGTTTTCTGCCAAACAACATTCCGGCAACGGCTCGTTATCATCAATTAAGGCAAAATTTGCCGCAAATTCACGCACGCCCATACAAGGTTGGTGAAAACATTGACCTTTTATTGCACGACGTTTAAACATCTCAATATGCTTAGTAATCGTTTCCCCTTCACCCGCTCTTTTGGTTAATACTGCGTGTGCTTCTATCACATAACCGACATTTTTTAACACCGTCGCAGCACGCTGTTGACGCTCCTCTTCAATGATCGTATATAAATCCGCCACACTTTTACGCTTTATCGCCCCACTGATTTTACCGACGGAAATTTTACTCCCCAGCTCATTACGGCGAACAGATTCAAACCGAATCGGCTTTAACACATAAATCTTATCAATCACCCAACGAATTGCCGGCTTCCAATGCACCGCCGTCAAAATCCCCCGTGCCGCCGACGGCGTAATCACATCATAAGACACCCGCTCCACCTTCATTTCAGGACGGGTAAAACAGGCATAATCGCCCCAAATATGGAGCTTGATTTTGTTTGGCATGGTATGTTCCTTCAATTATGTAATACACACCTCCGCGGAGGGAGGTGAAAAACTCAGCAATTAAAATAACTTATTTCAACTCACAACTACTAATGTAGTTGAAAACCCAGCATTTATTTAAATGTAAATCATATATTATTAAATAACAAACTTCAAGTTATTTTAATTTAAAAAATTTTGAGAAAAAAGAACCGTACTTTTCAGTTATCGTTATTAAACAGCATATCTGACTTCCGGAAGCGGATCATGTTTAGCCGTTTCTAATACTCTTAGCAATTCAGAATTTCCATCTTCTTCAGCATCCTCTATAAGATCCTTTGTAAATCTAACACAAGCTGCACGAATAAATGAAATGCTGACAGATTCCTCGCTGTATGGAGAAATTCGTTCGTAGTCTGTGCTGTCAAATATAATCGGAACAATCTCTGTTAACGATTTAATGTCCTCATCAGAAAGATAATTCTTTTTAAACATTTCATTAGCAGTCCAAAGTAACGCTGCTAAGCCTTGTCTGCTATTTGAACCTATTAAATAGATAAACCTTTTAATTAACCTATTCACAATAGGAGAATCTTGCATTTCTCTCCAAGTTAAAAGAGCATAAGAAGCATAAGCTGATTTATTAGTACCTGTAGAAAGAAAATTTTTCCTAATTATATTTTCTATTGGTTCTACCAAAGTTTCATCTGCAACAGCAAAATAAGGAAATGCCATCAAAATTTCCGGCTCATCAATTTCCCTATAGAAATCAAGTATTTTTTGAAAATTCGCTTCATTCAACTCATGCTGCGGTAACGCAGGGATAACGGATCGAGCTAAAACTTGGCTGATCAAATCGCCAATTCTTTCTTGCTCCCGTCTAAAATATCCAAATATGTCATCTTTATCTGCTGTTTTCCGCCAAGAAACCATTTTTTCAAAATAATGTATAGCTTGTTCATTCGATGGCAGCGCTTTAATATTTTCAGCCTGTGCGGCATTTGCTACATCCATCAAAAATGCCTGATCAAATAAATCATTTTGCTCAAATAAATATTTTCTTATTAGCTTTTGTACCTCTTCAGGATTTTGATTAGGAAGTTCTAATAACACATAATTAAGTAACCCTGTTTTTGGGATAGTTTGGTAATTCGGGTTTTCTCCCCAAACTTTAATTGCAATTTTTTTGCATTCCAAATCAGTAAGGAATTTATGTTTGATTAAAGGAAGTAACCGTAATAAGGCAGACGTATTTTCAGAAGAATCAAAAGATATACTTTCTATGATTTCATCGATACGATGATCAAGTGCAATATTCTGTATTCGTTTACCTGGAAAATTTATAACAGGGTTTGCCCATTTAAAATCTCTGGCTGAAATTTCTCTTTGAAGTGGAAATGATAATGCATCTAATAAAATATCAGACTGCTCTTTTTCCGGTATGCTTTTGAGCGAAAATTTCACCAAATCTTTAATGGAATCAATTAGCCATAAATGTTGGAGTTTTGGATTTTTCCCTAACGACACAGCCAACCGAAAAATTTGTTTGGCTTGTTCCAATGTCGCCCGAACTGATACACGAGCTAAAACTTCAATAAAAACTCTTAAACGATCAATTGCATAATGAGCAATTTCAGATTGGCTTTCCCATTTTTGACACCAATATTCAATTGCAAATATGCTTTGATTAATTAAAAAATCTATATCTTCCTGATTAAAAATAGCAACTCTAATTCTAGAAAATATTTTCTTAATAACATTAGATGTTTCACTATTAGCAGAACGAATAGCTAAAGAAAAACAATGAATATTATCAATATCTTCCAATTCAGCAATTTTCGTAGCTTGTTCCGCAAAAAAATTCATATATTCCCAACGCAAAGGAATTCCAACAGTATTAGATATGCCTTCTAACAATATCAAAGGATGCCGCTCGTTACTGAAAGTGATTGTGTTGGATTTATCTTTATAACGACCCGGTTCAAACAAAGGCTCAATTTCTTGTTCTTGTTGTTTATTCAACATTTTTGTAACTTTGTCTCCCAGGTATTCAATATAATCCCAAGGATCACATTTCTTTTCTTTATAATTGGATGAGAAAATATTAATTTTTTCTTCTAATTTATCAAAACTAATACCGCGCAATATCCAATGAGCCCAAGCCAATTGAGAAAGCAGATAAATTGAACTACGGTTATTTCTATATGACTTGAGTAATTCACTGTATGCCTCTGTTATTAACAGCTTGCCCTTATCAAAGTTTCCAAGTTCAGCTAATAAAGAAGCCTTTCTTAATTTCCAAATAGGTGTATTTTCAGATATTGCATTTACGCTTTGCTCTAATGCAGGATAGTCAAATATATCCCGAGCCAAAATTGCGTGATGATATGCCAATTCATTACTAATTTCTTGCCAGTATTTTTTTCCT
The DNA here is from genome assembly GCF_004340985.1 of Cricetibacter osteomyelitidis. GTDB lineage: Bacteria > Pseudomonadota > Gammaproteobacteria > Enterobacterales > Pasteurellaceae > Cricetibacter > Cricetibacter osteomyelitidis. The sequence goes on from NZ_SLYB01000027.1 coordinate 12,647, forward strand.
TTTTCTAATATGGCGGTAGCTGTCTGAATAACAGATTTATTTTCTGCTTCTGCTTTATCCATCCAACGCGTGTTTTTTAAAACAATAAGAGCAATTTCCAATTGCTGTTGTTTAGTTAATGCGCAAGGTTTATCAGGATCACATACCGTCAATAACTCTTCAATTAACCAGTTTGGCAAAATCTCATAGGTTATTTTGCAATGCCAAGCTATTTCATATAATAATTTCTCCCTTGAATTTATATTCATGGCAGATAAGTTTTTGGAATTAGGGTATGGATCATTTATCTGGGTCTGTAATTGGAATCGCTTGAGGTTAGGACATACAAGCCATTTCGGATAAGATAATCTATCTTTCTCTAGTGATGATAGCTGTTCCTCAAGCAATCTTGCCGCATAATCATGGTCTTGATACCGTTTATGTCTTTCATCTTCAGACATTACTGAACGATGTAAGTTAGTTGGTTCCCATTCCCACGTGCTTTTAGGCTTAAGATTTTGTAATGTCTGAAGAAATATTTTCGTTGCCTCAAAATGACGCATATCCGAATCGTCATAATCTTCAACCACCTCATACAAATCAATTGGTGCAATATTGATAGATTCTAAATATTTACGTTTGGCAGAGCTTAATTTCAACGCACCAACAAGATAAATACGTCTAGAATGAGTTGCCAGATGGTCTCTTACCCAACCTGCCCATTGTAAAAAATTCGGATCATCTCCTGAAAACCCTAACAGGCATAATTCATTTTCAATAAACACTTGGCGTGCAAAATTCACAAATGCCGCATATTGCTGCGGATATTTTCTGTAATCCTCTTGGGTAAAAATTAAATCTTTGGTCACATCAATAGTCCCATGCAATTTCACAATACGTGGAGATCTCGCACTAGAAAGATCCTCTTGTTTTGAAACTACGCTATACACAGGTTGATGTACTTCTTCCGAAGCTCGTTCAAGCAAAGTATCCCAATTGGTAGTCAGCACTTCCGTCCATGGCAATTCCAATAAAGATTTATGTAATTCTCCGTGTTCCCATGCAACATCGTTAACTTCTTTTTTAATTAAATCGTGTAGGGCTTGTCTGCCAAAATAGGCATTGTATTCTTCAGCCAAACGCAACGGATCAGAGCTATTTGAATTTAATTCTCTAGTCAATCTTTTAGAAAAATTAAACCAAAGCGGTAATTTTTTATTGCTATCGCCCGTTGTTGCAGCACTTCGACTAAAACCGGCACCAATCATAATAGCTGCTCCATGATAAGAGTTATTTTCTTGCCACAGAGTAGATGCAAATTTTTTTAACTTTGAAAAATCATCAATTTGAGTAATATCTTTAACCATTTTCAGCTTCTATAGTAACAATTCTTTTAATTGAATAATAAATGTTGCGTTAAATTACAAAATTTTCTATCCTTAAAAACACCACATTATCCCAACTCAACCCCGCTACATCATCATACAAATCCATTCCAATTAAGCGATAAAACTGTTTACCGAAATTGTTTTCATTGATGGTTTCAACTCTGCCTGCTTTATAGAGTTCGGCTAATGATTTTTCCGGGACTTGTACGGTGTAGGGTTGCAGTTTTCTTAATATGCCGCCCACTTTGTCAGCATAACGTAAGCTGTCTATCAGTGTTTCGGCTTCTTGGTCGAAGGGGATAATAACGGGGATTAAATGACTTGTGATCATTCGGAAATCGTCTGCGATTTTTTGAAAGGGGAAATTGAGGCTTTGTCCTGCATTATGGCACGCATCTAAAATCCCTGCTTTATCCAGTTCCGGACCTTTAGCTTCATAAACCGCTTGGAAATAGTGATTAATCGCCTGTGGGGTCAGTAAGTCTTCAGCGTGTTTGCGAACCGTGGAACGCATACAGGCAGAAAGTAGCCCTAATTCCGTCGGTGCTTTCCATTGTTCTTCGGGCTGAAAAATCCAAACAGGGCTTTCCTCTGCTAACTTTTTACCTTCTCGATTACAACGCCCTGCAGCTTGGGCGACAGAATCTAACCCGGCTTCCGCCCGCATTACCAATGGGAAATCCACATCAACGCCGGCTTCAATTAAGGAAGTCGCTATCACACGGCAAGGCTGATTCTTTTTCAGGCGTAGGCGAATCTCATCTAATGTTTGTGAGCGGTGCTTGGCACACATTAAGGTGGTGAGATGATAAACGCCATCCAGCCCTTTAACTGAATCATATAAGGCTCGGGCGTGGCGGCGATTATTCACGATGATCAATATCTGCGGATTATTCATGAGTTTGGTTTGCAGCTCGGTATCTGTTTGAACGCCAATATGTTGCACGGTTGTGCGTTTTAGTTTCTCAAAAAGTGCGGTCGGATTCAGCGCAATTTCTCGCACGTTTTCAAAGCCTTTGTAAAAGCCATTCGCTTGGTGAATCGCCGGTTGTGTGGCGGTACAAAGCACAACGGAACATTGGTAATTTTGCGCCAATTCATCAATCGCCACCATAATCGGGCGCAATAAATTCAGCGGTAACATTTGGGCTTCATCCAAAATAATCACGCTACCTGCGATATTGTGCAATTTCCGGCAGCGTGAAGAACGATCTGCAAATAAACTTTCAAAAAATTGCACCGCCGTCGTCACCACAATCGGCGCATCCCAGTTTTCGGAGGCTAATTTCAACTTATCCCGGCTGAATTTATCCGGCAAATTATCGTGATCGAAAGTGCTGTGATGTTCTAAAACCGCCTCCGTCCCTAATTCACCAAAAGCTTCGCGGAAGACGGCTGCATTTTGTTCGATAATGCTGGTAAACGGAATGACATAGATAATGCGGCGTAATTGATGTTGTTTGGCGTGTTCCAAAGCAAACGCCATTGAAGTCAAGGTTTTTCCACCGCCTGTTGGTACCGTCAGTGAAAATAATCCCGTTTCTTGCATTGCCTGCGAAACAGCGTAATCTAAAATATCACTTCGTAAGCGATTCAGTTCGCTATCCTGCTTTTTTATCTTTGCAATAAAGGCATTAAACTGCTGATAAAGTGCGGTTAATGTTGGGTAATTTCCCCGTTCAATCGGCTTTTTCTCTAAGTTTACATAAAACGCTTCGGTATCAAGAAAATCGGCATCCACGAGACACGAATAAAGCATTCGAATAAAAAATGCATAAGAAAAGAAAGGTTCGTTTTTAGAGGGTTTTAAGGAAGGCGGGCGTAATTTTTCAGGTAAATTCAGTTCTTGTTGCCAAATGGGGGCTAGTGGTGGGAGTTCATTGGGAGCGGTGCCGAAATTCTCTTGCAAACGTTGTGTTAATGTGGTTCGATTTTTCCCTTCTCCTGCGCCATTTGCCAGGCCTGCGTGATGCCCTGCAATACAAAACGCCATCATCTTACCCAATATTTCGCCCCAGCGTTCTACCGCAATTTTTGCGCCGGCAGTGGAATGGTTGACTTTAGCGCCACCGTGTAAACGCTGTAAATAACGTTCGCTATATTTACCTAAATCGTGCAACAGACCTGTGTAATAGGCAATTTCTTGCGAAGAACAGAATATGGCAAATTGTGCTGCTATTTGTGCCACATTTTCAGAATGGGACAGGGCGGTTTGCCAGTCGGAGTGATCTTCTAATAACCCCGAGTGTGCGTAGAAAGTTTGAACAGTGTTATTTTCCATTTTATACCTTCATATTTCTTTCCTGATTGAATAATACTACCGCATTGAATAATACTACCGCCAACCGGCTTGGTATGTCTATTCAAAAATAACATTTTGCACAACTGAAACATAATGTCGCAAAAGTGCGATCTATTTTTGACACGTTTTACTCATTTCGCACCGCCATATTATCAGTTTATTTCAAACACATTTTATCCTATTGATAAAAATAATAGGTTGTTATGATAATTAGTTCTGAATTCGCCGCTTTTTGTCTAGAGATTTGTTAGCAGTCTAAGCGCGGTTTATACCGCCTTTTGTTTAAAACATCTGTTATTTTTCGCCATTTTACGCTATCCTATACCACATTTTCTAAAACAAAAGAATCCGCTTAAAAGTGCGGTGCTTTTTACTCAAATTTTTAAGGTTATAACACAATGCAAGAACAATACCGTCCCGATTTGATCGAGCCCGAAGTGCAAAAATACTGGGCTGAGAACAAAACCTTCAAAGCCGTTAAAGATACATCCAAAGAAAAATATTATTGCCTTTCAATGTTGCCGTACCCGTCTGGCCGTTTGCATATGGGGCATGTGCGTAACTACACCATCGGCGATGTGGTTTCCCGCTATCAGCGTATGAACGGTAAAAACGTATTACAACCAATGGGTTGGGATGCTTTCGGATTACCGGCAGAAGGCGCGGCGATCAAAAATAATACCGCTCCGGCAAAATGGACTTATGAAAATATCGAGTATATGAAAAACCAGTTGAAAATATTGGGTTTCTCTTATGACTGGGATCGTGAAGTGACAACTTGCCGCCCGGAATACTATAAATGGGAACAATGGTTCTTTACCGAATTATACAAAAAAGGTTTGGTATACAAAAAAACCTCAACTGTAAACTGGTGTCCGAACGATGAAACCGTGTTGGCAAACGAACAGGTGCACGAAGGCTGCTGCTGGCGTTGTGATACCCCGGTGGAACAAAAAGAAATTCCGCAGTGGTTTATTAAAATCACCGATTACGCCGAACAGTTGCTCACAGGTTTAGATAACTTGCCAGAATGGCCGGATATGGTGAAAACCATGCAACGCAACTGGATCGGTCGTTCCGAAGGGGTGGAAATCACCTTTAAATTAAAAGACAGCGATGAAACCGTTGCGGTTTATACTACACGTCCTGATACTTTCTACGGCGTGTCTTATATGGCCGTGGCGGCAGGTCATCCGATTGCAGAACGTGCGGCACAAAATAATCCGGCGTTGGCTCAATTTATTCAAGAATGTAAAAACACCAAAGTCGCCGAAGCCGAACTTGCCACTATGGAAAAGAAAGGGATGGCAACAGGCTTATACGCCGTGCATCCGATTACCGGCGAAGATGTGCCGGTATGGGTGGCAAACTTTGTGTTAATGCACTACGGAACCGGTGCGGTAATGGCAGTGCCGGCACATGATCAACGCGACTTTGAATTTGCCACCAAATACGGTTTGCCAATCAAGCAGGTGATCAAGCCTGCCAATGGCGAAGCCATTGATTTAACCAAAGCGGCATTCACTGAACACGGTATTGCGATCAATTCTGCGGAATTTGACGGTTTGGATTTTGATAAAACGTTCAACGGCATTGCCGATAAATTAGAAGCGATGGGCGTGGGTAAACGCCAAGTGAATTATCGTTTGCGTGACTGGGGCGTATCCCGTCAGCGTTACTGGGGCGCACCAATTCCAATGTTGACTTTGGAAAACGGTGATGTAGTGCCGGTACCGATGGAAGATCTGCCAGTTATCTTACCTGAAGATGTTGTAATGGACGGTGTGAAGAGCCCGCTCAAAGCGGATCCGAACTGGGCGAAAATCACTTATAACGGTCAACCCGCATTAAAAGAAACAGATACCTTCGATACCTTTATGGAATCATCTTGGTATTATGCCCGTTATACCTCGCCAAATGCCCATAATTCCATGCTCGACAGCGATGAAGCGAACTACTGGTTGCCGGTGGATCAATATATCGGCGGTATCGAACACGCCACAATGCACTTGTTATATTTCCGTTTCTATCACAAATTATTGCGTGATGCGGGTATTTTGAATTCTGACGAACCGACCAAAAAATTGTTGTGTCAAGGCATGGTGTTGGCCGATGCCTTCTACTACACATCTGAAACTAATGAACGTATTTGGGTTTCCCCGACACAAGTGACTTTGGAACGCGACGACAAAGGTCGTATTATCAAAGCTACCGATCCGCAAGGTCGTACATTGGTACACAGCGGCATGACCAAAATGTCCAAATCCAAAAACAACGGTATCGACCCGCAAGAAATGGTGGAAAAATACGGTGCGGACACTGTGCGTTTGTTTATGATGTTTGCCTCACCTGCTGAAATGACCTTGGAATGGCAAGAATCCGGTGTGGAAGGGGCAAAACGCTTTTTAGCACGCGTGTGGAATTTGGTATATGAATATCAGAAAAATCCGACAGAAAGTACGGTAAATCCGACCGCACTTTCTGCAACACAAAAAGCCTTACGCCGCGATGTACACAAAACCATTGCGAAAGTGAGCGATGATATCGGCCGCCGTCAAACCTTTAATACCGCCATTGCGGCAATTATGGAGCTGATGAACAAACTCACCCGGGCACCGCTTGCAGACGAGCAAGACCGTGCGGTTATGGCGGAAGCATTAAGTGCGGTGGTACGTATGCTCTACCCGATTACCCCGCATATCTGTTTCCAATTATGGCAGGCACTTGGCAATACCGACAGCATTGATTATGCCCCTTGGGTGGTCGCCGATGAAAAAGCAATGATTGATGACGAAAAACTCGTGGTGGTGCAAGTGAACGGTAAAGTCCGTGCGAAAATCACCGTACCTGCGGATATGCAGGAAGAAGCCATCAAGCAAGTGGCATTGGCAGACGGCAATGTCACCAAACATTTAGAGAGCTTAAACATCTTAAAAGTGATTTATGTACCGGGTAAACTGTTGAGTTTTGTGGCGAAATAATTATTTAACCTTTTTCCGTTTACGGGAGAGAATTTAAATATCATCCGATCATTCAAGGATAATCTATGTTAAAAAAACTGATTTTAACCACCGCACTTTTTGCACTGACCGCCTGCGGTTATCATTTTCAAAATGAACAATTGTTGCCGCAAGAACTGCGAACCATCCAACTGGAAAGCAACGACCCGTATAGCGATATGTCTCGTGCGATGCGAGGCCAATTGCAATTACGTAATGTAAATATCGTGGAAAATCAAAAAAATGTAGCGGTGTTACGTTTAAACAAGACCACATTCAGTGATAAAGTAGCCTCCGTATTCAAACAAGGTCGTGAAGCGGAAAAAATCTTAACTTTGCGTGTTGATGCAACGGTAAAATTGCCGAACCAAACGGCTAATCCGATTTCCGTCAAAATCAACCGCACTTTCTTTGATAACTCCCGTGCTGCTTTGGCTAAATCAGCCGAACGTGAAATGATCTATAAAGATATGTACGAACAGGCGGCACGTCAGATTATTGTGAAAATGGCCGCACTAAAAGGCAATTAATCATTAATGGTCAACCGCATTTTCGCCGAACAGCTTGCTTCATCCCTAAACCATAAATTGCACCGCGTTTATGGTTTAGTAGGAACGGATCCCCTATTGCTCGGCGAAAGCAAAGATCAAATCACTCACACTGCCCTACAACAAGGCTTTGATGAAAAAATTGATGTCACCGTGGATAATTCAACGGATTGGAACGCTCTGTTTGACCGCTGTCAGTCAATGGGATTATTTTTTAATAAACAAATCATCAGCCTAAATTTACCGGAAAATCTCACCGCACTTTTGCAAAAAAATCTGCAACAACTCATTGAATTGCTCAATGATGAGATCTTGCTGATTTTGCAACTGCCGAAACTGGCAAAAGCCACGGAAAAACAGGTGTGGTTTGCCTTGTTAAATGATTTTGTCATCATCAACTGCCAAACGCCAACTATCGAGCAATTACCCCGCTGGCTGGCTAATCGCACCAAAGCAATGGCACTGACGATTGATAAAGAAAGCGTGCAGTTGCTCTGTTACAGTTATGAAAATAATCTGTTGGCACTCAAACAGATTTTACAACTCTTGCAACTACTCTATCCCGATCACAAACTCACGTATCCGCGAGTTAAAAGTGTGGTAGAACAATCATCTGTATTTACACCGTTTCAATGGATTGATGCCTTATTTGAAGGCAAAGAAAACCGTGCCAGACGGATTTTGCAAGGATTGGTTCAAGAAGATACGCAACCGGTGGTGCTATTACGGATTGTACAGCGTGAATTAATGACCATTTTGCAGCTTGCCCAACCGCAACAAAAAGTCGAACTTGATACGCCGTTACCGACACAAAATCTGCGTGGCGCCTTTGATAAATTAAAAGTGTGGCAAAACCGCCGTGCCGCATTTACTCAACTCCTACAAAGGCTGACCTATAGAAAACTGTATCAAATAATTCAACAAACCGCCGATATCGAACGTGCCGTCAAACAGGATTTTAGTGCCGATGTATGGCAGCAGCTGGAAGATTTGTCGGTGAAGATTTGCAGATAGCATGCGAATGCAAAGTAAAAACGGGCGGATGAAACGCCCGAATTTTTATCTAATGTTTTTGAATGTCCGATTTTTTATTAGGAAACAACAACGATGCGATCACCCCTAATATCAATGTACCTAACACAATCAATAAACTCACATTCGGGGAAATATGAATGCCGGTGTCGCCAATGGCGTGATTCCAAGCCTGAATGCCCATTTTAATACCGATAAAGAACAACAATACAATCACGGCTTTTTCTAAATGCACCAAATATTGAGTTAATGAAGCCAAAATAAAGTACAGGCTACGCAATCCCAAAATAGCAAAGATCATTGCCGCATATACCAACAAAGGTTCTTGTGTTACCGCAATCACTGCAGGCACGGAATCAAAGGCAAAGGCTAAATCCGAAGTTTCAATGGCGATCAAACATAAAAACGCCGGAGTTACATAATGCAATCCTTTTCGCGTAACAAATTTGGCTTGTTCTTTATCTAATTCACTATGCTTTAACATAAAACGATCGGCAAATAATTTCGTATAAGTCGGCATAAATTTACCCACCAACTGCGTACTCCAGTGGTGCGTATAATCTTCGATTTCCTCTTCATCGTTATGCTTACCGGTCAACATTTTGTAACCGCTCCATAAAATAAAAGCGGCGAATAAAAACCCTATCCACGGACTTGCCGCAAATAACCCCGTACCAATGACCACAAAGATTGCACGGAAAATCAATGCTCCCACGATTCCCCAATATAAAATACGGTGCTGTAATTTACCGACAATACCAAATGAAGCAAAAATCGCCATAAAAATCATTAAATTATCAATAGAAAGCGTTTTTTCCAACACATACCCGGCAAGATATAAATCCGCCCATTCTTTATCAAATCGCAACCAAAGATAAGCATAAAATGCCAAAGCTAAAGTAATCCAGAAACAAGACCACATTGTGGCATCTTTCACCATGATGGTTTTAGCGTGACGATGAGCAAAAAGATCGAGATAAATAGAAACCGCGATTACTACAAAAAAGATAACCAACGCTTCCAAAGGGAAACCGAAATGATGCATAAAATTCCTCATAATTAAAACGTAGGGACGGCATATTATGCCGTCCGTATAAATAAACAGGAATTATCTTACAGTATCAGCCTTTATTCAAATAAAATTATTAGTTAGAATAGCCACAAATCAAAATAAGGAGCCATCTATGAACTATTGCCTACCGGAACACATTACCCCTGAAATTTTCTTACGTGATTATTGGCAGAAAAAACCGCTTATTATTCGTAACGGTCTGCCGGAAATTGTGGGACAATTTGAACCTGATGATATTATCGAACTGGCACAAAATGAAGAGGTGACAGCCCGCCTGTTAAAACAATTTTCCGAAGATAAATGGCAGTTGAAAACCAGCCCGTTAACCGAAAGCGATTTTGATAACTTGCCGGAAAAATGGTCGGTGTTAGTGCAGAATATGGAACAATGGTCAACGGAATTGGGCGAACTCTGGAAAAAATTCGGTTTTATTCCCCAGTGGCAACGGGATGATATTATGGTATCTTTCGCACCAGCAGGTGGCTCTGTGGGCAAACATTATGACGAATATGATGTGTTCTTGGTACAAGGCTACGGCCATCGCCGCTGGCAGTTGGGCAAATGGTGCGATCCGAGTACGGAATTTAAACCGAACCAACCAATTCGCATTTTTGACGATATGGGCGAATTGCTGATTGATGAAATAATGGCTCCGGGCGATATTCTCTATATTCCGTCCCGTATGGCACATTACGGCGTGGCCCAAGATGATTGTTTAACTTTTTCCTTCGGTCTGCGTTATCCGAATCTGGGCGATTTGATCGAACATATCGGCAACGGTTTTAGTCAGCAAAATCCGGATATCGATCTCAATGAATTCAATATTCCGCTACGTTTATCACCACAATACCAACGCACCGGCAAATTAGCAGCGGAAATGATCGCTAATATGAAACAGCAATTATTGGATAAATTGGCTACATCGGCATCCTTTAATCAACTATTCCAACAAGCGGTGGCAACTGCAGTGAGTTCTCGCCGCTATGAATTACTGACCACGGACGAAATGGCGGACATCGACGAAGTGCGGTCAATTTTGGAACAAGAAAACGGTGTGTTAGTGCAGGATAATAACTGCAAATTATTATACATCGAAAATCCGTTGCGGATTTATGCCAACGGAGAATGGTTAGACGAACTCAACCCTATTGAAAGGCAAATTTTACAACGCTTGGCCGACGGAGAAAGTTTGGATTGGTTAGACATCAACGCCTTATTAAGCGAAATTCAAGAAAAAGACACCGCACTTGATTTGTTATTAGACAGTATCTGTAACTGGCTGGACGACGGCTGGGTATTGTTAGATTAGGTATTCGATCAAATGGAAAACAATCACATCTATTCCGTCACCCAACTGAATCAAACCGCTAAAATGCTATTGGAAAGCAAGCTCGGTTTGGTATGGCTGACAGGGGAAATTTCCAATTTCACTCAACCGGTGTCAGGGCACTGGTATCTCACCCTGAAAGATGAAAATTCACAAGTGCGTTGTGCCATGTTCCGCACTAAAAATCTGCGAGTAAGTTTTCGCCCGCAAAACGGTATGCAGGTGTTGGTGCGGGCATCTGTGAGTTTATATGAACCCCGCGGTGACTATCAACTGATTATTGAAAGTATACATCCTGCCGGTGAAGGTTTACTGCAACAGCAATTTGAAGCCTTAAAAATGAAACTGGCGGCAGAAGGTCTGTTTGCTCAACATCTGAAAAAAAATCTACCGCACTTTGCCCGCAAAGTCGGCATTGTTACATCCCAAACCGGTGCGGCCTTACAGGACATTTTGCATATTCTGCAACGGCGTGACCCGAGTTTATCCGTGATCATCTACCCCACTGCAGTACAAGGCAAAGATGCCACGGCTGAAATCGTACGAATGATCGAACTTGCCAATACCCGCCAAGAAGTGGATGTGCTGATTGTGGGCCGCGGCGGCGGTTCCTTGGAAGACCTTTGGTGTTTCAATGAAGAAGCGGTTGCCAGAGCAATTTTCAATTCGGTTATTCCGATCATCAGTGCCGTAGGCCATGAAATCGATGTGACCATTGCAGACTTTGTCGCCGATTTGCGAGCCCCAACGCCTTCTGCGGCGGCGGAATTAGTCAGCCGTGATCAAGCTGAATTACACAAACAACTGCAATATAAAAAAGAGCGATTGGAAATGGCATTAGATCGCTTATTAACCCATAAACAACAGCAATTACAGCGTTTGGCATTGCGTTTGCAAAACCAGCATCCACAGAATCGTTTGCACCATCAACAACAACGCATGACACAACTGGAAATCCGTTTCAAACAGGCAATGCGGCGTTTAATTGAAAAAAAATCTTACAATCTCACCGCACTTTCCGCCCGATTAAAGCAAAATCCGTTGCCTTACCGCATGCAAAAACAACATCAACACCTGCAACAACTCGAAGTGCGGTTAAATTTTGCCATAAATAAAATAGTTGCGGACAGACAAAACCGATTAGCAAATTTATGCGGCAAATTAGATAGCTTAAGCCCGCTTAAAGTGCTGGCACGCGGCTATTCCATCGTAAAAAATGAACAAGGCCAAACGGTTACGGATATTCATCAAATTCAAGTCGGCGAGCAAATTACCACGAAATTGACGAACGGACAATTTATCAGCAAAATCGACAAAATCTTATCCTAAAAAAACATACGATTAACTTTACAAGTAAACTAATCGTACTTACAGGTTCATTGAAAAAATAAAGGGTAAAATTTGCATCGTTTTACCCTATTTTTGTTTAGAAATTCTTGATTGTCGAAATTAATTTACGCCCAATATTTGTCAATTTCAGCACAAATCGCCTCGGCAGTAGCTTTGCCTTTTTCGCCCACAAGCGCACGCCCTGCAATAAAGGCTTTGGCGTTTTTAATTTCTTTAAACAAGTGAACATCCTGCGGCACGATTCCGCCGGTAATAGAGAGTTCTAAGCCAAGTGCGGACAATTTTTTCATCAAATCCACGTCTTCTTCCGTCCAGCCTTTACCGGCGAGTTCGGCATCGCGCGAGCGGTGATAAATGGCTTGTTTAACGCCTAACTCTACCCATTCTTTGGCATCTTTTTCTACCGTCCAGTTGCCATAGATTTCAATTTGAATTTCTTTTTTCACTTTTAATTCAGGGTGAGCGATGTTGAAATCATCCGCCACTTTTTTACAGGCGGCTTTGGTTGCCGGGTGGGCGGCTGCGGAAACCGTGAGCCAGTCGGCGCCGGCTTCAAATGCCATTTTGGCTAAAATGGCACCGCCGTCCGTGATTTTCAGATCGCAAACAATAATATGATTAGGATGTAATGCACGCAAGGTGCTCACCGCCTTCATTCCTTCCGCACAGGCAAGAATGGTGCCGACTTCGATAATCTCGACGAGATTTTCCGCCTGTTTGGCATCCGCAACGGCTTTTTCAAGGGTTAATGAATCAAGGGCAATTTGGAGTAAAGGTTTAGACATAGAATATTCCTTCTGATTAATTTAAACATCTTGTAGGGACGGACCTATGTGTCCGTCCGTATTTGGCGATAATGTATTTTCGGGCGAACACATAGGCTCGCCTCAACAACTTTAGATTATCCATTCAATGCTGCATCAATTACGGCAAGCACCTCTTCTGTGGTTTTACAATCCAAGAATTTTTGCAGATTAATGCCGTCTTCGCTATCCGGATCATCAAAAATTTGGGTGATTTCCATAATACCTTGGATATGGGTGTCGGAATCACTACCGGCGAGGGTGACAAGCACGGAAATCATTTCGCCGTTAAAATCCACCGGTTCGGCAAGGGTGGTTAAGCCAAATGCGGTGCGAATCACGCCGTCTTCCGGTCGCGAATGCGGCATTGCCAACCCCGGCGCCAGCACGATATAAGGTCCCAACTCTTTCACTTTTTCAATAATGTTGGTGTAATAACGCGGTTCAATGGCGCCGGAAGCCACCAATAAATCCGTGCCGATTTTTACCGCTTCTTCCCAGTTGACAGCGGTTTGGTTGAGTTTGATAGAATTATTTTCAATTAGGGATTCTTTTAGCATAGTTTGTCCTTAATCCTTGCGGATAATCGGCGGTCAATTGGGTTTAAAAATCGACCGCACTTTTGGGCTATTTATCTTGAAACTTTTTAATCAATTCGATTAATTCATCACCAAAGGAATTCGGATTTAACATATTTTGCACGCCGAGTACAAATTTGCCTTCACCCACTTGGATTTCATCGGATAAATGTTTGGAAGATACAATAATATCCGTGCTGTCCAATTTGCCTTTGTAATCCGTCACGGCACAGGAATCCATTACATTTGGAATGCCGCGTTTGTCCAGATAACCTTTGATCTTCATTTTCATCATCATTGATGAACCCTGTCCGGAACCGCATACCGCAAGGATTCGTATCGGCTTAACGCCTTCGGAAACAGTATCATTTTCGACCGCACTTTCGACGTGATTTGCACTTGTCGCTGTTGCAGTTACCGACTCTTCAACGCTTTCATCAACGCCGTAGCCGTCCATTTGTTCAAGGGTTCTGCCTGCCGCTGCGGCAGCTGCTTCTTGCGCACGTAATTTTTTCGAAGCAAATGCCATATAAACAAAGGCACAAGCCAAAATCACAAAGAAGAAGAACGGAATGCTCACAATGCCTTGCAAGACCGGTGGGAAGAACAATGCCCAGTCTGCCATTCCCATCCAGCCGTTAAAAGCGGCGCCTTGGGTGGCTAATAAGTGAATCACCCACGCGGAGCCCAGCACTTCGATGATCCCCATTACAAAACAGATTTTCATCACTGCGCGCCAGCCGCCGAAATGGTTAGCGAACACGCCGATAGTGGCGTTGGAGAAGAACATTGGAATAAAGCCCGGAATAATTAATACGGAAGCATCAAAGCCCAATAATAAACCGACGGCGACAAACTGACCAATCGCCCCCCACATAAAACCGAACACCATTGCATTTGGCGAGAAAGCATAAATTGCCGCACAGTCAATCGCTAATACGGCATTGGGAATCACGCGTTCGGAAATCCCTTTGAAAGCTTCGGAAAGTTCTGCAACGAACATCCGTACCCCAATAACGATAACTTGGATCGCCACGGCGAATTTTAAGCCGGTTTCAAAAATATAGATTGTCCAATGGGTTTTGCCCGCCATTGTTTGTAAATTATCCAAACCGAAAGAAAGCAAAATAATCCCGAAGAAGGCAGTCATTACCAACACGGTGGCGGATATACTGTCGTGGAAAATATGCAGCCATTTCGGTAATTTCATATTATCAACGCTATCATCTTTGTTACCTAATTTTGGCGCGAGTTGAACCGCAATCCAAGAAGCGATTTGTTGTTGGTGTCCGATGGAGAAGCCGGCACCGCCCGTAACCGCTTGCGTCGGTTTATACATAATATTAGAGGAAATCCCCCAATACAATGCCATAATAATTGCCGTGTAGATGATGGTTTCCCACATTGAGGCACCGATAAGCATATAAAACACCGCTACCAAGCCGGCCTGTTGGAACATAATATGCCCGGTCAGCATAATGGTGCGAATGCCGGTGAAGCGTCTGAACACCACCAATAAAATATTCAGTGCAAGTGCAAGCAATACGGCATAGCCTACCCAAGAATAGTTGTCTGCCATTGTTTCAATGGTCGCCTGCATACTGGTATAAGGGTCGATTACCGCGCCCGTTAAGCCGTGGTATTCGGATAATTTGGTGATAATCGGCTTAAAACCTTTTACCAATTCGCCGGCACCTACCTGTACCAACATAAAACCCACAATAGTTTTGATCGTGCCTTTGATAATGGTCGTCGTGTCTTTACGCAAAAGAACGTAACCGAGGCAGGCAACAATCCCCAATAAAAGCGGTGCTTTATTAAGCACCTGATCTCTGAAGACGATAAATAAGTCTAGTAACGTTTCCATAATAGAATCTCTGTTGCATTGTTTTAAAAAAATTGGAAAAACTTTGTACAACATTTCCTTTCCAAAGAGAAGGAAAGGAAAACACATAAATGGTAACAGAATTCAATGATTACAAAAGATTGAATTTGATGTTTTGTGATCTGTATCACATTTTATTTTCATCTTTTTCGCAATAAGAAAAATAATGAGAAAAACGACCGCACTTTCTATTTTTCTTTAAAAAATCGTAATTTGCTGAATAATATGGATATTTATATTTATTATAAAATAAAATGTGATCTTGATCACAAAATAGATAAAAATCATTTTACAACCTAAAATGATTAATTATGATTATTTATGATTTTTCATTCCTCTATTAACTTAAATTTCATACCCTCTACCCAATAGGAGTTTACAATGAGCAAAATTCAAGAAATTACCCGTGAAAGTTGGATTCTTTCTACCTTCCCTGAATGGGGAACCTGGTTGAACGAAGAAATTGAGCAAGAAGTGGTGCCGGAAGGCAACTTTGCTATGTGGTGGCTTGGCTGCGTAGGCGTGTGGATTAAAACCCCGGGCGGCGCCAACCTTTGTATGGATTTGTGGTGTGGTCGTGGAAAATCCACTAAGCAAGTGAAAGATATGGTGCGCGGTCACCAAATGGCAAATATGGCTGGCGTGCGCAAATTGCAGCCGAATCTACGTGCCGCCCCAATGGTGTTAGATCCGTTTGCGATCAATGAAGTGGATTTTATTCTTGCCTCCCATTATCACAGCGATCATATTGATGTGAACGTGGCAGCGGCAATCGTGAATAATCCGAAATTGGATCACGTTAAATTTGTCGGCCCTTGGCATTGTGCGGAACTATGGAAAAAATGGGGTGTGCCGGAAGAACGCATTATTGTGGTGAAACCGGGTGATGTAGTGAAACTCAAAGATGTGGAAATTCACGCCTTGGATTCTTTCGATCGCACTTGTTTGGTGACATTACCGGTGGAAGGCGCAGATGCACAAGGCGGCGAACTTGCCGGTCTTTGCCCGTCGGATGAAGAAATGGGACGCAAAACTGTGAACTATGTATTCAAAACGCCGGGCGGTAATATTTATCACGGTGCGGATTCCCACTTCTCTATCCAATTTGCCAAACACGGTAAAGAATTTGATATTGATGTCGCCTTAAATAACTACGGTGAAAACCCGGTGGGTATTGCGGATAAAATGACTTCCGTGGATTTATTGCGTATGGCGGAAAGTTTACGTTGTAAAGTGATTATTCCGGTACACTATGACATTTGGACCAACTTTATGGCGAGCACTGACGAAATTATCCAATTATGGAAAATGCGCAAAGAACGCCTGCAATACAAATTCCATCCGTTTATTTGGGAAGTGGGCGGTAAATACGTTTACCCACGCGATAAAGATTTAATCGAATATCATCATCCACGCGGCTTTGATGATTGCTTTGAACACGAACCAAATATTCAGTTTAAATCAATGCTATAAAATAAATAAAAAAAAGTCGCCTTAGTACTTGAAGGCGGCTTATTTTTTGTTCATTATGTTCAATAGAACAAAATAACAAGGAAACTATAATGAACGAAAATTATCGCCATCGGCGACTTTTGCAATTATTGTGTGAAAAGAAAATACTTTCTACCGCAGAAATCATTGATTTATTGGCTATTTCGCCAGCGACCGCCAGACGGGATATTAACAAATTAGCAGAGCAAGGCAGATTAAAAAAAGTCCGCAACGGTGCAGAATGGACGGAGAATACGTCATCAAAATCCCCATATAATGTTAATAATTTAAACGTCAATCACTTAGAAGAAAAACGGCGAATTGCACAATTGGCAAATACCCTCTGTCAAGAAGGAGATAGCGTAATTTTAACCTGTGGTTCCACAATGCGACTATTAAGTGGCTTTTTATGTGGACGAAAATTGCAGATTATTACCAATTTTTTACCGCTCGCCAATGATTTAATTGAAAATAAACACGAAGACGTAGTGATTATGGGGGGACAATACAACCGTGCCAAAGCTATCACCTTGTCTCTTAACCAAAATGAAAGCCCCTACGCTGCCAATATTATGTTCACCAGCGGCAAAGGCTTTACCGAAGAGGGGCTTTACAAAACCGACATGATTATTGCCAATTCGGAGCAACGCTTATCCAGTAAAGCAAGCAAATATGTGGTGTTACTTGATAGCAGCAAACTCGGTCAGCAAGTAGGCATGTTATTTACCGAATTGGCACAGATTGATTTATTAATCACCAGCAAAGAAGCCTCTCCAAAGATTATCGAGGCGTTAAGAAAACGGGGATTAGAGGTAATGCTTGCTTAAAGAGCGGTCGGATTTGGGAGAGAATTTGTGTCCCAAGAAGTTTACGAAAAAATAACCATTAAGGAGTTTTCCGTGAGAAAACATAAACTAGGTATTTACGAAAAAGCCTTACCGAAAAACATCAGCTGGCAGGACAGATTATCCATTGCCAAAGCCTGCGGTTTTGATTTTGTGGAAATGTCCATTGATGAAACCGATGAACGTTTGGCGCGGCTCGATTGGAGCAAAAAAGAGCGCTTGAAATTGGTTAAAGCCATTGTCAATACCGGCGTAACCGTGCCGTCAATGTGCTTATCGGGACATCGCCGTTTCCCGTTTGGTAGTCGTGATGAAGCGACTCGCCAAAAAGCCTATGAAATTATGGAAAAGGCGATTCTGTTTGCGGTGGATACCGGCATTCGCACCATTCAGCTTGCCGGCTACGATGTCTATTATGAAGAGCAGGACGAAAGCACGGTTGAACGTTTCCGACAAGGTTTGGAATGGGCGGTTGAGCTTGCCGCCGGCAACCAAGTAACCCTTGCTGTAGAAATCATGGACACCAAATTTATGAGTTCCATTTCCCGCTGGAAAAAATGGGACGACATTATCAAATCCCCTTGGTTTACGGTTTATCCGGATCTCGGCAATCTCTCGGCGTGGAATAACAACGTTGCCGAAGAGCTCAAACTCGGCATTGACAAAATCTCTGCCATTCACTTAAAAGATACTTACAAAGTAACCGACACCTGTAAAGGGCAATTCCGTGATGTGCCGTTTGGCGATGGCTGTGTGGATTTCCCTACCTGCTTTAAAATCTTGGCGGAACTCAACTACCGTGGGGCATTCTTAATTGAAATGTGGACGGAAAAAGCGGACGAGCCTATCGCGGAAATTATCAACGCACGCCGTTGGATCGAACAAAAAATGCAAGAAGGAGGATTTACCCTATGAGTTTAACCGAATTAACCCCGGCTTTATTAGCAATGCGTGAACGTGTATTTAAAGCCAATTTAGAATTACCAAAATATAAATTAATTACGTTCACTTGGGGCAATGTGAGCGAAATCGATCGTGAAAGCGGTCTCATTGCCATCAAACCTTCCGGCGTGGAATACGACACAATGAAAGTGGAAGACATCGTCTTTGTCGATCTACAAGGTAATCGTGTGTATGGCAATAAAAAACCGTCCTCCGATACCCCAACCCACCTTGAGCTTTATCGTCAATTTGCCGACATTGGCGGCATAGTGCATACCCATTCCCGCCATGCTACTGCTTGGGCACAGGCAGGGGAAGATATCTTGGCACTTGGCACGACTCAGGGCGACTATTTCTACGGCTCCGTACCCTGCACTCGCCGAATGACACCGGAAGAAATCGCCGGTGAATACGAACTGGAAACCGGCAAAGTAATTGTGGAAACTTTCCGCAAACGTAATATCGAACCGACCGCCGTACCGAGCGTACTGGTGCATTCCCACGGTCCATTTACCTGGGGCAAAGATGCCTTTGATGCGGTACATAACTCCGTCGTGTTGGAAGAAGTAGCATACATGAATTTCGTTAGCCACCAAATTCGCCCGAATATCGGTTCAATGCAACAGGAATTACTGGATAAACATTATTTGCGTAAACACGGCAAAAATGCCTATTACGGGCAGTAATTAATCCTCATCGGTTAAAGGCAGTATTGACTGCCTTTAGTTATTTTTACATCCTCATTTTTATATCGGAGTTTATTATGAATTATAAAGTGGTTGCTTTTGATTTAGACGGCACCTTACTCAATGGGCAGGGACAAATTCTTGCCGAAAATAAACGTGCCATTCAGGCGGCAATCAATAAGGGCACTAAAATTATTTTAGTAACGGGGCGGCATCACACAGCGGTAAAACCCTATTACCACGAATTAGGACTAACCACGCCGATTATTTGTTGCAACGGCACCTATATTTATGATGTGGCAACGGATAGTACGCCCTTCGCCAATCCCCTTTCCAAACAACAAGCACAACTGATTTTTGATACAACGCAAAAGCACCATTGCCATTTATTAATGTATTCTCGCGATTCAATGAACTATGCCGAACTCAATCCGCATATGGAAAAATTTGTAAAGTGGGTAGAAAGTTGTCCGCCTGATATACGTCCTGACGTACGCCAAGTAGCGAGCATTCAAGAGATTATCGATCATCATTCGCCGATTTGGAAATGTGTAATCAGCGCGCCGGATAAAGACATTATGCACGCCGTACTCGCTGATTTACCGCAAGAGGAATTTAGCTGCGAATGGTCGTGGGTGGATCGTGTTGACATCGCTAATACCGGTAACACCAAAGGCGGCAGACTGACTACTCTGCTTAAGGAATGGCATATTAACCCACAAGAGGTGATTGCATTCGGCGACAACCATAATGACATCAGTATGCTCACTGCTGTAGGGCTTAGCGTGGCAATGGGCAATGCAGAAATAGAAATCCAACGACAGGCGGCACTAATCACCACGGATAATAACCAAGCCGGTATTGCTGCGGTGTTGGAAGAATATTTAGGCCTATAAATCCACGCTTTTTCTTGGAAAAGTGCGGTTAAAAAATACGGTATTTTGCCAATATCATTGTTCCATTGCCGAAAGGAAATCTGCCTTGTGCTATACCAAGCCTTAATTGACAGGAGAATATCAATGAAGCTGACATTAAGAGTCGCACAAAAATTTGAAGGGCATCAGTGCGAATTATATGCCGTACCATTTGATATGCATTTTCCTGACGAAAGCGGGAATATAAAAACTGTGGTACAACCAGATTTATGTGTAATTTGTGATCCGCAAAAATTAGATAATCGTGGCTGTTTAGGCGCGCCGGATTTGGTGGTGGAAATTCTCTCGCCGAATAATTCCAAGGCGCAAACCGCAAGTTTGATTTTAGCTTAACGGATATTCATAAGCCCCTGGCATTTACCTTGCTTAGGGTTTTTTGTATTATAGGCAAAATACTTTTTTAAGATTTAAGAAAGGAGAACACAATGTCCCAACAATCCGACTACCGCTATAGTTTAAAAGTGAACGGCGCTACCGAATTCGATGTCGTCAGTTTTGTATTAAAAGAAGGGCTTTCGCAGTTATTTAGATTGGAGCTGGCGAGTTTTGACTCGTCACCGTCGTTCGTTGAGATTTTGGACAACAGTGCCACACTCACTTTCTGGCAAGGGCTTGAGCCGGTGCGTTATGTTAATGGAGTTGTGACTCAACTGGTACAGGGCGAAAGCGGCTTTTCCCGCACCCGCTATAACATGGTTATCGAGCCGGATTTGGTGCGGGCCTCCTATCAATCGGACAATAAAATCTTCCAACAACAAGACAGCGAAAAAATCCTGCGTCAACTCCTTTCAAAGAATCATATCAATCAAGTCGAATTTCATTTAAGTGACAGTTATTGGCAACGGGAATACTGCGTACAATACCGGGAAACGGATTTAGCCTTTATCGAACGACTGGCGGCGGAAGAAGGGACTTATTACTATTTTTCACATACCGAAGACGACCACACCCTCCATTTCAGCAACCACAGCGCACTGGCCCCGGAAAAAGGCACATTGCTTTATAATCCCACGCCTGCCGGTGAACGCCCCGAAGCCGCTTTATGGCACTGGGCATATCAAGCCAAACTTGGCACCAACCGCCAAACCCTATGCGATTACACCTTCACCCACCCGACTTACTCTCAAGAACACCAACATGCCCTGCAGCAAACTAGCGTACTCGGCGAAAGTGCGGTCAATATTTACGAAAAATACGATTACCCGGGGCGTTACAAACGCGATGCACAGGGCGAACCGTTCAGCCGCTACCGATTGGAATACGAACAGCGCGAAGCGGAAGTGGCACTTGCAACGGGGGATGATTTACGCCTGATTCCCGGTTATCGTTTTACCCTCTCGGGACACCCACGGGAAAGTTTCAACCAAAGCTGGTTAGCGGTGGAAGTAGAGCATCGCGGCTGGCAGCCCGGCATTCTGGAAGAAGAAGCGGGGGAACAGGGCAACCGCTATGAAAACCATATCAAGTTTATCCCGAGTACCACGCAATGGCGCCCGACCCCGAACCCGAAACCGCGGGTAGACGGCCCGCAGATTGCCCATGTCGTCGGCCCGGCGGGCGAAGAGATTTACTGCGACGACTGGGGACGGGTGAAAATCCAATTCCCTTGGGACAGAGAGGGTGAAAACAACGAAAACAGCTCCTGTTGGGTACGGGTCAGCCAAGCGTGGGCGGGCGCCCGGTTCGGCAACATCGCCATCCCGCGAATCGGACATGAAGTCATCGTGGACTTCTTAGAAGGCGACCCGGACCAACCCATCATCACCGGCCGCACCTATCACAGCACCACCGAACC
>NZ_SLYB01000028.1 GCF_004340985.1 Cricetibacter osteomyelitidis
CGAGACTTATCATCTCAAGTTCATATTGAGGGGAGAGAAAATTTTTGAGCATAGGCATTTCCTTTTCGATAGACCTATTAGAGCAAACCTCTAGACAAAAAACGGTCACTCTGATCTAATATGCGTATCAACAAAGGATACGTATATTGTATTTCAACCTCACTGCGTTTATTGGCAGCATAGGTTTCCACCGCACCGGCTATTTTCCCCTCCGCTTCACTGATTTTACCTTGTTCATAAAGCACTTGATTGATATCTTTCGGAGCATTTACCTTGTCATTTGCCAGGTTGATTTCCGTATTAATGCCCAGTGCTTTTGCCGTGGTTTCTGTCGGTTGAGTATCTTTATTTAAGATGATTTTGCCCCCAGTTAAAGTCGCTTTAGTCAGGCTGCTATCACTATCGCTTTCATACATTGGCAAACCTAAATTTGGTGTGGTGTATTTCTGTCCCTTAACCGTATAAGTGCGGTCACTTTCTCGTTTTTTCTCTTTATGGGTGTTTTTATCAAAATAACGGTCGTCTTTTTGTCCCATGCTAAAATCAGCAGACAGACTTAATGCCTGATAGCTGCTTTCATTTTGAATATTCGTAAACGTCAGTGTATTGGTCGTCAGTTCACTGTTTTTCGGATTGCGGCTGGCAATGGCGCCGCCGGTTAATGTGACGTTATCCGCATGAATATGATAACCGCCCTCTTCAGCAAATAATCCCGTCTGTTTGCCGACTTGTTTAAAGTGGCTGCTAGCTCGGTTGCCGCTGCCGCCCAAGCGAAAATCCCATGCGCTGCCAAAGCCGAACTCCAGTTGTAATCCTGCACTCAGGCTGCGGCTGGATTGCTAGTATTCATCTTGCAGGCTTTCAATGAATACAACCCTTATTTAAGAATTATTTATTATCGTTATCTATATTGTGATTATTCATTTTTTTTATTTTCCTATTCCAGTAATTAACAAGTTTTATGTGTTCTATTCTTGATACAAGAATTTGATTATTTTCATCTAGTGAACTTCCACCTAATATAATCGGATGTATAAAAAACAGTTCATAATCACGTTTTTTAATTTCCATTAATGAACTCCAAGAAGTTTTTTGATTTGAATATTAAATATTTTCTACTCATTCCTATAAATGGAATAAATACTATATTCATAGTTTTTAAATCATAAGCGATAGCTTCTCCACCACCATTTGATCCGATTAAGAAAATATCATCGGTATATTCAGCCACTTCATATTTATTGTTAAAAAGGATTAACTCTTCAGCTTTCCATAAAATGATATATTCATCATCAATAAAACCTTCACCACCATTTATTTTTTGTAAGAAATCTAAATAATCAGTTGGTAGTTTAAAAGGTAAACTGCTTACTAATTTATTAAGCATCTCAGACGCTGTAGGTGGATTTTTGTCTTAACATTTTAATTTCCTTTATTTTTTCTATACTTTTTTGGAGATTAATCTGTTGATAAATATAATCACCACTAATTGGATCTTTTTCCAGCATTAATGATTTTCCCTAAGATAGTACACATTAAAAAATTGCACCACTGGAGGGCTTGTAGGAATCCAATCTTATTCTTCTACAGAAATTAAAAATAAGTCACCGAAATTAATATTACATTTTTCTTTTTTATTAAAAGAATAAAATATTAGATTAGATCGCTTAGTTTCTATATTGCAGATATCTTTAAAGTTAAGATATAGAACATCCTTATTCTTATATTTTAAAAAAATACTAACCTCATTAATATATATATATATATTAACTCTTAATGAAAAATCATTTAATTCCTTTAAAAAGAATACATTTCCATCACCAGAATTATCGAAAATACTACCTTCTGAACACGAGAAAAGTTCTGATAGTTCTAATTCATTATATTTAATATACATTTTATTTTCCTATAACTGTAATAACATCACCATTATTATTAGTAATAACTCTAACTTTATTAGTTTCATGAACCCAAGTTCCTGGGCTATGCCCAGCTATTTTTTGTCCATTAATTATTGCATCTTCAACAACCATAGGAGGAATATTTCTAGGATCAATATATTTCTTCACTAAATCATAATATTCTTTAGTACCTGCATTAAAACCTAGATTTTGTGCTAATTGATTCGCTCTGGTATTTAGTATGGCTCTGACTTCTAAGGTATCTGGAGCCATTCTTTCTAAAGTATGAGCAGAATATTTGCGCCCGTTAATAATAGCCCCATTAACGTTCATACTTCAATTTACTGAAGGGTAACTAGTTACTTGCAGGTCATTTGATAATTTATTAGCTGAATTAATTTTATCAAATGAATTATTTAAACTTACTTTCCCTAAAGTATTTGCTACTCCTATTTGTGGTAAGCCATAAATTATTTCAGCAACATTTGTATCAATCCCCGTTAAATCACTTAACAACTGTGCACCATAGGTATTATATTGTTTACCATTAATTAATGTGTTCACACCAGCATTAAAATGATCTGCACCATAAGTTGCAGCGGTACTACCCGCAGAGATTGCTAAGCCACAACCAAACCCAACTGTCGCTTCACAAGCTACTAAATTCCTCTGTCCGTAGTGCCATTTGGGCAGATTGTTTAATTGTATTGCTGTCGCTGCCAACTGCAACGCCAACTAATGCACTAATGCCTGCTGCACTGGCTTGTTGGATTACTTTGCGTTGGTCGGGCGTTAAATCAGTTTGGCTTTCAAGATAGTGAACAATTTCAGTGTTGATATATTTACTTCACATTAACATTCAACAAACTTATGATTTTCATATTCCCAATCAAAATATTTTCTTAGTTTACTTAATATATCTTCCCAAGTTTCTCCCTCAATAGAATTAACTAAAAATTTTAATTCTTTTTCTAAATCATCAAAATCATCAAAATCAACAATAATTGTTTTTTCTCCTAATAATGCCTTATCTTTTTCTACCCAATACCTTACCCAATTAAGATTGACAACATGAACTAAAAAGTAATCTGAAGATATATCATCTGGTATACCTATAGATAAAGATAATGTTAAACAATATATTGGCTCTAACATTGCTAATTGAGCCTCATATTTATTAGAAACTGTGTAAAAATAGATATCTTTTAAATCAGCTCTTAACATAATTATTCCTTAATATTAATATGTAAATTACTATCTGAAATGAATTTTCCTTTTTCATTTGTAAATCCTCTTTCAAAATTAGCCTGAACACCGGTTTCGGCATAAGAAGAATTAAGTTTTCTATTTGCTGGGCGATACCTTCTTGTTCCATCCATACTGGTTAATCCTCCATTGCTATTATGAATAGCACCATCGCCAATCCATTCATATGCTAATCGCTCAATTTCTTGACGACTAAATGTTCCGTTAATAGTCAAATTACCTTTACCAAAAGCCGCATGTTCTAAAACTGGATGTTTAGAAACAATATGTTGGAGATTTTCTTGTTTTAATTGCTCTTTCAACCTCGGATACAACGCCACATTCTCAGCACCACTTGAAACAGTTATTTTAGAGGTTTGATTCTCATACCCAACGGTTTTTCCAACAACAGGGAGCTTGCTCGGTGAAAGCTTACCTAGTGCATTGCTATTCCCCACTTGTGGTAAACCGTAAATCAACTCCGCTATACTCGCATCAATCCCCGTTAAATCACTTAACAACTGTGCACCGTAGGTATTATATTGTTTACCATTAATTAATGTGTTCACACCTGCATTAAAATGATCCGCGCCATAAGTTGCAGCGGTACTACCTGCAGAGATTGCCAAGCCACAACCTAGCCCAACTGTCGCTTCACAAGCTACTTTAGTGGCGCCTACACTTCCTACCACCGTTGCTCCGCCGGCGACAGCTTGCATTGCGCCACCAATTCTCGTAGTTACTGCATATTTTTGATTGGTGTCTGAAAGGGAATCACCTATTGAATATTTAAACATTGGTACCTGAGTACTAATTTGATAGCCAAAGTCATCTTGCATTGTTGTTGCAATACGTTGGCGTTGTAATAGTAAGCGTTCTTCTAAATATTCAGGTGTATTACCAAGTTCTTCCATGGCTTTAGCTTCGGTATAACCTTGACTATCTTTTGATATTTGAGCGGAGCAATGCACTAAGGCACAAGCTGCTACGGTTAAACGCCGCTCTTTTTCTTTATCACCATTGGCGAGTTCTTTTATTCGTTGTTGTTCGCTCGGATGCAACTGCCGATTATACATTTCTGCATTTAAGGCAAGGTTTGCCCCTTGTGCAGTGCTGTTGCTGTTACCACCCACAAGATTTCCGACGGCTGCGCCAATACCAAGTGCGGTCAGATTCTGGAGAGATTTTCTTGCCTCAGGACTTAAATCGGTATGTTTTGCTAAGGCTTCGGCAATTTGGCTATTAATCACTTCCCCTGCCGCACCGCTTGCTGCACCGGTGAGGATATCGCCCTTGCCGGCGGCAGCGGCTATCGCACCGTTAATACCGTGTAGAATCACTTTTTCAAGGCTGCCGTCTTCATAACCCATTTTTTGTGATATTGTCCCCACCGCCATGGCACCATATTGTGCAGCAACCTGAGCAAGGGCTTGTTCGCCTTTGATTTTATTTTCATCTACTTTTTCTACCTGGCTGTTTGCACGGTTTAGGTCGGTGTTAATGCCCAGTGCTTTTGCTGTGGTTTGGGTTGGTTGGCTGTCTTTATTTAAGGTGATTTTGCCTTCAGTTAAATATTTAATGTTGCTACTGAAAAAATATGAATTTGCTCGGAATCATATCTGCAAGCCATACTTTTTCATTACCAATATAAAATTTAATTCCATCCTTTATGGCTGATTGAGTATCAATAGAAAGTAAAATAGGTGAATGACCTTTTCTCTTTCCAACAGCTAAGGCTGTACCCATATCTTCAGACAAATGAACATATTGTCTTGACATTGGACTCAATCCATTTTCTAAAATAGAGCTCAAATTATCAGCAGATGTTCCATGATATAAAATAGTAGGAGGAATACCTATTTTTTTATTAATTTTCATTGGAAGACTATGTCCATAAAAAGCACGAATATATTTCCCGCTTATTTCATGTCTTTTTTTGTCGGATAAATCTATCATTTGCTCAATATTATGTTGGGTCAAGTTTTTCCAATCATCCTGCTGTTTCAACGATGATATTAATTGTTCTAACAATACCCAACCTTCTTCATCAAGTTCTAGCTCATATTCCCAAGGAGCATGTCTTAATGCATAAGAAATTTCTTTACTTAAATTTTCAAAATATTTTTTGTTACACATTTATTCTTTCGCCTTATTTATTTCACCTTGTAACCATTCATCAAAATTATTAACAACATAGTGATTTTCTCGATTTCCTAAATCATATACATACACTTTGGGATCTCCTGAATGATCTGTAAGATCAAAACAGGCTGCCCAATCGAGATCTCGAGCAAATGAAATTAAATTTTCTTTTCCCGTTAATTTTTGAAGTATTGAAATATGCTGTTCAATATCTTCTCTATAATCTTCAAACCACCAATTAAAATATTGTATCGAATTTACATAACTTAAATTTTTAGATAATTCAATGTACTCTTTAGGAAAAGAAAAGCCTTTTGGTAAAATTTTATTTGAATATGGTGTAAATGAATTTCTCATATTTTACCTCTTGTTTTTGTTAATTAATTTTAGGGTCATAAATTGAACCATTAGGAAATTTGTTATTCCAATTTTTAGGTGCATCTTTCATTAAAGATTGACGTTCAATCCTTAACTTGATAGCTTCCCCCCAAGTAGTTGGAAACTTACCATTAACACTAAATCGTTCGGCTTGTTCTGCTGTTAATTTATCTGCATAATTATGCACATTAGCTTCAATCTTAATTCCAGCCTCTCTTGCAGCCAGAATTCTGGTATTATCCATGCTTGTAGGTGCATTATCAGGCATATTTACAATATCAACAGGATCGCCATTCCAACCATTTTTTTTCATACTTTCAACTAATGAATTATAATTGTAACTCTTTCCTGATTTTTGGAATGAGACGGTTGCTTGTGAAAATGAAACTGTTGTTGGATCAAGCGTTTGTTTTCCCGTAGGTAAGGTATAATATTTAGCTAAAGCCCTATCTAGTAAGTTACTTTTAGAAGCCAAATTACTAGCATTATTTATGTTTCTTATTTTTGCGACTTTCTGAACCGCTTTAGCCATACTACCACTTAGTACTAATCCCGAAGCCGGAAAGCCTGTTAAATTACCATCAATATAACCAAACATTTGACCTGCTAATGCAGGATCATTTTTTATTGCATAACCAAAAAGTGAACTCCATTCGTCAATTGATACAACCACTTGATCAAAAGTTTCCTTTGGATGGCTAATAACATAAGCTAGATTTTTAACTGTTTCATCTATATTTATAAGGCTATCAACTGTGTCAACTGTACTATCAATAATACCTTTACCTTCAGCTTTTCTATATGCTTGTAAGAATTCAATAGCCTCAATATCATCAAACCCATACATATTTTTTATGAAATCAATCTTTTCTGATTCAGTAAAATAATAGTTATCAAAAGCAAAACTATTATTCTCCACCGCCTTCTTAGCGGTTTCCGCACCATAAATCACCTGAGCTGCCGTATCTAGTCCTGTTGTGCCTTTTGTTTGTGATATGGTTCCGGAAAGCACGCCTCCGGCTAACGCTGCAAGACTAGCTACTTTTTGACGTTCTGCTTCACTCAATGCTTCAAGCGGTTTATCATAAAGTGCTTTTATGATTGCCGGGGTCAGTAATTCCGCTCCTGCACCGGCAACAGCTGCCGAGGCAATATCACCACCAGAGGCATACACCTCTATTGCACTCCATACTGCATGTGCTACGGCATTGGCTTCTTTGTTAACTGAACCATCTTGATTTTTTGTATGTTCTTTTATCAACTTATTTACCGTTGGGGAAGCCGTACGTACCGCCACTTCAAGTGTAGGTTTTCCGGCAAGTAGGGTGGTTATTAAGGCATTGATACTATCTGCTGTGCGTTTATAACTGCCACCAGTTCCCCATTTTTTCCCTTCAGCATCGGCATTGTTAATTTGCCGTTGAAGTTCATTTGCTTTCGCTACCTCACCTTGCGCTATGGCTTCCTGTTGTGCATGCTTTAAGATTGCAACTTCTATTTCTTTTTCACGTTGTTGACGAGCAGTATAGGCGTCAACCGCACTTGATATTTTCCCCACCGCCTCACTGATTTTACCTTGTTCATAAAGCACTTGATTGATATCTTTCGGGGCATTTACCTTGTCATTTGCCAAGTTGATTTCCGTATTAATGCCTAGTGCTTTTGCCGTGGTTTCTGTCGGTTGGGTATCCTTATTTAGGGTGATTTTGCCTTCAGTTAAGGTCGCTTTAGTCAGGCTGCTATCACTATCGCTTTCATACATCGGCAAACCTAAATTTGGTGTGGCGTATTTCTGTCCCTTAACCGTATAAGTGCGGTCACTTTCTCGTGTTTTCTCTTTATGGGTATCCTTATCAAAATAACGGTCGTCTTTTTGTCCCATGCTAAAATTAGCAGACAGACTTAATGCCTTATAACTACTTTCATTCCGAATATCCGTAAACGTCAGTGTATTGGTCGTCAGTTCACTGTTATCCGGATTGCGGCTGGCAATAGCACCACCGGTTAATGTGACGTTATCCGCATGAATATGATAGCCGCCTTCTTCGGCAAATAATCCCGTCTGTTTGCCGACTTGTTTAAAGTGACTGCCGGCTCGGTTACCGCTGCCGCCTAAGCGAAAATCTCATGCGCTGCCAAAGCCGAACTCTATTTGTAATCGTTTAGCATCGCTATTATGATGAAACAATTCAGTTTTTATTGATATTATCTAGATGTTTTTTTATTTTTGTATAAAATTCATCTATTGATTGTATATCAACAGACCATTCGGATATTTTTTTCCCTTCTTCATTAAACAGATTTCTATTTGGTATAAAAGTATTAATATTCTCAAGGGTGAAGTTATCATATTCATCCGGAAACAAAATTTTATTTTGAATAAAAACATTATTTTTTTCAAAGTACAAGATCCAAGAAAAAATGAAATTAGGTTCTAATTCAGCTGACACTAACAAAATAGCTTTATTTTCTTTTTTTCTATTAATTAATGAATTGATCCAGCTTTTCAAATAATCTTTTTCATCCCAGAAGCCAATAGGGATGAGAAAATCCTCTTGAAAATCATTAATAAAAATCCTTGTTGGAATATTTAATCCAAATTCAGTCATTACTGGTGGAGATTTAAATACAATATCAAACATAGTTTAGTCCTTAATTCTATTTAAATTTTTATCATATGTTCCTAGCCTATTTCCTCTTTTATCAAACATCTTCCAACCGTTGCTGATATTGTGTTCATTAAGGTCAAGCGTAATATAAATTGTTGAAACTGGCATAAATATTATGCATTAGTTGCGTTTATTCATAATTTAAATTCAGAATTATAAAATTCTGCTGAAAGATAATAAGAGAAGTCAAAATGATTTTTGGACTTAAAAAAACCTAATTTTTCTAATTGTATTTGATTTAATTCATAAATACCTAATCCTTCATCATCATCCTTATCAAAATTAATTATTTTACGTAGTTCTTTTAAATCCTTATTTATTATAATCTTAAAAATTAGTTGTTCAGTTTTATTATCAAAAACCTCGATAAATCTTGTAAAATAAAGCATTTTTTCTTCTCCACTTTACGGTTCAATAGTTCTTTTGGGGTCTGCTGGCTTTGTTTGATTTCCCGTTTTATAATCAAACTCTCCTAAATGCTTTCCTCTTTTATTGTAGACCTCTAAAGCCCCATGTTGAGAATCCCATTCATATATTCGTCCATCTTTATCTTTCCAGCGAGCTCGTAAACTGGAACCACCTTGAAAAGGTGTTTTGGGGACTGAATATAATGTAATAAGCTTTATTCGTCATCACTTAACAATGCTAGATTCTATATAATAATTAAAATACTCACTTTTACCGCAATATTGTAAAAATTTAATTCCTATTGAATAATCCTCATTCAGTGAAATCACTCCAAATCCCGTATCATCATGAGGATATAGTGCAATCTGCAATTTAGGGTTTACAAGAAAACAAACTTGCCCAACAACTTTGCTGTATGATAGTGCCATAACCATTTCACAAAATGGCATAAAAAAGTCTTTATCAAAATGAATACTGAGATGTTTAGCTAATAAAGGTGCATCATCTAAGTACTCTATATAACTATCTGTTAATGGTTTCAAATATCCTTTTTCTTTAGATATTTCATAAATATCATTATAGATATTGAATCTAGGATCTAAATCGGCTTTATCATCAAAACATAATGCGGAAATAAGAATAAAATCCTCTAAGTCACTTGAGAAAAAATTATAAAATAATTCACAAGCAAGTTTTATTCCCATTAAAGGTTCTGCTGTTTCTGTTTCTTCAAAATAACCAATCCATGTTGAACTAGTGCTAAATCCATTAAAATTAATATTAGCCAAATGAATACTCTTATTTATTATCAAATTTGATGATTTTTCCATCACTAACTCCTACTGTTATTTTTTTAGTTTTGCTTGGTCTATTTTTTCCCAAACCAACTTTCCATTCACCTAGTTTATCTGAATGTTTCGTATTACTTTTTTCCCATATTTCATCAGTATAATTATTTTTGTACTGTTGACCATGTTTAGTAAAATCTTCAGGATGTGAAGTCGGAGTTCTAACAATATCTCCTTTCTTAGCACTATTCACTTTTTTCTTTGGAGTTTCAATATAATTTGTCGAAACAATTACATGATCATTCCAGTTTCCAACCTGAATTTCACCACCGACCAAAACATTATCATCCTTTCCCTGTTCATAAATTGGTGTTTCTAATGTTTGCTTTCCATTAGGTTGCAGTACAGGAGTTGTTAAAATTGTTGGTTTACTTTCAATAACTTCAAAGCCACCTAATTTCGGTATATCTGTAGGATCTAATATGCTATATTTTAATGAAAAATGAAGTATATTTTGGGTCATAAGTTTATTATTTCCCATCATATAAACCATTAATAAATGATCAAATTCATCTGATGACAAATGATCTATCATATTGGATAATTTTTCAGCATTTAATTGAATAATTCCTGCTGCCAACGTAACTTGTGCAATATCTTTTACAATAGGTTTAACAAGTATATTTTTACAAGATGAGGCTTTCAAACAAGCAGAACCAGCCATTTTTGCTGCCCAAGCATAATTATTCTCCACCGCCCTTTCAGCAGTCGCCACTCCCTCAATAGCATTTGCAGTAGCAGAACCGTTCGTTGTTGCTCCGCCAACCAATCCTCCTGCAATCATACTTGCCGTTTTCAGTAACTCTTTTTCCGATTGGTTTAATGCTTCTATCGGTTTATTGTAAACTTTTTCAGCCAATAGCATTGCTGTGCCTTCGCCTGCGATACCGGCGAGTGCCCCGGCAGCACTGTCTAAACCGGCAGCTTTAAACTCTACAGCGGAAAGTACCGCATGAGCCAGTAAGTTAGCAGTTTTGCTATCTTTGGTCGCTTCATGTATTAGATTATTTGCTGTCGGAGATAAAGCCGCCGTTGCCACTTGTGCGGTAGATTGCCCTGCTAAAATTGCACCGGTAATCGCACTAATGGTTTTGGCTGTTTGGTAATTATTGCCGCCAATTCCCCAGTTCTCTTGTTTTGCTTTTGCAAGCAGGATGGCGTTGTTAGCTTGTACCTCAGCAGTTTTATCACCACGTTCAATCGCTTGATGGCGTGCATTTTCGGCAGCTGCCATTTCAACCGCAGCCTCACTGCGTTTATTGGCAGCATAGGTTTCCACTGCACCGACTATTTTCCCCACCGCCTCACTGATTTTACCTTGCTCATAAAGCACTTGATTGATATCTTTCGGGGCATTTACCTTGTCATTTGCCAAGTTGATTTCCGTATTAATGCCTAGTGCTTTTGCCGTGGTTTCTGTCGGTTGGGTATCCTTATTTAGGGTGATTTTGCCTTCAGTTAAGGTCGCTTTAGTCAGGCTGCTATCACTATCGCTTTCATACATCGGCAAACCTAAATTTGGTGTGGCGTATTTCTGTCCCTTAACCGTATAAGTGCGGTCACTTTCTCGTGTTTTCTCTTTATGGGTATCCTTATCAAAATAACGGTCGTCTTTTTGTCCCATGCTAAAATCAGCAGACAGACTTAATGCCTGATAACGACTTTCATTTCGAATATTCCTAAACGTCAGTGTATTGGTCGTCAGTTCACTGTTCTCCTGATTACGACTGGCAATGGCGCCACCGGTTAGCGTGACGTTATCCGCATGAATATGATAACCGCCCTCTTCGGCAAATAATCCCGTCTGTTTGCCGACTTGTTTAAAGTGGCTGCCGGCTCGGTTGCCGCTGCCACTTAAGCGAAAATCCCATGCGCTGCCAAAGCCGAACTCTATTTGTAATCCTGCACTCATACTGCGGCTGGATTGGTGCTGTTGGTCTTGTTGGCTTTCGAGGATTAAATCCTTTCCAATATCGGCATTGATGGTGTCGGCAAGTGCCGTTGTGCCTCGTAAAGTTGTGTTTGCACCGCTTTTGAGGTTTAAGGTTTCGGTATCAATAAAAGTGTTTTGATATGCCGTGCGTTCGTCGCCGGATTTATTGCTGCCGTAACCCACTTTGGCATACAGCGACCAACCGGTGTTTGCCCCTACGCTAAATGCTGTGCCTACTTCCACACCCACATTCTGACCGCTGCTTTTTTGTTTATAGAAGTCGGTGCCGGCGGTGAGGTTGATATCTTTCAGGGCATTAAGCGTTACTGCACTGTCTGCCAAGCGGTTACCATTGCTGTCCCGGCCGGTTAAGTCTGCACGTTCAAGATTAATATCACCACGTCGGGCTTGTAGCGTAATATTTTTACC
Organism: Cricetibacter osteomyelitidis; assembly: GCF_004340985.1. GTDB lineage: Bacteria > Pseudomonadota > Gammaproteobacteria > Enterobacterales > Pasteurellaceae > Cricetibacter > Cricetibacter osteomyelitidis. The sequence continues at coordinate 11,954 of NZ_SLYB01000028.1, forward strand.
ATTAAGCGTGTTTGCCACACTTTCTTGGGTTTTTAAACTGCTATCGGTACGCCCGTGTGCCACACCGACACCGAATTCGGCACGGAAGAGTACCTGTTCGGTATTGTCAGCTATCATCTATCCAACTGAAAATGATGCAGTAAGTGGTCTTATTTATATTATCTATAAATACTCGTACAATATTCAAATGCTTTCATTACTGCTATACCAAGTTCTTCATCAGAAAGTGTTATAGGATATTCAAATGTTACAGTATTACCATTTTTATCTCTAACAGATGTAAATCCATCTAAGCTGTCTTGATGATGAGGAGTTACTATTAATTTTCCATTATTAATATCTATGGATAGAAAATTCATATCCCTATAGATTTCTTTTTTATTTTTATATCCAAATTTTAATTTCATTTCTTTTTCGAGGCTATTTGTTAGGGATTTCATTTTTTCAGAATGAAATATTTTTTGAAATTCAGATATTTCCAAAACCCTACTTTCTTTTAATTTTTTTCGAATAATCTCACCTAAATAATCATGACTAATATCCAAGGAGGTATACTCAAAATTTTGTTCGGGATTTGTCATACCAATCAATCCTTTTAAATAAGAAGTAACAAGTAAAAAGTCTTTGTTTTTTCTAATTAATATACTCTTATTATCTTTCATATTATTTTACCTCTTTCACAATGATTTTCACCCCTAAAGATTCAGCATAATTAACAGATTTATTAATTGCCTCAAATTGTTTCTTAGTTGTTCCATGCGGAATCGCTAAGTACATTTCTTTAGTTTTTATATTTTGATTATTGATTATAAAATCTCCCTTACCATCACTTTTAAAATTCACCATATCATCTACATATTTATTTAATTGATAGGTAATACGTTTGGGATCTTTGTATGTTTTCGCACCTACGGTATCCATTGTTTTAGCACTAATTGCTGTGCCATCAGGTAATAAATGATCGAATGCTTTAAAATTTGATTTAATGCTGTTTAAATCAAGAGTTCCTTCAGGAAGTGTTTGCTGTAAATAGCTTTCCCAAGCCTTACCTTGTTTATGGATAGGTCCCCATTCAATATTGACATCTGTATTAGATAGCACGCCGTCTTTTAGCATTAGTTTGCCAACACCATTCAATCCAAATTTAGCAATGTTTGGAATAGCTTTAGCAAGAATTGTCGTTCCCCCGATTACACCAAGCTCAGTATTTAGATATGTTTCCATTCTGAGCAAATCAGCTTCTCTTGTTTTTCCTTGCAATTCAAGTTGATCGGCTTCGGCTAATTTCGCTTTGATATCATTTGAAATGGTGTCGATTGGTGAAGCAGCAAATTCCTTAATGGCTTGTCCGATTAATGCAAGTTTCTTTTGAGCAACTTGATTACCAGCTAATGCTTCATAAGTGATGTTAGCTAATTCAGCACTTTCCATCAGTGCATCATTCAGCATTTTTGTTAACGCTTCTTTAGCAACATCACTCATATAAGAATTTTGAACTTGAGTGTGCATTTTTAATGTTGTCATATAATCGGTATTAAAATCAGAGCCTATCTCATAAGCATCGGCATAATTCATATTGTTATAACTTGCAAATGCATCAGCTAATATCTTTCGTTCACTCGTACAAGCTGAACTGACTGCATCTCGGCAGGCATTTTCAAGAGCAAGATTTCGGTTAAGACTTAAGGTATTGAGCTCACCAAGTCGTTTCCTCTGACTACTGCAATCTGTACCTGATTCCTCACATTCTCTAATTTCTTTCAAAAGTTGATTTCTTTCTTTTGCCTCATCTGCAAAAAGATAATTATTCTCCACAGCCCGTTTCCCAGTCTCAGCTCCAGCCACCGTATCTGCCGTGCTATTGCCTACGATACCTGCAGCTAATCCACTCGCTAACTGACTTAAAAACACCACATTTTGTTTTTCATTACTGGTGAGCTTATCAATCGGTTTGTCATAGAACTTTTCTGCAATTAGCATTGCTGTGCCTTCAGCGGTAACACCGGCTACTGCACCGGCAAGGGCATTATTGCCGGTAACTTGAGCTTCAATGGCACTAAGCACTGCATGCGCAGCGAGGTTTGCCGGTTTGTTAATAGTACCGTCAGCATTTTGGGTTGCTTCATGGATTTTTTTATTAAGATACGGACTTGCCAATGCCACTACGGCTTGCTCCGGGCTTTTATTGGCTAAACCCTGTAATGCGGCAGTCACGGCTTTAATGGTTTGTCCTTTGGTACTGCCGATGCCATAACTGTCATCATAGGCTTTTTGAGCATTGTTGACTTTATCTTGAGCCCTTTGCATTGTCGGGTCATTTTTGATTTTTTCCTCCGACCAATTTTCATCTTTTGCTCGTTGTTTGATTTTGCCAAGTTCAAGATTAGCCTGCTCAATGGCTTCCAATTCCTTATGTGCTGCAATTTTTATCGCATTGTCGGATATTTCACCAATTACTTTCGCCATTTCTTGCTGTTCACGGATTTTTTGGAGATTTTGTTTGCCTACTTTTTCATTGGTATTTTTTGTGTCCCGTAAAAGTGCGGTCGGTATTCCGCCATTTTTCACATTCAGATTGATATTCGCGGATACCGCAGATTTTGTGGTGCTGCTATCACTTTCACGACGATTACCCAATAAACTCATTGCCGCAGAAGTCGGATTAAAACCGCTCGTGCCGGCATTTATGCTGACGCTTTCAGTTTTCAACTTGCTATAATTGTGCATATCTGCCGAGCCAAAGGTTTTCGTACTGAATTGATTTTTATCCGTAGTGGCTTCACTTTCAATGATTGCTCCATTAAGCTGAGTATGTCCCTCCACATTGACATCCATACCACCGGAACCCACGCGAATGCCAGATTGCTGATTTACTTGGGCATAATCCATTTTCGCTTTACTGTAGCTGGCATTTACGCTACCGCCACCACCGGAGCCATAGGTCACGGAAACACTACCGCCGGCACTGATTTGCTTGGATTCGTATTTTTCTGTATCTTGGCGGCTGGTTATGTCTAAGCCTTTGATATTCGCTTCCACATCAATTCCGCTTTTGCCGTCAATTGCTCTTATTTTTCTTTTTACAGATGCGTAAAACCTTATCATATTAGGCTTTAACCATATTTTAAACATTAAATTTGTCCTTTAAACCTAATATTATTTATTGCTTCAAAATATATAAGTTCATATAAAGCATTAACTATAAGGTGTTCCCCTATTCCATCCAGGTTTAATTATTAAAAATCGATCTTGTTTTCTTTTCTTGCATTGCTCTAAGAAAATAAGAATTGTTTCAATATTTAATGGGTACTTCTCAATCATTACTTTAGGTATAAAATAATGTTCTTCATAATCAACTACTCCAGTAGTAACAGGGAATGATAAGAAAAATCTATTGGTTATAGTATCAACCCCTAATGAGAAGTTATACTCTGAATTATGATATATTTCCTTAAATCTCATCAGTTTAATTCCTGAATACTTAATTTATGATTAAGAGATTTATTAAAATCTATCACTGCTTCATTATTGCCATTTGGTAGTTTTCCAACGGGTACGATGACACAAGGTTGTAACCATTCGATATCGTAGGGGAATTCGCCTAGGATGGTAATTTTATTCATGTGATTGAAAAAAATAATATGCAGCTAATAAAAGAGACATTAATCCAATACCTACAAAATATTTTATTGGTACTATAGTGATAAGTAATTCATTACTTAAAAAATAGAAAAAAACATCCAGGATAAAGTTACTTAATATCATGGAAATGCTTAATCCAATAAAAAATATTAAAAATAAGAAAATATATCTTAATATTTTATTTTTTATCATTTTTATTCTCTTAATGTTTATTTATATTATATTCTAAAGCTTTGGATGATATATTATCTGTGATATTATCACTAACAGAAGGAATATAACTTGCTTTATAATTTTCCGATATTCCATATGGTAAATGCCCACTTTTTTCAGTATAAAATTTCCAATTAGGGTTAATATAATTATTCGTTAGTATTTCTATAAGTTTTCCTGTATCACCACTAATAAAACTTGTAACCAAAGAAGTTCCTTTTGTAACTAAAGGATCTTTACCAATTCTAAAGATATCAATGAATTAGATTATTCATTTTATTAATTTAAGGCTATAACATATAGCTATAAAAAATGACAAAAGACCAAATCCTAAAAAATATCCTATTGGCATGGTTTCAAAAATAAATTTACCCTTAATAATAAGTATGAATAACGATAAAATGAATGATAAAAATAAACTAGCCATAATGAAACCAATAAAAAACAAGGAAAAACAAAATATAAAAATATATAATTTATTTCTTATCATCTTTTAGCTCCTTATTTATAATGTATTCAGAAAATTTAGAAGATGTATTATCAAAAGCGTTCCCCATTACAGAAGGTATATAACTAGGCTTATATCCTTCTGAAATACCATATGGTAAATGCCTACTTTTTTCAGTATAAAATTTCCAATTAAGGTTAATATAATTATTCGTTGGAACTTCTATAAGTTTGCCTGTACCGCCACCAATAAAACTTGTAACCAAAGAATTTTAAATTTATCCAATTCCGAAATAACGATGAATCGTCAGGACTGGTTGAATATGGTACAACTAGATGGATTATTCATTTATTTGACAAATTTTAGATGGATATTTATATCTAAATAATAGCATTTCATTCTCCATAATTTTTAAACTGGAACCTTTATAACAAAAAATATCATTATTTTCCGTATATCCTATAGATATTAATTTATCTCTATAATTGTTATTAATTCCTTTGGAGAAATATAAAAATGCATATCCCTCATCTCTGCTAAGATCTTCTAATCTAATAACATCGCCAAATTCTTGTTTTAATATAAAAAAGACTTCATCTTTATTTTTTTTCATATCATTTTGTAATTTATTCCCTAAATAAACAGAATAAACACTCCCCACAGCCATAGAAAGTAATAAAGGGAAATATAATTTATTACTTAGCTTTATTTGATAACCCATACATTCTCTTATACCCAAATAGGGTTGTGTTGGTAAATTTTACGGGATTGAGACTTTGACTATTCTCAAAACAAATCTGCTCGTTTCCCGAAATGTGAACCAAGCCTACCGCACTTCGTTTTTCTAATGAAGATTTAGATTTAGCAAATTCAGAAACAGCAATAAATTGTTGCTGGGATTGGTTTGATATTGTGAGGCAAGCATTTTTATTCACTATTTTATTTTGAATTAATAAACAATAATACAAAATTAAGTCCAAATAGAAAAATAAAAAATTTTAGAGATAACCAAATGTTCCCCAAATCTAGAAAAAAATCTAATTGATCTATAACCATCATTTTTTGATATCTATAAAACCATATATAGCAGCCAATAAATATAAGAGATAACACAGATCTCTTTAAAGCAATAATTAATAAAGAACATAATTTCATTGTTTCTTATCCTTATTATATTGCTCAATTTCACTTATCTTTTTTATCGAACCAATCTTTTGAAAACCAATCTACGATTACACCAAGAACGCCTAATTTGAGTGCATAAATAGAAACTTGACAATATGCATCTAATAGAAAATTTAAGTCCTGATTAAAGTCATATTTTCTAAAAAAATGTAAAGTTGCAGATAAATTAGCAATAACAAGTATTAATACAAAAATTCGTATCCCTCTTTTCATCTATTCACCTTTATTTTTAGATTTTTGTGAATCAAAAATAATCGGTGATTTTTGAATTGCTTCACTTGTTATTGTGGATAGAACTTTATTTGGAACTTTACTAGCCCCATAAGAGGCTACTCCTGATAGTGCTGCATCAGACAAACCATCACCACCATTTGCTAAGCCTGTAGCCATTCCTACACCCATATTAAAACGTACAACGTCCGAAGGCGTTTTTAATGCTGGAGTTACTATTCCTGATGTTACTGCTCCGGCAAATTCCGCAATATTAAATTCTTATTCGCTTAATTACAATATTTATTTATTATATCTTCTATTTTCCCTGGATATTGCTTTAATAATAAATAATCAGACACATCAATTTCTATTCTTTTTTCCAACCCAATCATTTCACCAGATATAAATGATAATAAATATTGCCCATTTTCATAACTAATTCCCCAATAATCACCATATAATAGAATATCGGATTTTTTTTCTACACGGCCAAATAGCTCTTTAATAGTGAAATACTTTTTCATATTATTTCCCTTGAAGATTTATTGGCATTGATAATGTGTTTTTATTGAAATCTACAACAGCTTCATTAACTCCGCCCGATGTTTTTCCTGTTGGTAACCATTGGTTATTAGCACCTGTCTCGTTACCTGTTGACATTCTCTAATTATTAAGTTGATTTCTAGGTATAAAAAATATTCCTATGTTGGAATTAGATAGGCTACCTTTATCTAATCCTAAATAATTTTCTATTTTCGAAGGATTACCATTCGGTTTTTGAATAATATTATCAAAATCCTTCTTAGGCATCACGAATGCACCTGTAGGACCTAAGGTGCCATATTTTTAACAGACTCTAAAGAAACAATTCTTACAGCGCCACTATCAAATTTTGTTAAATGATTAGTAATATGGGCTATCTAATACCACTTTATAAGCTCATAAAGATCACCTAAACGGTAAATTATAAATGAGAATGTGCCTATGAAGACACCAAGTTTCAATCCCTTGATTAAATATATTATTAATTCAACTTTAATTACTATTATTTCCAGGTCTATAAATGATTGATTGTCTATTACCTAAATCGACTTTAAAGCAACCTATACATTCTTTCGTGCCCCAACACATATCAATGCCGGATTTACTATCAAGTAGGGCAGTGTTGATAAATTTTATAGGATTGAGAGTATAACTATCAACTTGACTATTCTCAAAATAAATCTGCTCATTTCCCGAAATTTGAGCAACGCCTACCGCACTTTGTTTTTCTAACGAAGTTTTAGATTTAGCTAATTTTGAAACAGCAATAAATTGTTGTTGGGGTTGTCTGGATATTATACGAAAATTAGCCTTATTTATTTTTTCCATTTGTTAGATAAATAAATGAAGATTTGCCAAAGGCATAAATTATAGGAACTATTCCAGCATCATAAACATCTGAAAAAAAGTATTTTTATTCAACAGCATACTAAAAATATATAAATCCCCATTTATATACAGCCACATAGAATGAGCCAATAAATATAGAATCCTACTAAGCCAGTCAAGAAACAGGAAATAAAGAAAACCCATAACATATATAATAGGTTATACTTGCTATTCATTTCTAGTCTCCATCTTATTTTCAATATACTTACTTGACACTCTATCAGAAAATTCAGAACCTAAAATTGTCATTGGAATTAGCTAAAGATTATTCAGTAAGTATTTCTGTTCATATTCTATGGATTTGATAACTTTTTAATTATTACATAACAAGCTATTATGACTGAATTTAAGCAGTATTTCATCATTAAATCTAGAAACAGTAATTGCATCTTTATTTTTACAAAATAGGTTAGATTTCACATGTTTATAACCTTTATCTTTTAATAAAATTTTAAATAACTCATTGGATGATATAAACTTAATTTCTATTTCAAATCCTTTAAAATTTTTAATTATTTCTACATTATTAAAATTATTATAGATTAGGCTAATAACTCTGTAGCCCTCTTGTTCCAAATAAATGTTTTTTGCTAAATTACCACTAAAAATACCATATAAAAGTGTAAAAAAAATAATAGGCAGATTGATAAATAATAGTATTTTTCTCATTATTCACCCCTGGTTACTTTATGTAGAGAGTCCACTCCCATGTAATATCCTGAACCAATACCAATTCCTATAGTTTGATGTGTTGTTCTATTTTTATCGGTCGGTAATGTTGTTCCTATACTACCACATAAAAATGTCAGACAGCCTCCAGCATTTGCTCCGCTTCCAGCTAAAACATTATTTATTGAGCGACCTAAATTTTTCCGCTCATCTTTAGTAAGAGTAAGAATCCAACCTGTTTCAATACTTCCACCAAAATTAAAAGGTGAAACATCAGATATAATATTTCCTTGATAGCCGACAAATAAATCGTTTGTTTCTGTATTGAAGGCAAATTTTATGTTGTGTTTATACCAGTTCAAATTACCACTCAAATAATGTGGCTTATCACTTATATTATTCTGGATCGTTTGTGTTACTTCTTTTTCAATTTCTTTTAGCTGATTATCAAAAATAGAATATTTGATTAAGCTTTCTGTTTCAGCAGAACTCATTTGCATATATTGTCTTAAATTATTATTCTCCACAGCCCGTTTCCCCGTCTCAGCCCCAGCCACCGTATCTGCCGTGCTATTGCCTACGATACCTGCAGCTAATCCACTCGCTAACTGACTTAAAAACACCACATTTTGTTTTTCATTACTGGTGAGCTTATCAATCGGTTTGTCATAGAACTTTTCTGCAATTAGCATTGCTGTGCCTTCAGCGGTAACACCGGCTACTGCACCGGCAAGGGCATTATTGCCGGTAACTTGAGCTTCAATGGCACTAAGCACTGCATGCGCAGCGAGGTTTGCCGGTTTGTTAATAGTACCGTCAGCATTTTGGGTTGCTTCATGGATTTTTTTATTAAGATACGGACTTGCCAATGCCACTACGGCTTGCTCTGGGCTTTTATTGGCTAAACCCTGTAATGCGGCAGTCACGGCTTTAATGGTTTGTCCTTTAGTGCTGCCGATTCCATAACTGTCATCATAGGCTTTTTGAGCATTGTTGACTTTATCTTGAGCCCTTTGCATTGTCGGGTCATTTTTGATTTTTTCCTCCGACCAATTTTCATCTTTTGCTCGTTGTTTGATTTTGCCAAGTTCAAGATTAGCCTGCTCAATGGCTTCCAATTCCTTATGTGCTGCAATTTTTATCGCATTGTCGGATATTTCACCAATTACTTTCGCCATTTCTTGCTGTTCACGGATTTTTTGAAGATTTTGTTTGCCTACTTTTTCATTGGTATTTTTTGTGTCTCGTAAAAGTGCGGTCGGTATTCCGCCATTTTTCACATTCAGATTGATATTCGCGGATACCGCAGATTTTGTGGTGCTGCTATCACTTTCACGACGATTACCCAATAAACTCATTGCCGCAGAAGTCGGATTAAAACCGCTCGTGCCGGCATTTATGCTGACGCTTTCAGTTTTCAACTTGCTATAGTTGTGCATATCTGCCGAGCCAAAGGTTTTCGTACTGAATTGGTTTTTATCCGTAGTGGCTTCACTTTCAATGATTGCTCCATTAAGTTGAGTATGTCCCTCCACATTGACATCCATACCACCGGAACCCACACGAATGCCGGATTGTTGATTTACTTGGGCATAATCCATTTTCGCTTTACTGTAGCTGGCATTTACGCTACCGCCACCGCCGGAGCCATAGGTAACGGAGAAACTACCTCCGGCACTGGTTTGTTTGGATTCATATTTTTCCGTATCTTGGCGGCTGGTGATGTCTAAGCCTTTGACATTCACTTCCCAACGATTTACATTGGCATTGGCGGCATCAAGGGTGAGCGTACCGCCACTATGGGTAATTAATGTACCGGTATTCAGTTGGCTGTTTTGCCAAGTCTCATTACTGGTGTTTTCTTTGCCTTTGCCGATTTGTGCCGAACCCTCAACACCAATTCCATAGCTGTTACCGTTAAAACCAACAAATACCCCCACACTGGCACTGTGGCTACTGTCTTTGGTATGACTATCGTAGGTGTCTTTCACGCCTAATACATCAATGCCTGCTTTGCCGTCGAGGCGTGTTTTGTCAGTGATATTGGTATCGACACCTTGCAAAATAACCTTTTCATCAGTGGCGACAACTTCTAAATTACCGGCTTGGAATGTCGCTTTATCATGGGTAACAGTGCGGGTTTTTGTTTCACTTTCTTGCTTGCTGTCGCCATAAGAAACCGCAATTTTGACTGCCGGACTTTGTGCTGCGGCATCATTACGCTGTAAACCATCAAGCCCGTTACTCATATTATCCAGTGTATCGGCAACTTTAGAGACATTCTGAGCGGCAATAGCGGCTTCTTGTGCCGCTTTAATTGCATACAAGCCACTGAGTACATGGTTAGATTTTTCAGTACGTTTAGCATTTTGTACCGCATTATAGGTATTTTGTAATGCATCAGTGACAGGTGTACTGAGAGCAATGGTTAAACCGGACTGCTTGTACACGTGTTTTTCCGAGGTTTCAATAATGTCTCTGCCTGCCTCCACTTTAACCGAAGCCCCTTGCACACGAATGGTTTTATCCGATTGAGCGATGGTATCGGTGCCGGTGAGTTGAACATGATTACCGGCTTGTACAATCACATGACCTGCTTCACTGCCGATAACACTGCGTGCATCAGATTGTGTCCAACTCTCTGCTTCATTACGGTGTTTCTCTGATTTTGAGCCAAAAGTAATGCCGATTCCGCCACCGCTAAACACGCCGGATTTTTTCTTTTTCTCCCAATGTACATCCCGAGAGTGATTGGTGCCGGCATTCAGGGTGACATTATTTTTTGCCTGAACCACCAAATCGCCTTCCGTTGCCACCGCACTTAAGGCATGGGCGGTTACATCATTACCGGCTGCCAGGGTTACGTTGCTGCCGACAACCGTTGTGCCCAGTTGTTGTGTACGAGAAATCGCATCAAAGGTTTCTTTACTTTTGCGACTTAATGCAGAGCGCGACTTGGTTTTATGGTATTCCTCATAATCATCGGTGCGGGCAGCGGTGCCAAGGACTAAATTATTTTCCGCAAGTGCGGTCAGTTTTTTATCGGATTCTAACTGCGCTCCCTCGGAATAAATATTGGTAGCGCGCAGCAATAAATCACCGACACTTTTAACACTGCTTATCGCCACATCTTGCAGGGATTCATTACGATAGTGATTACCGCCACCCATTTTTTTATTAAAGCCCACCTCAACCGTACCGAGGTTGAGGTGATTATCGGCAGCCAAATAACTGCCGCCTTGTCCGTCGTTGATAATATCGGCACCGTTAAGATTGATGTTATTGGCATTAACGTGCAATACACCGTTTTCATCTTTGACATGCAGTAACGCTTTGCGGTCAAGGTTGGTCTCCGTACGTTTAAAGCCCGCTGAATCAATATGGCTGGTTGCCGTTGTGGAAACGTGATTAAAATCCCCGCCGATGTTGAGCAATAGGGCGTTATCGGCTTCCAGCGTACCACCAAGATTATCCAGATTACCGGAGACGTTACCCTTCACCACATCACCGCTGATTTTGCCGCGATTAGTTAGCTTTTCTGCATTAAATGCCACAAATTCACGTCCGGCAATGGTGCCTTGGTTCAGCATTTCATTGGAATTGATTTTAACGGATTTAGCGGAAAGCAATGTACCGCTACCGTCAATATCGCCTTTTTTCACCACGGCATAGACTTTCGGCACCAGCACATCGACTTTTTCACCGCTTGGTAATATCACCGATTGGGTTTCCAGCCATACAATATCGGACGTGAGCTGTGCGACTTGAGCAGGGGTTAAGGCAATACCGACGCGAAGATTAAATTTTTCCGCAAAGGTCAGTCCCGCATCCATCAAGGCTTTGTATTGTTCTTCGTAATCGGTGTTATCGCCAAAGAAGTTGCGACCGGTCAGCCGATTGATTTGTTCTCGTACCAGGCGTTGCTCGTAGTAACCATCGCCTAAACGCTTGTGTACGTTGTCGTGTTCGGCACGTAATGCTTTGTACATATAATTGCTGCTGAGCCAGTTCTTGCGCTTAGTAAATGCGGGGTCGGTTTCAATCAATACATGGCTGTCGGCATTGGGGTTGAGTTTGTATAAACTGCTGCTCGGCAGTGTCGCTGTTTGGGTGTTTTTATTTTCGGTAAGCGGATCATTGGCATTAAAATCATACTGTTGAAAAACAGTTGCCACCGGTAAGGTGATTGTTGTTGGGGTATTGCTGACAACACCTGAAGTGATTAATGTCGTATCCCGACCATACTTATTTCGTCCGCTTGCGGTTTTGCCGGTGACCACTTCCTGACTGTAATATTTCTGACCGTGATTTTCAGTAAATCGTGTTCCCGACGCATTAAGATTAGTGAGTTCACCGGTTATATTCAGTGTACCGCCCGCTAATAATTGGCTTTTATCATTAATAAACGCAGCACTATTTATATCTGCATTTTGCTCAATTAATATTTTACCTGCCTGGCTTTTTGTGACCACATCCTCTTTGATGACCTGGCGATTCAGCTTGGTAAGCCAATAATCTCTATATTCTTGATTACGGCGGTTGTAACGTGATTGGTTGTGCTGTTGTATTTTTGCGGCTAATTGTGCAAATTGCGCTTCATTATCGCTTACCCATTGTGCATAAAGCGGTTTCACTTCCGCTTCAAAATGCGCGTTATCTTGCAGGTATTTCGCGTAATCCTGCTCGTATTGCATTTTTTTCGTTTCATATTCCGCTAACTGTTTTTTATATTGTTGTTGTGCGGCGGGATTAGTGCTTGTCGGCTGTGTCGGTTTTTGTGGCTCAACGGGGGCAACAGGTACGGTCACGTTCATTAACCGAGTGCCCGCACTTGCACGTTGTTGAGTATCAATACCAAACGCTTTCCAGGCAGGATCGTCCGGAAAATAATAAGAAGCGGGACGGATTTCACAATTTGTGCCGGCACCGCTCTGGCATTGATTCACTTCAGGCAGAATATGTGACAACACATCGCCATTTTGAGGCTTGGTGAGCGTTTGAGCGTCCGGATAGTTGCGGGGATGCATGGCATTATGACCCCGTGTCCATGTTCGGTAGAACATATAGCTCATATCAAATCGCGCATCGCTTTCAAGCTGACCCTGTGGCACTAAATAATGCCAGTTTATCGGGGTATCTGAGACGATTTGCTGCTCTGTGGCAAAAAAGTCATTCTGATTGACAATCTTGTCGGCATGCCATCGGGCGGATTGAGCTTGAATTAACCCGCTTCGATTTTCGATCAAATGCGCTTTTCCCGTTGCCTGATACTGTTCATTGAGTATGCCGCCAATAGAAAACGCCCCTTGGCTCAGGATTTGACTGCCGTTTTCGGCATTGCCCGAATAATAATGACTTTGATTTAACAAATGGGCGGTGCCGATATCTAAACGCTCCCGTGCCGCAATAACCGCACTTTTCAGTGTCGTGTCGGATTGTTCATCAAGGTTTTCAACCTTATTTCCCTGTAGTGCAATATGGTCACCATAGAGACGACCGGTACCGATATTGGTGATTTCCTTTGCCTTGAGATAAGTCTGTGATGTGCCTTGCTCCGATTGACTATTGATTAATCCTCGATTGACAATGTTGTCTTTGACTTCAACCTGTATTTTACCGCTCTGCAATTCGGCGGCGGCAGATTGTTCTAATTGAGTGGCGGACAATTGTATTTTATTGCCTGCACTTATGATACCTTGCTGCTCAAGTTTTTTCCCTACCTGAGCGATAACATCGCGGCGTTGAGCAAGAATTTTACCTGTCGGCGTATTCTCTAAATTCTCCGCCGTCACCAATTTTACAGACTGCCCGGCACTGAGATGATTGCTATTGACAAGCCGTCCCTGTGTATTAATAACAAGCTCACCCGCACTCGCCCCGATATGTCCCGCATTGCGTACGCCCAAACCTTGCTCTGTACCCACAAGATGAATTTTGCCGGCATACATCCCGCCCAGCTCGCTCACATCAAGGGCAAAGTGCGGTGTGTTTTCAGCGAGTTTTTTTGCATCAATACGGGTGATAGTTAAATCACTGTCGGCTTGAGCAATATCTGCTTGCTTTATCTCGTTGGCTCCGGTCACCACATTGAGCTTTTTACCAGCCCACACACCGGCATTGATTTCGGCTTCACGAGCAAGAATATCGGTGTAATCCACACGGCTGTTATCCAAGCCTTTGCCGCTGATTTTCACTTTGCCTTTTTCAACGTTGAAACCGTCCACCCGACCGTCTTTAATCTGTGGTTTACCGGTGGTTAGCGTTGAGCGAGTGGCATTAATGGTGCCGCAGCCGTCGCAATGTAGTCCGTTCGGGTTGGCAATAATCACTTCGGCTTTTTTCCCTGCCACTTCCAGATAGCCTTTAAGCCGGCTCGGATTGGTGGAGGTGACTTCATTTAAAATCACCTTGGCTTCACCGCGGGCAAGATAAGGATTACCTTGTACCAGCCCGGCTTGTTGGGTTTTGGTGGCGTTGTAACTGTTATTTAAAATGGCACCTTTGGTGTCCACATTAAAATCCCGGTATTTATTATGGGATAAGCCTTTTTCATTCGGCGTTTGAATATTGACCTGCGGAAGACCGTTTGCGGTTTGTAATACGATAGGCTGCTGATTTTTAGGGGCATTCGGGTCGGCTTTAATAATTAAGGTATCGGCAAGGGCAGAGGCGGAAAACGTCACGAAGCCCAAGGCACAGAATAAACTAAATGCTAACGGTTTTAAGGTGGCAAAAACTGTGTCAGAACTGACCGCACTTTGTGGGGATGTTGATTTATCCGCAGATTTTGCTAATTCAGATGTGACGATTAAGCGTTGCCGTGTTTTGCTGAAAATCACACGAAAGCATTGTTTATTCATAAAAACCTCTTTTTATTTAAAAGTTAATTAAAAATTAATGCCGATATTAAATGACCAATATCAATAGTCCGTCTTACTAGTCCACGATTTTGCTCGTTATTATTCATCGTTGATGAATTACTACCTAATATAAGTGGTATTTTGCCGACGGGATCTGATTCGTGATTCTTTATACGAATAGAACCCTCTTTGTTTTTCTCATTCCTTGAAAAATCTGTTTGTAATTGACTTAACGTATTATCCGCATTAGTCACATTTGCCGATGGTCCACCATTTTTACTATTGTACCTGAAAGAAATTGCTTATTGCGATTTTTTTCAGCATTCATGCATTTAATGCATTAGTAACGAGCAGCGTGCCTCGGCTATGAGAACCGGCAAAGAGATCATCTTTAAGCATAATTACCTGATGGACTATATTATTATGGAGTTTGTATAATCAAAGAATCGAACTACCTCTTTCCCTCATACAAGATTTGTATAACGTTTGTTTTTTATTGCTAAGATCATAATCAAAATTAGGATTAGGATATTTTTTATTAATCCAATTTAAACAATAATCTATATTTTTTTTCCTTAATTTCTTTTGTTCTTCGGTTTCTTTAGCATAAAATTCCTCCTCTTGTTTTCTCATTTTTTCAGCTGTATTCCGTAAAGAATAATGCCCATTCCAAAAATCTATCATCATCTTAGGTGTACAGGATACTATTCCATATATACTAACTAAAATAGTTACTAGTTTAATAAATATTTTCATAATATGTTCTTTCTCCTGTTTCAAAGGCTCCGTTTCTCGATGAAGAGATTAATTTCCACCTCTATAAATTGGTGAACCTCTTTCTTGCATACAGTCTACATATTTTATTTGATCCCAATTTCCTGAATATGCTCCAGAAATATTAAAGCAAATTTGCCTATTTTTTTTTCTCAGTTCCTTTTGTTCAATAGTTTCCTTCGCATAAAAGGCATCTTGTTTTTTATCATACTCTTCCACAGCTTTCTGCTGTGAATAATATCCATTCCATAACCGCTCCATCATACGGGGAGTACAGGAGACTATTCCCAATAAGCTTATAAAAAGTAAAAACAACTTAATAAATATTTTCATAATACTTTCTTCCTCCATATTCAAAAGTCCCGTTACCTGATGAGCTATTTCTTAAATGAATTTTTCCATCTTTATTCCGGATTAAGATATTTGTTGACCACTAAATAAAGCTCGTTTTCACTACTGTTAGTTGGTTTCACTAATACAGGTAAAGATAGATTATGATCTTTATATTGAGACACTCCCAAAAGTTGTTTAAATTCTCTTTAATGACACAAGTTTGCACCATCAGGAGAATTAGTTAGTGGCAATGAAATCCATATTCACATAACTAAATTTTGAATTTACAAATTACATTTCCCTGTATCCCATTTAGGATTTTGATAACCACATTCAGCTGGCCAAAATCGATGATAGCCTTTTTTTTCCATACATATTTTAAATTCATTATATTTTCCTTGACGATTGATATGTAACAATTCTTTATCCCCATATTTACTGCCACAATCAATAGCATCTTTCCAACGTTGTTGAGAATCAGTATGTCCAATAGTATTCACATTTTGAAATTCTGCTATGCCAGGCCACATATTCCCTTTATTTACACAACTTACACTCTGTGGGGTATAAAAACATCCATCTGAATAACAACCATTTAGCAAAATTATAGTTATAAAAATTATTTTTCTCCTCATACTAATTACAAATCTTTTTCTCCCAACATTCGTGCAAGGGTATTGTTTTATATCCTTTTTCTTGCATGCATAAGGAAAATTTACGAACACCATTGATATTTTTTTCATCAAAATTATCTAGTCTAGGAAGAGTTTTAAATATCCAGCCATCCTCAGTATATTTAGCTCCGCAATTAATAGCATCGAACCAACGTTGTTCCTTATCTGTATTTCCAAGACTTGCTATTTTCTGGAATTTTGTTATTTCGGGGTAATCATTACGATTATAATTATAACAATTCACCATTTGTGGAGTATATATACATCCATTTGAGTAATAACAACCATTTATAAGGATGGAAATGATAACTAGTATAAAAAATCTCATTAGTTACCTCCCAATTTCATTAAAATTTCAACCATATCTGAAGTCATTATGTCTGATAATGCCAATGGGGCAGTGACAGGAATTGCAACAGCAGTGGTAACATCAGCTCTAAATTGAGTGAGCGGGCTTTTTTCTGCAGTATTTCCATCTTTATCATAGAATTTCCAAGCTTGCCCACCAATTAAATCGTGCGGACCAGCAAAAGACTCCACTATTTTATCGGAAAGACTATTTACTCCATATGGAATATAAAAATAACTGCTATCATAGGAATCATTGCATAAAACTTGTTTATTCATTACAAACTTTACTTTTTTTACATTCATGCTCCTCAATAAAAATATAATTTTTATCTTCCATACACTTATTAAATGCAAAATGGTAATTAAGGTCATCTAAACTGGTAGATATTATTCTATCTTTAGAAAATGCATCTTTATATTTTTTACGTTCTTCATCATAAAATAATATATAGAAAAAATTACCATCTTTTGTTCTAACTCCACCACAAGATAGAATATCCTTCCATCGTTGTTCTGTATCGGTATATCCTAGTGTATTTCTTTTTTGTATTGAGCTTACATCTGAATGTCTAGTGTAATCTAAAGTAACAACACAGTTACTCAATAAAATAACAGAAAAAGCAATACATATACGATGAAACATCATAGCCCTCCTATTTGATTTAGAATTTCTACGAAATCAGAGGATATAAGATCTGATAAGGCAAATGGTGCACTAATAGGAATAGCAACTCCCGTAGTAATTCCTGCACCAATATTGTCTATAGTTTTTCTATTTTCTGAAGTATTACCTACCGAGTTATACCAACGAGGTAACTGCCCACCTAAATAATCATGTGTTCCTGCAAAAGATTCGATTAATTGATCTGAGAAACTATCTACTTTATATGGCAATACCCCTAGTGGCGTGTACCAACCACCTTGAATTGATTGAAATCCTCCCGTTAAACCATATAATTTTTTAGCGTCAGGGTTTTTATTCATATTGATCGTATCTTGTAATGTTGATAGATTTCCATTGTTATCACCTATATAAGTAACAGAACCATCCATATTTTTTGAACATCGAGAATGCCCTTTGCCACAAATTATATCCAAATCAATTCTCACTCCACCAAGTTTTACCCCATCAAAATAACCGCTATCATAAGAAATATTGCTTATTTTGAATCCTGTTTTAGCATCGATAATACCTGGGAATCTTCTGGAATTTTCCAATGAAATTTCACGCATTTTAGTTGCTGCGAGTTGTAAGGTTCCTTGTGTAATTGCGATATCAGGAGTTCCGCTCACAATACCTACAACTGTTTCAAGTAACCGTTTTTGATACTGTAATTTATAAATTTCAGCATAAAGTGCGGTCTTTTCTTCTTCCGTTTTGGCTTGCTTAATTTTGTCACGAAGTTCAGCTTGTTTTGGTTCCACAAATTCATTAATGGTTGAAAAGGCATTTTCTCTAAATTCTTTTGTTACTTTAACTTGAATATTGAGCTCTTTTAATACCTTATTTTTATCAAAGTTATTTTCCAGTTTGCCTGAATGATGTTCTGCAATTTCTGTGCTAATATCTGTTTTTATCTGCTCAAGCGTTTCTGTCACAGAAAGACCGGTGAGTGTTTGTTGTGCATTTTCATTACGAATAACGACATTATCAGTATTAATTCCACTTTTAGTAATACTTGATTTTGAGTCACTATCATATCCAATACCAATCAATACATTTCCACCAATGTTACCATTTAAATTTTTAATGGTATTACCATTATTATCTTTACTCGTTTCAATGGTATTTGTACCAAACGACATCAAATTTACACCACCAATTTCTTTTGCCGATTCGCCACCGCCAACGGTTGCAGAACCGGAAATACCGAACGCCGAACCTTTATAGTTAGCATGATTTTCAATATCTGTTGCAGATAATGTTCCTGTGCTAAAGCTGTTCTTACCGTCTTGTTCGGCTTTTTCACTGGATGTGATGATGCCACCGGTAAGTGCGGTGTGATTACCGACATTAATTTGATAGCCGTCATCATCGGCATAAATCCCCGATTGTTCCACCACACTGGCATAATCCGCATTGATTTTGGATTGATTGTAACTTGCTGAGCCTGAAGCACCATAACCTACCGTGACTTGTCCACTCACGTTCATTTGTTTACCTTGATATTTCATTGTATCTTGCAAACTTTTAATGGTGAGATTTTCAGCATTTAATATCACGCCTTTGCCTTGCACTTGTGCACCTTTTAATGTTGCGTTATTGCCGGCATTAATGGTGGTTTGACTTGAACTATCGCCAATATGGGCATGGCGATAAGTCACATCATCACCGTTACCATAGCCTTTGCCGTAATTACCGCCTGCGGTAATACCGAAGGACACGCCATTACCCACCGCAATGGCAACACCGGCATTAAAACCGCTGGATTTATTTTGAGTGCGTTCTTTGTGGATTTGTTGTTGAGCATTCAAATTAATATCGTTATCCGCTGTCAGTGTTGTGCCTTGTTTACCGCTGACATCGGAACCGATAATATTAATATTGGATTGTTTATCGGCTCCGGTTGCAGTAATATATGGAGTTTGTATAATCAAAGAATCGGGCTACCTCTTTCCCTCATACAAGATTTATATAACGTTTGTTTTTTATTGCTAAGATCATAATCAAAATTAGGATTAGGATATTTTTTATTAATCCAATTTAAACAATAATCTATATTTTTTTCCTTAATTTCTTTTGTTCTTCGGTTTCTTTAGCATAAAATTCTTTTCTTTTTTTCTCTGCGTTTTTAACGGCGTTTTCATCCGAATAATATCCGTTCCAGAAAGCAATAGTCATTTGAGGTGTACAGGATACTATTCCATATATACTAACTAAACTAGTTATTAGTTTAATAAATATTTTCATAATATGTTCTTTCTCCTGTTTCAAAGGCTCCGTTTCTCGATGAAGAGATTAATTTCCACCTCTATAAATTGGTGAACCTCTTTCTTTCATACAATCTACATATTTTATTTGGTCCCAATTTCCTGAATATGCTCCAGATATACTATCGCAAATTTTTTCATTTTTTTTCTCAGTTCCTTTTGTTCAATAGTTTCCTTCGCATAAAAGGCATCTCGTTTTTTATCATACTCTTCCACAGCTTTCTGCTGTGAATAATATCCGTTCCATAACCGCTCCATCATACGGGGAGTACAGGAGACTATTCCCAATAAGCTTATAAAAAATACAAGTAACTTAATAAATATTTTCATAATACTTTCTTCCTCCATATTCAAAAGTCCCGTTACCTGATGAGCTATTTCTTAAATGAATTTTTCCATCTTTATCTCGGATTAAGATATTTGGTGCGGAGGTATTAATAAGCTTGCAGTTCTGATCTTTTTTAGGTTCTCCCCACAATCTGACATATTCTTTGTATTCTGAGTTTTGAATTCCTTTACCATTTTTATCCATCCATTAATCTGAATACTTAGGGTCGAATTCAAACTTATAACTAGGATTATCTAAGCACTTATGATAAATATCCATATCAATATCTTCAGTATATTTTATTTTGATTCTAGCTATTCCTTGTTGTTCTCTTCTGCATTTTTCAGAATTTTTATACCATGAGGTTTCAGCAACTCGATTGCAATTCCAATCTAAGAAGTCACATGGATAGCATCCTAATAACAGGAAAGAATAGGTAATTAGGGAAATTACTTTAAAATAGCTTTTCATTATATTTCTCTCTTTTTTTACAATTAGTCTAGCTAGTTCTTACTAAAGCCATTATTCAAAAGGCATTTCTCTTTCAAAGATATATCTCCTTTGCTTTCTAAACCACATTTGTTAAATACTTCTTTAGCTTCTTTTTGATTGCCATGATAAGTATATGTATATCCCGCTTTTGATAACTCTTTTTTTTCTTTATCTATGCAGTTCATATTCCAATCAAAAAAACATTTATCAGCAGGATTTAAGAATCCCCCACATCCCAATAACAAGAATATAAAAGAAAGAGAAGTAAATTTTTTAAAAAGGTTTATCATCAATAAGAGTTCCTCTGTAGTGATACACTAATCTTGCAGTCCTCAATAGGTGGTAAAATACCATCCAAAAGAGGAAACCCAAATGAAACAATCAAGACGCACATTTAGCCCTGAATATAAAGCAGAGGCGGTAAAACTCGTTACAGAACAAGGTTATTCAGTTTCTCAAGCTTGTCGAGAGTTAAAGGTGGGAGAAACGGCATTACGTCGTTGGCTGTCGCAAATCAATGCAGAAAATCAAGGTTATATTCTCCCCGGCACAAAGCCCATTACGCCGGAACAGCAGAGAATCCGAGAGCTTGAAGCGCGGATAAGAGAGTTGGA
>NZ_SLYB01000029.1 GCF_004340985.1 Cricetibacter osteomyelitidis
GAGAGAAAATTTTTGAGCATAGGCATTTCCTTTTCGATAGACCTATTAGAGCAAACCTCTAGATGTATGTCTAGAGGTTTGTCAGCGGTCTGAAAAGAGCCTTGCGGCTCTTTTCAGGATAAGGATTATTGTGCTGCTTTTAACTGTTGATAGTAGTTTTCATACAGTTGAACCGCATCGTCGCCCACATCGTCTTGCCAGTAGCTGTTGTTTAATACATCAGCTGTCGGATAGATGGCAGGATCTTCGGTTATTTCTTTTGGTAATAATGCCAGCGCTTCTTTGTTTGAAGTCGGGTAACCGATTTCTAAGGTTAATTTCGCTGAGGTTTCTTTACCTAACATGTAGTTGATGAGTTTGTGTGCCGCATCAACGTTTTTCGCATTTTTAGGAATGGCTAATGTGTCCACCCAAAGTACCGGACCTTCTTTCGGGAAAATCATATTCACCGGTGCGTTTTCTTTTTTCGCGATACGCACGGAACCGTTCCAGATTTGACCTAATTGCGTTTCACCGGAAATAAAGGTATTCGCCGGATTGTCGGAAGTAAAGGTTAATACGTTCGGACGTAATTTTAACAATTCTTCGTAAGCCGCTTTAATTTCAGCCGGATCTTTGGTATTTGGATCTTTACCCATTTTTAATAAAGCAATATTGAATACTTCACGAGCATCGTCCAATAATTGTACTTTGCCTTTGTATTCTTCTTTCCACAAATCACCCCAAGATGTGAATTGGCTGCCGTCGCCGTAAACATCTGTGTTAAATGCAATACCCGGAGCACCTAATAATTGTGGTAAAGAGTATTTGTTGCCTTTGTCGTAAGGTTTGTCCAACATATTCGGATCAAGCTCGGCGATTACCGGTAATTTGCTGTGATCTAATTCGGTTAACATACCTTCGCGAGCCATTTTAGACACGAAGTAGTTAGACGGTGCGATGATGTCATAGCCGTCGTTTTTACCGATTAGCTGTGCTTTCACTTTCGCATACATTTCTTCGTTAGATTGTAAGCTTGATTGAATGACTTTAATACCGGTTTCTTTGGTGAATTGTTCCAATAAACCTTCCGGTACATATTCCGTCCAAGTGTAAAGGTGCACCACTTGTTCTTTAGCCGGTTCTGATGCCGCAGGAGCGGAAGCCGCTACTTTGTCTTCTTTATCGTTACAACCGGTTACCACTAATGCAATTCCTGCTGCTGCAAAAAGACCTGCCCATTTTTTCATTCGTTTTATCTCCAATTAAGAGTGTCATAACAATCTCTTATCACATATTTGCTTGCGATAAGAAGTGATAAAAAACGCCCTGATGTCGTTCAAGGCGTATTGTATTGAGTATTTAACCGCTTGTGAAGTGATTATGACTCTTTTTTTGCAACTATTTGGCTTAACACCACTAATATCAAAGAGAAAATAATCATAATGGTGGCCAAAGCATTCACTTCCGGGGTTACGCCGGTTTTCACCAAAGAGAAAATCTTCAGCGGTAACACTTCATAATCCACTCCGGTGACGAAAGATGAAACCACGACATCATCAAGGGATACGGTGAAACTTAATAGCCAACCGGACACAATGGCGGGGAGTGCCAACGGCAGGATGATTTTGCGTAAAATCGTGATTTCGCTGGCACCTAAGTCTTTTGCTGCTTCCAACATTTTTACATCGAAGCCCTGCAAACGGGAGAACACCGCAATCACTACATAAGGCAAACAGAATGTCACATGAGCAAACAATAATGACCAGAAGCCTAATGATACGCCCACTAACATAAACAGTGCCAACA
The DNA here is from genome assembly GCF_004340985.1 of Cricetibacter osteomyelitidis. Classification (GTDB taxonomy): domain Bacteria; phylum Pseudomonadota; class Gammaproteobacteria; order Enterobacterales; family Pasteurellaceae; genus Cricetibacter; species Cricetibacter osteomyelitidis. The sequence continues at coordinate 1,789 of NZ_SLYB01000029.1, forward strand.
GTGATACTGCCATCACGATATCCGGCGACATCATTACGATAAACAGCATTCCGCCGACCGCTTGTTTGCCGCGGAATTTATAGCGATACAACGCAATTGCCGTCAATCCGCCGATAATGGTTGCCAAGGTTGCCGCGGCAAAGGCGATTGTAATGGAATGTACCGCAGATTGGATTAAGGTATCGTTATTCCACAAGCGTTCGTACCAGTTCCAGCTAAAGCCTTTCCAGGTTAAACCGTAGCGGTCTTCGTTGAACGAGTTACCCACTAAAATAATAATTGGGATATACAAATAAGCGTATACCACAAACATAAATACATTACGCAGTAAACGACTCATTATTCTAACTCCATTTTCTTATTCAACACTTTATTGGCTTTATAGTAAATAAAGATGAGTAATGCCATTAAAATCGTTAACGCAATACTGATTGTAGAACCGAATGGCCAGTTGCGGGACACTAAAAATTCGCTCTTAATCACGTTACCCACTAATAAGGCTTTTGAACCACCTAATAAGTCTGCCACATAGAACATTCCCATCGCCGGTAGCAATACCAATAAACAACCGGCCACAATGCCAGGCATGGTGAGCGGAATAATCACTTTAATAAAGCGTTGGAACGCATTGGCACCCAAATCTCTCGCTGCTTCTAATAAACGCCCGTCAATTTTTTCAATGGCCGAATAAAGCGGTAGAATCATAAACGGCAGCAGAATATATACCAAGCCGATAATTACCGCGACCTCGGTATTTAATACGCGAATCGGTTCATTGATTAAGCCTAAACTGATTAATGTATTATTCAAGATTCCTTTTACGCCCAAAAAGATTTTCATTCCGTAAATACGGATCAATGAGTTTGTCCAGAAAGGCAAAATCACTAAGAAGAGTAAAATCGGACGATATTTTTTGGGCACTTTAGCAATCATAAAAGCAAACGGATAGCCGATGATCAAACAGATAATGGTCGCCATGCCGGACATATACAGAGAATTCCACATCACTTGGGCGTACAACGGCTCAAACAAGCGTTTATAGTTGTCCAAGGTAAAGGTGAATTCAATAAAGTTACTGCTATCACGGGTTAAGAAACTGGTGACGAATACCAACAGGTTTGGTATCAACACAAAGAAAATTAACCAGGCAAAGATAACGGCAACGGTAATTCGCTGAAATTTACTCGTTGTTTTCATCGTTCAATACCACTTCCCAACGTTCAATCCAAGTCACAACAACTTTTTGGTTTAATGAGTGATCGATATTCGGATCGTCTTCATTAAAGAATTCGCTAACCAACACCATTTTACCGTTATGAGCCAGCTCAATGGTGGATTCTAAAGTCATGCCTTTGTAGTTACGTTCGCGCACATAGCCGATAATGCCGTTTGGTGATTGTTCATTGGCATCTAATTCGTCTAACTGAACGTCTTCCGGACGTAATAAAACATTTAATTTTTGACCGCTCTTCACCGGTAAATCAGAATAGATTTCACAGATACGGCCTTCTACGTTGGCTTTCAGGCGTTGTTCGTCGATACGCTCAATTACCGTAGCATCAAAAATATTGATTTCACCGATAAAGCGGGCAACGAATAAGTTTTTGGGTTCTTCGTAAATTTCACGCGGTGAACCGTCTTGTTCAATGTTACCTTTACGCAATAAAATAATGCGATCAGACATAGTCAAGGCTTCTTCTTGATCGTGCGTCACGAAAATAAAGGTAATGCCTAATTTACGCTGTAAGGCTTTCAATTCATTCTGCATTTGTTTACGTAATTTGTAATCAAGTGCGGATAAAGATTCATCTAATAATAATACTTTCGGTTTATTTACTACCGCACGGGCAATGGCGATACGTTGTTGCTGACCGCCGGAAAGCTGTGCCGGTTTACGATCTGCCATTTCTTCCAACTGAACCATACGTAGTGCTTCCATCACACGCGGCTTGATTTCATTGGACGGCACTTTTTGCATACGCAAACCGAATGCGACGTTTTCAAAAATCGTCATGTGCGGGAATAAGGCATAGCTTTGGAACACCGTATTAATATGGCGTTGTTCCGCCGGTACGTTAGTCACATCCGTACCGTCTAAAATAATTTGTCCCGCATCCAATTCTTCAAGCCCCGCAAGCAAACGTAAAACCGTGGTTTTACCACAACCGGACGGGCCGAGAATCGTAACGAATTCACCGTTATTAATGGTTAAGTTGAAATCATTAATAATGGTGTTACTACCATAAGATTTAGTGATCGAACGAAGCTCAATAATTGGCTTACTTTGAACTGAATTTTCCACTAGCTTTGGTTTTCTCCATAAATAGAATCAGTAGAAGTGAATCTGCAAAATACGCAGAAAGATATATATCGTTTCAAGATTCCGTATGATATAGTTTTCAGCTTGGAATTAAAAGCTATTAATTGATTTTTTAGACAAAAAATGCGACTATTTTTCTAATTTACTTATTTGGACAGAAGAGATAACAATGTCAACCCCTCAAACACAACAAACGATGCAACAAGTCATACAACAAAAAGATCGGCTATTGGAACGATTTTTAAATTATGTAAGCTATGACACTCAATCAAAGCCCGGTGCCAAAACATCACCGAGTTCGGCGGGGCAAAAAAAATTAGCCAAAGATTTAGCCCAAGAATTGACCGCACTTGGCTTGCAGGATATTGAAATCAGCAAACATTCGGTCGTAACGGCATTTTTACCCGCTAATCAACCGCACGCTCTAACCATCGGTTTTATTTCTCATTTGGATACATCACCGCAAATGAGTGGTAAAAACGTGCAGCCGGAAGTGATTGAAAACTATCGCGGCGGGGATATTGCATTAGGCATCGGTGATGAATTTATCAGTCCGGTATATTTTCCGTTTTTGCATAATTTTGTGGGGAAAACCTTAATTGTGACGGACGGCACAACCCTGTTAGGGGCGGATAATAAAGCAGGAATTGCGGAAATTATGACCGCACTTTCTATCTTGATTCAAAGTGATAGACCGCGAGCCAATATTTGCGTGGCATTTACCCCGGATGAAGAAATCGGTTTAGGTATGCAATTCTTTCCATTAGAAAGATTCCCTTGCGATTGGGCTTATACCGTTGACGGCAGCGAAGTGGGCGAGTTGGAATATGAAAACTTTAACGCCGCCAGTGCGAAAGTCACGATTCACGGACAAAATATTCATCCCGGTTATGCAAAAAACAAATTAATTAACGCGTTAACTTTGGCTTGCGAGTTTCAACAAGGTTTTCCGGTAGCCGAAACGCCGGAACACACGGAAGAAAAGCAAGGCTTTTATCATTTAAGCCGTTTTAGCGGCGATATTGAAAAAGTTGAGTTGGAATATATTATCCGCGATTTTGATGCGGAGAATTTCACTCAACGTAAAGCTTTTGTAGAAAAATGGGTAGCGGATTTCAATCGCCGGAAGAAATTGAAAAAACGCATCGAAGTGGAAATCAGCGATACCTACAAAAATATGTATGATACCGTGAAAACCGTGCCGCAATCCATTGAAATTGCCGATCAAGCCATGAAAAATTGCGGCATTACACCGCAGCATAAAGCTATTCGCGGCGGCACAGACGGGGCATGGTTGGCAGAAAAAGGCTTGGCTTGTCCGAATATTTTTACCGGCGGTTATAATTTTCACAGCAAACATGAATTGATTTCCTTGGAAGGCATGTTGGATGCGGTGAATGTGATTGTTGAAATTGCCGCACTTGCGGGAAAATCGGAGTAGTACAAATTTATGACTGAATTTCAGCAGTATGTCAGAGAATTAGTCACACAAAATCAGGGAAAACGAATTTTTAGTTTTGATTACAACGGTGTGAAATATTGGATTAAACAGCCCGAAGATGTAAAGGGCGTATGGCGATTATTAAAACCGCAAGGCATGGTTTCTTTTCACCATGAATTAGAGGTGTTAAAACAACTTACCGAACGGCAGGCTCCGATTGCTCGGTTGGTAATGTTTGATGATAATTTTTTTGTACTGCAAGATGCGGGCAGAACTGCAAATCAATGGATTGAAGATGAATCCGTAAGTGCGGTGCAAAAACAGCAAGTTTTAAATGATTGTGCGACCGCATTGGCGGAATTGCATAATAAAGCTATTATCCACGGTCGACCTGCCTTGCGGGATATTGCGTGGCAAAACGGCGAAGTACGTTTTTTGGATTTAGAATCCATTGTGCATAGCAACAATTTAAAATACAGCAAAATGCGTGATGTATTGGTATTCTTACACGGTTTATTCCGTTTTAAACTGATGACCGATGAACAGGTAGTAATGGCAATCGATCATTATGTTGCGGCGGATCAACAACAAATTTTACCGGCAGCATTCACATTATTGAAGAAGTTACGGTGGATTTATTATTTATTACTGCCGTTTAAGCCGATTGCTAAAATGGATTTGATAGCACTGTATCGGTTATTTGAATTTGGGCGGCATCGGAGTCAAATATGAAAAAATGGTTAATAATTCTTACATTATCCGCATTATTAGCGGCGTGCAGTTCAACCGACGTTGGAGGGAGTATCGGTGCCGGCGGCGGCAGTAACGGCGTTGGGGTCGGTTTCGGTATCGGCACGGGCATTCGCTTTTAAATGTTATTAAGTGCGGTAAATTAAACAAAAATTTTAACAAAACCTTGATATTTGCATTTTCCGCACGTATAATACGCCCATATTTCGGACGCGGGGTGGAGCAGCTTGGTAGCTCGTCGGGCTCATAACCCGAAGGCCGTCGGTTCAAATCCGGCTCCCGCAACCACTTTAATAAGAACTGCCCGAAGGGGCTTTTTTTATGGACAATTTGGATTAGATTAAAGTGGGCGTTAAGCCCTTTTTTTATATCTGAAATTTATTATTGGGAGGTTGTTTTGGCAACTTTGGAACAAAAATTACAGGATTTGTTAATAGCTTCCGTTGAAGATATGGATTGTGAGTTGGTTGGGATTGAATGCCAACGTACAGGTCGCTATTTAACAGTACGTTTATTTATTGATAAAGAAGGCGGTGTCACAGTGGATGATTGTGCGGATGTGAGTCGCCAAGTGAGTGCCGTGTTGGATGTAGAAGATCCGATCGCAGACAAATATAATTTAGAAGTATCTTCACCGGGTTTAGACCGACCGTTATTTACTTTGGCACATTATGAACGTTTTATCGGTCAGGATGTGTCGGTGCATTTACGAATTCCTATGGGAGATCGTCGTAAATGGCAAGGCAAATTGGACGCAGTCAACGGTGATATGATCACCTTAATCGTTGACGGGCAACCGCAAACTTTTGTGTTCGGTAATATTCAAAAAGCCAATATCGTTCCGAAATTTTAATTCAATTTAAGAGAGAAAACAGAATGAGTAAAGAAATTTTATTAGCGGCAGAAATGGTTTCTAACGAGAAATTATTACCGAAAGAAAAGATTTTTGAAGCATTGGAAAGTGCCATCGCACTTTCAACTAAGAAAAAACAAGAAAAAGATATTGATGTCCGTGTCGTGATCGACACCAAAACCGGTGATTTCCGTACATTCCGCCGTTGGGAAGTCGTGGAAGAAATGCACAATCCGTTAAAAGAAATGGAATTGGAAGCGGCAAGATTATTCGCTGAAGACGAAAATATTCAACTGGGTGATTTTGTGGAAGATGAAATCGATTCTATCGCATTCGACCGCATTACCATGCAAACCGCACGCCAAGTAATCAGTACCAAAATTCGTGATGCGGAACGTGCAAAAGTGGTCGAACAATTCCGTTCGCAAGAAGGTAAAATCATCACGGCAACCGTGAAGAAAGTATCGCGTGATAGTGTGATTTTAGATTTAGGCAACCAAGCGGAAGCGGTAATTTTACGCGAAGATATGATGCCGCGTGAAAACTTCCGTCCGGGCGATCGTGTGCGAGGTGTGCTTTATAAAGTAGATCCGGCAGCGAAAAATGCACAGCTATTTGTGACCCGTGCAAAACCGGAAATGTTAATCGAATTATTCCGTTTAGAAGTGCCTGAAATCGGTGAAGAATTAATTGAAATCCGCAGTGCGGCTCGTGATCCGGGATCACGTGCGAAAATTGCAGTGAAAAGCAATGACAGACGTATCGATCCTGTGGGTGCGTGCGTGGGTATGCGTGGTGCCCGCGTGCAGGCAATCACCAACGAGTTGGGCGGTAATGAGCGTATCGACATCGTATTATGGGATGATAATCCGGCACAATTTGTGATTAATGCTATGGCTCCGGCTGAAGTGGTTTCTATCGTCGAAGACGACGGAAAACGTACAATGGATATTGCCGTAGAATCTGTCAATCTTGCACAAGCCATCGGTCGTAACGGTCAGAACGTACGTTTAGCAACGCAATTGACCGGCTGGATATTGAATGTTATGACCACGGAAGAATTTAATGAAAAATACCAAGCGGCGAACGATAAAGTTATTCAACTGTTCGTTAACGAACTTGAGATTGACGAAGATTTCGCTCAATTATTAGTGGATGAAGGATTTACCACCTTAGAGTCCATCGCTTATACGCCAATGCGCGAATTAACGGAAATTGACGGTTTGGAAGATGAAGATTTAGTTGAAGAATTACAAAATCGTGCAAAAAACGCTTTCACCAAACGTAGTCTTGAGGAAGAAGAAGCGATTAAACAGGCGAATATTGAAGAAGCGTTATTGAATTTAGCCGGTATGAATCGTCATCTTGCATTGAAAATGGCAGAAAAAGGTATCATCACCTTAGAAACATTAGCAGAACAAAGCGTGGACGAATTAACCGAAATTGAAGAAATTTCCGCAGAAAAAGCAGGCGAACTGATTTTAGCTGCTCGTGAAATTTGTTGGTTTGCATAATCGGGGGAAAATGCTATGACAGAAAATACAAATGAGAAAAAAACGCTGAGTGTTGTCCGTAAACCGAAAGCAAATATCAATCATGGTCCTGCGGTCAAAAAAGTGCGTACGGTCAGCCGAGATGCAATTAAACGTGCAGAAGCTTCCGAGCAACGTGCAGCGGAAGAGCAAGCGAAAGCACAACAAGAAGCTGCCCAAAAAGCGGCTGAATTAAAAGCGAAACAAGAAGCGGAAAAAGCAAAACTGGCAGCGGATGAAGCTAAGCAAGAAACAACTAAAGCCAAAGCAAAAAGTGCGGTCGTTTCTGAGAAAAATTCCACTAAAGACAGTGCGAAAGATAAACGTCGTGCGGAAGAAGCGGAATTACGTCGTAAAGCGGACGAATTAGCTCGTCAAAAAGCGGAAGAGCAAGCCCGTAAAGCGGCAGAAGACGCTAAACGTTTAGCTGAATCGGCATCTGAGCATGAGCATGACAACAGTTCTGACGATTATTCCGATTACAATTTAACTTCACGCTATGCACAAGAAGCGGAGAGCGATGAAGAGCGTCGTAATGAAGGGCGTGGTCGTGGCGGCAAACAAAAAGTAGCCAAAGCGAAGAAAGGTGATCGTGAAGATTCCCGTTCGAATAAAAATGAACGTAGTGCGGATCGTCGTAACCAAAAAGATTTCAAAGGTAAAGGAAAAAATGCGAAAAAAGGTTCTGCACTTCAACAAGCCTTTACCAAACCGGCTCAAGCCGTAAACCGCGATGTGGTGATCGGTGAAACGATTACGATAAAAGAACTTGCGGATAAAATGGCGGTGAAAGCGACCGAAATTATCAAAACCATGATGAAAATGGGCGAAATGGTGACCATTAACCAAGTGATCGACCAAGAAACCGCACAATTACTTGCGGAAGAAATGGGTCACAAAGTGGTGTTGCGTAAAGAAAATGAACTTGAAGAAGCGGTAATGAGTGACCGTGATACCGATGCGGAATTGGTACAACGTGCACCGGTTGTGACCATTATGGGACACGTTGACCACGGTAAAACCTCTTTACTTGACTATATTCGTAAAGCGAAAGTAGCGGCCGGAGAAGCAGGTGGTATTACCCAGCATATCGGTGCGTATCATGTTGAAACTAATGGTAAAATGATTACCTTCTTAGATACACCGGGACATGCGGCCTTTACCTCCATGCGTGCACGTGGTGCGAAAGCCACGGATATTGTAGTGCTTGTGGTTGCAGCCGATGATGGCGTGATGCCGCAAACCATCGAAGCGATTCAACACGCAAAAGCCGCGGGCGTACCGATTGTGGTTGCAGTGAATAAAATCGATAAACCGGAAGCAAATCCGGAACGCGTAGAAACCGAATTGTTACAATATGAAGTGGTGGCAGAAAAATTCGGTGGCGATGTACAATTTGTGTATGTTTCTGCGAAAAAAGGTACAGGGGTTGACGAATTGCTTGATGCGATTTTATTACAATCCGAAGTGCTTGAATTAACCGCAGTGAAAGACGGTATGGCAAGCGGTGTGGTAATCGAATCTTACTTAGATAAAGGTCGCGGTCCGGTGGCAACTATTTTGGTTCAGTCCGGTACGCTGAACAAAGGCGATATCGTGCTTTGTGGTTTTGAATACGGTCGTGTGCGCGCAATGCGTGATGAAAACGGTAACGAAATCGAATCGGCCGGTCCATCGATTCCGGTAGAGGTTTTAGGGCTTTCAGGTGTACCGGCAGCCGGTGATGAAGCGACTGTTGTACGCGATGAGAAAAAAGCACGCGAAGTGGCATTGTATCGTCAAGGTAAATTCCGTGAAGTGAAATTGGCTCGCCAACAAAAAGCGAAATTGGAAAATATGTTCAGCAACATGGAAGATGGCGATGTTGCGGCATTGAACGTGATTGTGAAAGCGGATGTTCAAGGTTCCGTGGAAGCTATTTGTCAATCATTAAGCGAACTTTCAACAGACGAAGTGAAAGTAACCGTAGTGGGTTCCGGCGTGGGCGGTATCACTGAAACCGATGCAACTTTAGCAGCTGCTTCCAATGCGATTATTCTCGGTTTTAACGTACGTGCCGATGCTTCGGCTCGCCGCGTGATTGAATCTGAAAATATTGATTTACGTTACTATTCAATTATTTATGAATTATTAAATGAAATCAAAGCGGCAATGAGCGGTATGCTTGAACCTGAATTCAAACAAGAAATTATCGGTTTGGCGGAAGTGCGTGATGTGTTCCGTTCACCGAAATTCGGTGCAATCGCCGGTTGTATGGTAACGGAAGGTGTGATTAAACGTAACAACCCAATCCGTGTATTGCGTGATAACGTGGTGATCTTTGAAGGCGAACTGGAATCACTCCGTCGCTTTAAAGATGACGTGAATGAAGTGCGTAATGGTATGGAATGCGGTATCGGCGTGAAAAACTATAACGACGTCAAAGTCGGCGACCAAATTGAAGTCTTTGAAGTGGTTGAAGTGAAACGCAGCATCTAAATTGGGTGATATACCGCAGGTTTCATCCTCGGTTAAGTATAGTTGGGCTACTTTGTAGCCCTAATTTTTTGAATGAAAAAACATCATTTACAGCCCTGTACCAACGTGTTGGCTGTACAACAAATAGCCCTAAGTGCGGTAGAATTTTTCAAATTTCTATATGACTTTATGGTAGAATTCGGTATCGCAAAATTAATTAAAAGAGAATAAAAAATGGCAAGAGAATTTAAACGTTCCGACCGCGTGGCACAAGAATTGAAAAAAGAAATCGCGGTGATTTTGCAACGTGAAGTGAAAGACCCGCGTATCGGGATGGTAACCGTATCCGACGTGGATTTATCCGGCGATTTGGCTTATGCCAAAGTGTTTGTTACATTCCTGTTCGACAGTGATGAATTGGCTGTGCAAAATGGGATGAAAGCCTTGGAAAAGGCGGCACCTTATATCCGTTCCTTAGTGGGTAAAGCAATGCGTTTACGTATTGTGCCGGAAATCAGATTTTTCTACGACAGTTCATTGATCGATGGTATGCGTATGTCCAATTTGGTGACGAATGTGATTCGCCGGGATGAAGCCCGTCACGTGGATGATGAAACCGCGGATAAGGAATAATCAGTGTCAAAACCACGTAAACGCGGCCGCGATATTGACGGTGTGTTCCTACTGGATAAACCGCAAGGCATGAGCAGCAATGACATTATGCAAAAGGTCAAACGCTTGTTCCAAGCCAATAAAGCAGGACATACCGGTGCCTTAGATCCATTGGCAACAGGTATGTTGCCAATTTGTTTGGGCGAAGCCACTAAGTTTTCGCAATTTTTGCTGGATGCCGATAAACGTTATCTCGTTACCGCAAAATTGGGTGAACGCACGGACACTTCTGATGCGGAAGGGCAAATTGTACAAACCAGAGCGGTGAATGTGAGCGAGCAAAAAATTCTGCAAAGTCTACCGCACTTTCGCGGTGATTTAATGCAAGTGCCAACGATGTTTTCTGCTTTAAAACATCAAGGCAGGCCGTTATATGAATATGCCCGAGCAGGTATTACCGTAGAGCGGGAAGCTCGTCCCATTACCATTTTCGAGCTGAATTTTATTGAATATCAACCACCGTTCTTAACCCTTGATGTGCATTGTTCCAAAGGCACTTATATTCGCACCTTAGTGGATGATTTGGGCGAATATTTAGGTTGCGGTGCTCACGTCACCATGTTGCGACGCACGGCGGTATCCAGCTATCCTACCGCTGCAATGATGACTTGGGAACAACTGCAACAGTTGGCAGAACAAGGTGATTTAAACCAATTAGATCAATTACTTTTGCCTACGGATACCGCCGTTTCCAAACTGCCGGCATTATTGTTGAATGATGAACAGGTTAAAGCTATCGGTTTTGGTCAGCGGGTAAGATTTGGCAATCCGCAACAACTTAACGGCTTGGTACGATTGTTTAACAGCGATCAATCCTTGTTTTTAGGCGTGGCGGAAGTGGATAATAATAATGTCATCCGCCCGCAGCGGTTAGTGGTGCAACATTAATCACATAAAAAATGGTGCGATATAACCCGCACCATTTTTTGTTTAAGCCGTAATCACCCAACAGTTATGAATCTGCTTATTACGTTCAAAATCTAACGGCAGGGTTTTAGCGGAAATTTCCACCGCACTTAAACCCAGTTGTTGCAAACCATCGAAATCCATTTTGAAGCCCCGTTTATTGTTTGAGAATACAATAGTGCCGTTTGGTCGCAAAATCCGTTTTAAATTGGTCATTAATTTAATATGATCCCGCTGCACATCCCAGCTTTCATCCATCCGTTTTGAATTGGAAAATGTCGGTGGATCCACAAAAATCAAATCAAAAGTGCGGTCGCATTTTTCCAGCCATTGCAGGCAATCCGCTTGGATTAAGCGGTGTTTTTTCTCATCATCACAATCATTTAAAATCAGATTTTGTTCTGCCCAGTTTAAATAGGTGTTAGACATATCCACCGTAGTGCTGGACTTCGCTCCGCCTAATACGGCGTGCACAGTAGCAGAACCGGTGTAGGCAAACAGATTTAAGAAATCCTTGCCTTTCGCCATTTCACCCAACATTTTGCGGGTTAAACGGTGATCCAAGAATAAGCCTGTGTCCAAATAATCCGTTAAATTCACCCACAATTTTGCCCCGTATTCAGTGACATAAAAATAATCCCCTTTATTGGCTAATTTTTCATATTGGTTTGTGCCTTTTTGTTTTTGACGGACTTTAAGCACTAATTTATTGGTTTCCACGGCGGTCACTGCAAGGGTGACTGTGACTGCATCCAACAAACGCTGTCTGGCTTTGGTTTCATCAATATTTTTCGGGGCTGCATATTCTTGGACCACAATATGATCGCCATACCGATCTACCGCTAAATTATAATCCGGTAAATCCGCATCATATAAACGATAGGCATTTAAACCTTGCTGATTTGCCCATTTTTCGATTTTCTTGATGTTTTTCTGTAAGCGATTGGCAAAATCTTGTGCTACGTTGGTTTCTGTAGAAATTTTTAAATTTTCTACCGCACTTTTATTACCATTCTGAGTTTCTGCTTGAGCAAAAGTGCGGTGAGAAATATGATAATTTTTCTGCACACAGTCTAACGGACCGTTTTTGGCTTTAAATTGACGATGAGAACGCAAACGTAAGCAATCGAGCAATGCCGGTTCACCGCTGAATACAGACACATTCCAATCGGCAAATTGTTCTTTCAAGCGATTTCCGAACACCGAATATAACGCAATTAATGCCGGCGTTGTGCCTAAACGTTCGCCATAAGGTGGGTTACAAATCACCGTACCGCATTCATTGCTTTCCGAATCCAGCGGATTTTTCAGCGCAGCCACATCCCCTTGTTTAAATTTAACCAAATGTGCCACGCCGGCATTTTGTGCATTTTTTTGCGCTTTTTGTAAGACGCGATGATCAAGATCATAACCGTAAAAATGCGGCTGCGGATTGTGCTGTAACTGTGCTTCGGCGAGTTCAACGGCAGCCGATTTCACTTTATTCCAAGCTTCTTGATTGTGTCCTAACCAATGATCGAATCCCCAATGCAAGCGATGTAATTGCGGCGCGATTTTGGCTTCCATTTGAGCCGCTTCAATGAGCAATGTACCGGAACCACACATCGGGTCAACCAACGGCGTGCCGAATTGCCAACCGGAACGCAGCACAATAGCCGCTGCTAAGGTTTCCCGCAAGGGGGCTTTGCCCGCCTCCTCGCGATAACCGCGTAAATGTAGGGCATCGCCACTTAAATCTAAAGACACCACTAATTCATCGCGATTTAAATAGGCGTGAATACGCACATCAGGATAATCTTTATCCACTGCCGGACGGGCTTTGCCGCTGCGTTCAAAGTAATCCACAATGCCGTCTTTCACTCGCATTGCACCGAATTGAGTGTGGCGAATTTCTTGGTTCGTGCCGTTAAAATCCACGAAAAAGTTGGATTTTTCACTAAAAATTGCCGACCAATTATAGTTTGTAATCATCGAATATAAATCTAAATCGCTGTAAATTTTGGTGGTGATTAAAGGGAATAAAATACGCGAAGCCAAACGTGACCAAAGTAACGTTTGATATTGGGTTTCATCGTTTGCTTGAAAATGCACACCGCCTTGGGTGATTTTACATTCAGTCGCACCGAGTTCGGTAAGTTCGACTTTTAACAGTTCCTCAAAACCGCGGGCAGTGGTGGCAAAAAGTTGTTTCATAGTGTTTCTCTATTAATAATTTTTTGCAGATTATAACAAAAAAGTGCGGTGAGTTTTTGAGAAATTTTTATGGTTACAAACTAGCCGGTAAAACAACTTGTTTTCAGTTGATTAACACTTAATTAACATTTTGATTTTAAATGTATTTATAAATGTAAAGTATTGTAAATGCACTCTATTCAGTGTGTTTTTTATTCTAAAATCTCGTTGGGGAGATAAGAGGTCTAATGAGTTAGAGTCTTTCTCTGAATTTTTTGAACATGTAGTAGTAATAATAAAGATTGAAGCATTAAATATTCGTTTTTTATTTCGTGATAAGCGTTTTTGTTACTGCATTTTATTTTTCCAATTTAACATAACCAAATAGTGGAGATAACAATGAAAAAAGCCTTGTTGGTTGTTTCAGTTGCATTGGCTTTAAGTGCTTGTTCCTCGCCTCGCGGAGAAAATCAAGCACTTGAAAAATGGCAGAATTACGGGAAACCGACTATATCAACTTCTGAGCTGGCTGAAAATCAGACATTAGCAGTATTTTATCGTAAAGATGACATTGCAAGTTCAGAAGCGGTAGATGTGTTTATTAATGGTGATTATCAGGCATCACTGGTTCCTAACAGCGTTACTTCAATAGCCGTTTGTGCGGCAAAACAATTATTTACCGGTTCATTTAATAAACAGAATACTTTTGGTAATCGTGTCAAAGGTGCTACTCATATTTTGCCGGTAAATGAAATTGCCTATATTAGAGTATCCCTAGCTCGCGATGGTAATTTTATGTTTACGCGAGTGGAAGAACAACAAGCAAAACAAGAGATGATTAATTTCCCACAGGCTGCACAAACGATTTCTCGTGTATCGGAAAGTAAATGCGGTACGCCGGTACTTTCTAATTTTGAGCTTTCTGCGAATGCGTTATTTCCATTAAATGGTTCATCATACAATTCGATTTTACCTTACGGCAAAGACAAAATTAATGATTTGGCTCAGCATCTAAAAACATTACCTCAAGAAAAAATTAGCGATGTTCAAATTCAAGTGAGTGGTTATACGGATTCATTCGGCTCGGAGCAATACAATTTAAAATTATCACAAAAACGGGCTGATACGGTAAAAGAGGCGTTGGTTAGAGCCGGTGTCACGTTACCAATGACTGCTGTCGGCTATGGTGAGAAAGATTTAGCTATTAGTAACTGCTCTACATTACATAAAACTAAAAAAGCAATTATCGAATGTAATGCCCCGAATCGTCGTGTAGATGTGACAGTTTACGGTAAGAAATAAATTTAGAGTTTTATAAGGATTATTATTTATATGACAGCAACAGTAAAGATACTTGATGCGAAGAAAGAGATTGGAAATCATCAGGTTGTTAAAGGTCAAACTTTGGTACTTGATGCACAGGAACAAGTAAATTATCAGTTAATTGATGATAAAACAGGACGTGGTCCGCAGAATATTATTGCCAAACGTGTCGGCAATGATCTTCAAATAATGTTAGAAGATGGTGATCTAAATCCTGATATTGTTATCCAAGGCTATTATCCCGATGGCGATAAACAAAAAGTAAATAGCGTGCTTATCGGTGAAGCTGAGAATGGCAAAATTTATGCTTATGTGCCGAAATCAGGTGAAACTGATGATGCGGTGAGTATGTTGGATGAGTCTGAACAGGCGGGGCAAGCGCTTGGCGGTGAAGAAATTGTCGACGGTTTATGGATTTATTTACCTTGGTGGTTATTAGGGTTAGGTTTAGTTGGTGCGGGTGTTGCATTGATTGATCGTGATTCTGACAATGATTCAGCGCCGGTATTAAATGGTGCGATCGATGTTCAGACCGAATTAACTAAAGGCAGCTCTGTTGCAAAAGTAACGGGTACTACAACTAATGTTGCCGAAGGTTCTGTTGTAACTATTACATTGACTGATAGTGATGATAAAACCGTTACGGCAACAACGACTGTTGCTTCGAATGGTAATTATAGTACCGATGTTGATATTTCTTCATTAAAAGACGGTCAGATTACTACAGATTCAAAAACGACGGATAAAGCGGGTAAGACTGTAACGGATCAAGATACTGATAGCTTGGATGCTATTGATGGTAATACAGATAGCCGTGTGACGAGCGACGATACCAATGACACGATTACCATTGTAGGTTCAACCACAGATGTGGATGATGGTGCGACCGTGACAGTGACAATTATCGACAAAGACGGTGATACGCAAACGGCGACGGCGACCGTGGATTCAAACGGTAATTATACGGTTGAAGTGACTGTGGCGACAGACATTACCGATGGCAACATCACGGTGGAAACAGAAGTGGTAGATAACAACGGTTCAACCATTAAAGACACCGATACCACAACGTTAGATAACACCAGCAGTTCGGTCGATACCCAAGTTACCTCCGATGCGGATAAGGATACCATTACGATTACCGGCTCAACTACCGATGTAGAAAGTGGTGCGACCGTAACCGTAACGATCACAGACCATGACGGTGATAAGCAAACGGCGACGGCGACTGTGGACTCAAACGGTCACTATACGGTTGAAGTGACCGCTGCAACAGACATTACCGATGGCGACATCACGGTGGAAACAGAAGTAGTAGATAATAATGGTTCAACCATTAAAGACACCGATACCATGACGTTGGATAACACCAGCAGCTCAGTAGATAGCAAAGTGACATCGGGTGCGGACAACGACACTATTACCATCATTGGTTCAACCACTGATGTAGAAAACGGTACGACTATAACCGTAACGCTTACTGACAAAGATGGTGACACAGTCACTGCGACGGCGGCAGTGGATTCGAACGGTAACTATACGATTGAAGTGAGTGCGGCGACAGATCTTACCGATGGCAACATCACGGTAGAAACAGAGGTGGTAGATAACAACGGTTCGATTATCAAAGATACCGATACGGGTACGTTAGATAACATCAGCGGTTCGGTAGATAGCAATGTGACGAGTGATGATACCAATGACACGATCACTATTGTGGGTTCAACCACCGATGTAGAGAACGGTGCGACCGTAACCGTAACGATTACAGACCACGACGGTGATAAGCAAACGGCGACGGCAACCGTGGATTCAAACGGTAACTATACGGTTGAAGTGACTGCCGCGACAGACATTACCGATGGCAATATTACGGTGGAAACGGAAGTAGTAGATAACAATGGTTCAACCATTAAAGACACCGAAACCACGACGTTAGATAACACCAGCAGTTCGGTCGATACCCAAGTTACCTCCGATGCGGATAAGGACACCATTACGATTACCGGCTCAACTACCGATGTAGATAAAGGTGCGACCGTAACCGTAACGATCACCGACAGCGATGGCGGCGACACAGTCACTGCGACAGCGACCGTAGATGAAAACGGCAACTATACGGTTGAAGTAACCACTACGAGCAGTATTAGTGATGGCGATATCACCGTAGAAACAGAAGTGGTGGATAACAACGGTTCGACCATTAAAGACACTGATACGACCACGTTAGATAACATCAGCAGCTCAGTAGATAGCCAAGTAACGTCGAATGCGGGCAACGACACTATTACTATCATTGGTTCAACCACCGATGTAGAAAATGGCACGACTATAACCGTAACGCTTACTGACAAAGATGGCGAAACAGTCACCGCGACGGCGGCAGTGGATTCGAACGGTAACTATACAATTGAAGTGAGTGCGGCGACAGATCTTACCGATGGCAACATCACGGTAGAAACAGAAGTGCGAGATAACAACGGTTCGATTATCAAAGATACCGATACGGGCACGTTAGATAACATCAGTGGTTCGGTAGATAGTAGTGTGACAAGCGACAGTGCTAATGACACGATCACCATCGTAGGTTCAACCACAGATGTGGATGACGGTGCGACCGTGACAGTGACAATTACCGATAAAGACGGCGATACGCAAACGGCGACGACAACTGTAGACTCAGACGGTCACTATACGGTTGAAGTGACTGTTGCGACAGACATTACCGATGGCAATATTACGGTAGAAACAGAGGTAGTAGATAACAATGGTTCAACCATTAAAGATACCGAAACCACTACGTTAGATAACACCAGCAGCTCAGTAGATATCCAAGTTACCTCTGATGCAGGTAATGATACGATTACTATCGTGGGTTCAACCACCGATGTAGAAAATGGTGCGACCGTAACTGTAACGATCACCGACAAAGACGGTGATATGGTAACGGCGACAGCGACAGTAGATAGCAATGGTAATTACACTATTGACGTGACAGTACCGGATAATATTGATGACGGTAATATTACTATTAATACCGAAGTGGTTGATAACAATGGTTCAACTGTTAAAGACACCGATACCACAACGTTGGATAATACCAGCAGTTCGGTAGATAGTAAAGTAACGTCGGATGCGGACAACGATACCATTACAATTACAGGTTCAACCACCGATGTAGCGAATGGTGCGACTGTAACCGTAACGATCACCGATAGCGAGAACGGCACAGTTACGGCGACGACAACCGTGGATTCAAGCGGCAATTATACGGTTGAAGTAACTACTACAACCACTATCAGTGACGGCAACATCACCGTAGATACGGCAGTGGTGGACAATAACGGTTCGACCATTAAAGACCAAGATACTACCACCTTAGATAACATCAGCAGTTCGGTAGATAGCAATGTGACGAGCGACGATGCCAATGACACGATCACCATCGTGGGTTCAACTACGGATGTGAATAATGGTACTACCGTGACGGTGACAATTACCGACAAAGACGGCGATATGCAAACGGCGACGGCAACTGTAGATTCAGACGGTCACTATACGGTTGAAGTAACTGCTGCGACGAATATTACCGATGGCGATATCACGGTGGAAACGGAAGTGGTCGATAACAATGGTTCAACCATTAAAGACACTGAAACCACGACGTTAGATAACACCAGCAGTTCGGTCGATACCCAAGTTACCTCCGATGCGGATAAGGACACCATTACGATTACCGGTTCAACTACCGATGTAGCGAATGGTGCGACTGTAACCGTAACGATCACCGATAGCGATGGCGGCGACACAGTCACTGCGACAGCGACCGTAGATGAAAACGGCAACTATACTGTCGAAGTAACCACTACGAACAGCATTAGTGACGGTAATATCACCGTAGAAACCGAAGTGGCAGATAACAATGGTGAGACCATTAAAGACACTGATACCATGACGTTGGATAACACCAGTAGTTCGGTAGATAGTCAAGTAACGTCGAATGAGGATAATGACACCATTACCATCATCGGTTCAACCACCGATGTAGAAAATGGTACGACTATAACTGTAACACTCACTGATAGTAATGGCGACACAGTCACCGCGACAGCTTCAGTGGATTCAAACGGTAACTATACGATTGAAGTGAGTGAGGCGACAGATCTTACCGATGGCAACATCACGGTAGAAACAGAGGTGGTAGATAACAACGGCTCGGTTATCAAAGATACCGATACGGGCACGTTAGATAACACCAATAGCTCATTAGATAGCAGTGTGACAAGCGACAGTGCCAATGACACGCTCACTATCGTGGGTTCAACCACAGATGTGGCTAAAGGTTCGGTGGTGACAGTGACGGTCACAGACCACGACGGTGATACGGTAACGGCGACGACAACCGTAGATGAAAAAGGCAACTATACGGTTGAAGTAACCACTACGACCACTATCAGTGACGGCAATATCACCGTAGATACAGCAGTGGTGGACAATAACGGTTCGACCATTAAAGACCAAGACACGACTACGTTAGATAACATCAGCAGTTCGGTGAATAGCGAAGTGACATCGGATGCTAACAACGATACGATTACCATAGTGGGTTCAACTACTGATGTAAGTAAAGGTGCAACCGTAACCGTAACGATCACAGACCATGACGGCGATACGCAAACGGCAACGACGACAGTGGATTCAAACGGTAACTATACAGTTGAAGTGAGTGTTGCGACTGATATTACTGATGGCAATATCACGGTAGATACAGCAGTGGTAGATAATAACGGTTCGACCATTAAAAACCCGGACACTACCACGTTAGATAACACCAACAGCTCGGTAGATAGCAATGTGACCAGCGACAGTACCAACGATACCATTACCATAGTGGGTTCAACTACTGATGTAAGTAAAGGTGCAACCGTAACCGTAACGATCACAGACCACGATAACGATACGGTAACGGCGACAACAACTGTAGATGAAAAAGGCAGCTATACGGTTGAAGTAACCACCACAAACAGTATCAGTGACGGCGATATTACGGTGCAAACAGAAGTGGTAGATAACAATGGTTCAACTGTTAAAGACACCGATACCACGACGTTGGATAACACCAGCAGCTCGGTAAATAGCCAAGTGACATCGGATGCGAATAACGACACCATTACGATTACCGGTTCAACTACCGATGTAGGTAAAGGTGCGACCGTAACCGTAACGATTACAGACCATGATGGTGATAAGCAAACGGCGACGGCAACCGTGGATGAAAGCGGTAACTATACGGTTGAAGTAACTACAACTAGTATCAGTGACGGCGATATTACGGTGGAAACGGAAGTGGTCGATAACAATGGCTCAACTGTTAAAGACACCGATACAACGACGTTAGATAACATCACTAGCTCGGTAAATAGCGAAGTGACATCGGATGCGAACAACGACACTATTACGATTACCGGTTCAACTACCGATGTGGGTAAAGGTGCGACTGTAACCGTAACGATCACCGACAGTGAGAATGGCACAGTTACGGCGACGACAACCGTGGATTCAAACGGTAATTATACGGTTGAAGTGACTACTACGAGCACTATCAATGACGGCGACATCACAGTGCAAACAGAAGTGGTTGATAATAATGGTTCAACCATTAAAGACCAAGACACTACTACGTTAGATAACATCAGCAGTTCAGTAGATAGCAGTGTGACATCGAATGCGGACGACGACACCATTACGATTATCGGTTCAACTACTGATGTAGATGACGGTGCGACCGTAACCGTAACGATCACAGACCATGACAGCCATACGGTAACGGCAACGGCGACCGTAGATGAAAGCGGCAACTATACTGTCGAAGTAACTACTACGAACAGTATCAGTGATGGTAACATCACCGTAGATACAGCAGTGGTAGATAACAATGGTTCAACCGTTAAAGACACCGATACGACCACATTAGATAACACCACCAGCTCGGTAAATAGTGAAGTGACATCGGATGCGAATAATGACACCATTACGATTACCGGTTCAACTACCGATGTGGGTAAAGGTGCGACCGTAACCGTAACGATCACAGACCATGACAGCCATACAGTAACGGCAACGGCGACCGTAGACTCAAATGGTAACTATACGGTTGAAGTAACTACTACGACCAGTATTAATGACGGCGATATCACGGTGGAAACAGCAGTGGTAGATAACAATGGTTCAACGGTTAAAGATACCGATACCATGACGTTGGATAACATAGAAGATGTGCCTACGGCCATTCAATCTATTGTAATTAGTGATGATGATTCTGCAGACGTATCAACCTTGATTACAAACTTACAAGACAAAAGTATTACTGGGCATGGATTGAAAGCAGAGAATTACGAGGGAAATATTGCTAATAACGGTGCAAGTGTTAATGGTTCATCTAGCGATTTAACCAATGACACTACGCCGAAAGTGAGTGTAACCTTGAATCAATCATTGAAAACCGGTGAAACCTTGACTTTAACACTAACGGATAGTGCCGGTAATAAGGTTGAAACAGTGACTAATGGTTATTCGGTGAGTGATGATGGATTGACTTATAGTATCGGCTTATCAAAAATCACTGCAGGTGATGGTCAATATAAAGTAACGGCAACCGTAACAAATGGCGGTGATACCATTAGTGAAAGTTCGGCTGCAATGATGTTGGATACAGAGTCAACGTTCTATATCAAGACTTTCGATCTGACTAACAGCACGTTAACGCTGAACGGTCAGGCTGAAGCAGGTAGCACTGTATATATTACTTATACTAATTCTAATGGTATGACCGTGTCTAGTCAGGCAACGGCGAATGGTGACGGCACATTCACATTAGCATTATCTAACTGGTCTACCACCTCCAGTGCAAGTACAGTCCACATATACTCTGTAGATGCTGCGGGTAATGTTTATGGCGGTGAATATGGCATGGCAGCATTGCAAAAAATGCAAGGTGGTATGATTAGCTCTGAGGCAACAGTGCCTTATTCTGCATATAATGATAAGTCAACTGTAGCCCCTTACACTACAGGGAAAGATACCAGTACTACCGCAGAAGGCTATCGTACAAGTGATAAGGTTAATGATATTATTCTTGTTGATGAAATGTTAAGTTCAAACTTATATAAATCACCATACCAAAGTGCCACAATCTATACTTATGGTGGTGATGATATCATTGCCGTTAATGGCTATATTAGTTCATTAGCAACTAGCTCCTACCATTCAACCGTAAATATGGGTGAAGGAAACGATACTTTATATGTGGGTACAAATATCGACAATAGTGTTGTTGATTTGGGTAATGGTAATAATGTACTTTACACCGGTTATGGAGCAACGGGCGGTGATGGCTATATCACTAATGGTTCAACAGTGACTGCCGGAACAGGTGATGATCGTGTCAGTATCTATACTAATCTTTCAGGTAGTACCTTGAGTTTAGGTGATGGTGATAATACGGTAGTTATCAATGCCCGAAATGATACCATGGGATCTCGTGGTGTTATGGCGAAATCGCTTATTGAAACCGGTAGCGGTGATGATACTGTAACCGTAAATGCGCATATTTATGGTGGTTCGACGCTAACATTGGGTGACGGTAACGATACATTGAATGTGTCGGGATCTATCTATGGTGGTTCAACTGTAAATATGGGAGCTGGCAATGACACTATCAACTTGGGTACTAACATTAATAGTTCGGCAACTGTTGATGGTGGTACAGGTAACGATAGTTTGATATTGACTGGTTCAGGTAAAACGGTCAACTTGTCATATGTCAAAAATATGGACGTGATCGACTTAACCGGAACCGGTGATAATTTGCTGAATAATGTAACCGGCGAACATGTATTAGCTAACGGTGGTGATAATTCCGATGATATATTGCGTATTGTTGGTAATGCGGGAGATAAAGTGAACTTAGGTACTAACTTAACTAACTCAGTAAACTCTACCTATGAAGCTTTAGGTACTTGGTCGAAAGGAGGTAATACAGTGACTGAAGAGGGGGTAGAATATTATGTCTATACTGATAGTTCAACTGGTGCCACTGTGTACATTGATACCGATATTACAGTCATTTAACCGTGGTAAAGTGAGACATCTTACTTAACGTAAATAACAGGTACGGATTTTTGAATTTGTGCCTCAGGCTATTGATAAACCCACCCAATTTCTAAAATCAGGTGGGTTTGTTGCTTTCAGAGTAAATTAAATGTTGATACCGGTGCTGGCGATGATACAGTAACATCACGTTCTAATCTTGATGGCTCCAGTGTTTCTAACTATAACTTCGGCAATGGTGACGACGAGATAAATGTTACCGGAAATTTTGATGATGCTTCGGCAAATCTTGGAGAATATATCGGTGGCTATATGCAAGCTGATGTAACCATCACCAGCGGGTAGACGGTGTTACATACGATGTGTACGTGTACAGTAGTACTAACCCAAGGCTTGTCAGATCAACAAGGTATCCAAGTTATCTAATCGGTTTACCCAACCTTTTAGTTAATTTCTAAAATCAATCCCCCGATACAAAACCATCGGGGGATTTTTGTTTTTTTAAGATAATTTAAAAGTGCGGTAGATTTCAGCACAGATTTTTTATCAAATTGTCGAATAAAAATTGATCTTTTAGTGCAGAAGTCACCCTAAAATTTATTGCTTATATTTCAAAATCTTCTAAAAAATGACCGCACTTTTGAAGCGAAAAAAGGACTTTAATCACAGAATTACTTGAAATTTTTATAAAAATCTCTAAAATTCTAAATATTTATTTTACTTTATAGGGAATTGTTACCATAATGCTGCAAGACAGAAGACAGAAGACAGAAGACAGAAGACAGAAGACAGAAGACAGAAGACAGAAGACAGATAAAGGCATTAGTCGCTAACGTCACACAATTTTTCTCCCCGCTTTCAAAAAAACTCAAGGCAAAGGGTACTTACTCGTTAAGTGCCCTTTGCCTTGAGTTTTTTGGTTTTTCCACAGACTCAAGTCGTTCTTCGCTTATCCCGTTCAGGCTTAAGCAACAACGAAGTTTCCTACGATATGTTCTTGTTTTTCCTTTAGTTATTTTCACCAATTGGACTGTAACCGCATAAGGTTACGGTTAAATAGTATTGGTTTGACATAGTATTTGATTAACGGAAGTCCATTGAACCATCGCAAGGTGTTCATTTCCTTTAACCATATTGAGGTTTATGCATGAAAAAAACATTACTCGGTTTGAGCATGGTGCTGGCACTAACAGGCTGTGCACGTGATGCAAACCAACCATTGGAAGTGTGGAACAACTTTGAAAAAAGCAGTATTTCCGCACAATTAGGCGAAAACCAAGCGTTAGTCGTGTTCTATCGCCAGGATGATATCACCGGTCAGGCGGTGAATGTCTTTGTGGACGGCGACTATCAAGCCTCCTTGTTACCCAATGCGTTCTCGCCCGTTGCTGTATGCGCCGACAAACACTTATTTAGCGCGTCATTTAGCACCGCGAACCAATTCGGCAACCGTACCCAAGGCGTGAATTACACCTTACCGGTGGACGAAGTGAACTACGTCAAAGTCAGCCAAGTGAACGGTAAACTCAGCTTTGAACGGGTAGAAAGTGAGGTCGGTTCTGCGGCAGTTTCCAAATTACCAAAAGAAAACCAAACCCTCTCCCGAGTACCGACACCAACTAACTGTGGCACAGCAGTCATGGCAGTGGAAAACTTAGAGGCCGGTGCCTTATTCGGCTTCAATAAATCCGGCTATAACGACATCCTGCCAAACGGCAAAGCACAAATCCAAGCCTTCGCCGACAAAGCAAAAACTATGCCGAATATCAGCAAAATCACCGTCTCCGGACATACCGACCCGGTTGGTTCTGCAGCTTACAACCAGGCACTTTCACAAAAACGCGCTAACACCGTGAAATTGGCGTTGGAAAAAGCCGGTGTGACAACACCAATCGTTGCTATGGGCTACGGCAAAGCAGAGCCGATTGTCACCACCTGCGATGCCTACCAAGGCACCCAACGCAACCAATGTAATCAACCGAACCGCCGCGTAGAAATTGCGGTATACGGCAACTAATAGGGAGAATTAACAGCTATGTCAACCACATTAAAAGTATTAAGTGCCAAAAAAGTGATTGCCAGCCATCAAATTGAAAAAGGCAACCCGCTTATCATTGACGCAAGAGATAAATCCAATTACCAACTGATCGACGACAGCACCGGTCTTGGTCCACAAAACATCATCGCCAAACGCGAAGGCAACGATCTAAAAGTCTTCTTAGAAGACGGTGATATGAGCGCTGATGTAATCATCAAAAATTACTATGATGATCAAACAGAAAACACCAGCAACTTGCTTGTAGGTCAACACGAAAACGGCAACATCTACGCCTACGTACCGGAATCCGGAATAAAAACCGATGCGGTAAGTATGCTCGCTGAAGAAGTTATCGCACCACAAGCCTTAGGCGGCGAAGAAATCGGCGCCTTCTGGGCATTTAACCCATGGTGGTTATTGGCACTTGCACCGATTGCAGCAGGGATTGCGATTGCGGCGAGTAGTGGGGGGAGTGATAGTGGAAATAATGGTGGGAATAGTAAACCCAATACCCCACGAGTACCGGGTGATGTAGACGGTGACGGAGATGCGGATGATAATGACAACGATACAACGACAGAAAAAGGTGCACCAAAAGTAAGTGTTCCTGAAGCAGAAGACGGTTTTATTAACAAAGATGAAGCGGATTCTGATGGCGGCGTACCGGTAGAGGTCACCTTACCGAAGAACACCAAAGAAGGGGATACGGTTACGGTGATAGTAACCAAGCCGGATGGTTCAAAAACTGAAGTTCCACATGTTGTAACAGGAACAGAAGAAAGTGCAGGTAAAGTGGCGGTGACAATCCCAACCACAGAGATAGCCACAGACGGTGATTATAAAGTAAGTGCCAAAGTGACTACACCGGATGGTCAGTCGAGCAAAGAAAGTGCGGAAGTGCCGTTTAAGGTAGACCAGACTGCACCGGCAGCACCGGATGCGGAAGCCCAAACCGATGGTTCAGTAACCGTTACACCGAAAGATGAGAACCCGGTAACGGTTAAATACACGGATGAAAATGGTAAAGAGCAGGAATTTACGGTGAAGAAAGATGATACGGGAAATTGGGTATCGGAAGGTAAACCGGAAAATGTCACCATAGATTCGAATACGGGTAAAGTCACGATTTCGGCAACGGAAGTGAAAGATGACTCAACGGTAACCGCAACATCGAACGATCCGGCAGGTAATACTGCAAAAGATGAAGCTGAAGCCAAAACACCTGAGATAACAGAAAAACCAATTATCGATATTACTGAAATTGCCGGTGATACGCAGGCTGCTGATTTCAACGACGATGGTACTGCAGCAACCCAGCCATCCGATATTTATGCTCAAATTAGCCCGGCAGAAGCAGCTGGCGGTTTCTTAATTCGTGGTACGAGCAAAGATATTACAGATGGTATTACTGTAACGATTTCCGAAAAAGGTGGTACAGCTATTGTTACGAAAACCGCAACATTGGCTGAAGATGGTAGTTGGTCGGTAATGGTTGATGCAAATAGCCTTACCGATTACTCTTCGACAAAAGAATATGAAGTGAAAGCATCCGGTACTTCAGCAACGGGAGTCGTAGAAGACATAGATTATACAGCTTCTACACCGCAAGTAACAGAAATCAAATTAAAAGACAATTTAACTGATGAACCACTGGTTGATGGTACTTATCAGTATACTGATTTTTATACAGATGGTGATGCGAAATATGTCGGTGATGTATCAAGTGCAACCGGTTTATCAACAGCAACAAGTCTGGCAACCGGTTTGACTAATGATAAAGCGGCAGTGCTGGAATTTACCCTAGATAAAGCTCCGGTAGCGGGCCAAGTGGTGAAAGTCTATCGTTATGAATTGTCGGAAAATTCTACTGAATATGGTAAAACTGATGTTAGCAGTGATATGACAACATCAGATGATTTGACCTACACCGTTATACCGAAAGGCGATAATGTATTGAAAGATACTTATAGTCAAGGCTATCGCTATGAGGTAGTTATTGAAGATAAAAACGGTGATGAACTCTCAACTGGTGCTAAAGGTACTTTCGATTTCCGTTTAGACAGTTTAGTTGAACAAATGTCTGTTGAGAAGTTTGATATTAATACTGGTGAAGTAGTGTTTGCACCAACAGGTTTATCGGAAGTGAATGCAACGATCGAGTATCGCTATGCAACGGGTAGCGGTAAGAGCGAATGGGTGAAAGTTGAAGCCGATGCGAGCGGTAAATACAATCTGAAATTAACTAATTTTGATCGTTTTGTTGCCGGTGCACTTGAAATTCGTACTACTGATGCAGCGGGTAACGTATCTGAAAGTAAGGTGAGTTTATTGCGTAACTTATTCAGTGACTTAACTACTGAAGGTGGTCCACTCACTAATCCGAATAAAGACTTTGATCAATCATTAATTACTAATGGTAATATCTTAGGTAAACAAAAAACAGGTACAGCTGCACAAGGTGCGATTACGGCAACTGATGATAATGATACTATTATTGTTGGTTTAGACTATAAACCATTTGGTGGTTTTGGTGTGTCAAATGGTTCTATTGGTTCAACAGTGGGGCAAAATATCAATGTTGATCTTGGTGCAGGTAATGACAGTCTCCAAGCTAGAGGTACTGCACAGTCTATGAATAGCGGTAGAATTGCCATGGGTTCAGGTAGTGATCGAATTTCAATTGATAAGGATCTACTTATTGGAGGATATACCTTTGATTTAGGCCAAATCGAAGATAAAACCAGTGATACTAACATTCTGTATGTTGGTGGTAATACGAATAATGCCATTAACTTAAATATTTACGGTGGAGCCGGAAATGATGCGGTACACATTGATGGTACTATGGATGGTAACAAAACCGTAAACTTAGGTGAAGGTCATAATGAATTGCGTGTCGGTTACGGTACTTCCAGTGGTGGGGATCTTACCAAGAAAATAGATTTTACTGCGGGATCCGGTGATGACATTATCTCTGTAAAAGGTAGTATTAATACTATTGCCGGTCAGACACAAAAATTTGATTTAGGTGATGGAAACAATTTTATCGAAGTTGGCAAAAACGTTGATACTGATGGAACTTTCACTTTTGGCAATGGTACCGATACAGTAAACATTAAAGGCACACTAAAAGGCGGAATATTTGCATTCGGAGACGGAGACGATAGTGTAACTGTTGGTTCTATTCTGAAATCAGGCACAGATAATGTGAAGATTGATATGGGCAACGGTGATGATGTCATCACAGTAACCGGAACTGGATTTAATACCGGGAATGGTGCAATTAATGGTGGAGAAGGTAATGACACGATCTTTTTACATGGTGCAGATCTAAAATTAGATATGAGCCAGGTATTAAATGTTGAAACTATTGATATGCGTACGATAACTGGTGGTACCGGTAATCAAAAAGTAGCGTTTACCCTTGCCGATTTACAACGTACAGGCGATAGCATCACCAAACTCTATATTAAAGGTGATGCCGGTGATACGGTAGATTTCGGTAACAACAATGGAAACGGTACTAATAATGCTGCTCGAACAGACTCTAACGGTAATACAGAATACTGGGATAATGGAGGCACCCGAGAAATCAAAAATAATTGGGCTGTTTGGGAAAAAACAGGTTCTGATATCGTAGAAAATGGTATCGTGTATGATAAATACACTTACAAAGGTCCAACTGGTCAAGTAAATGATGAAGAGGTTTACATCCAACAAGGCGTTAATATTATCTAGCTTAGTTACTAGTTAATTAGTGCCTATAATCAATCCCCCGATGCAAAAGCATCGGGGGATTTTTGTTTTTTTAGATTATTTAAAAGTGTGGCAGATTTCAGCATAGATTTTTACCAAATCGTCGGATAAGACCTATTCTTTTACTGCAAAAGTCACTCTAAAATTTATTGCTTATATTTCAAAACGTTCTGAAAAATGACCGCACTTTTGAAATAAAAAAGACTTTTATCACAGAATTACTTGAAATTTTTATAAAAATCTTTAGAATGCCTAAATATTTATTTTACTTTATAGGGAATTGTTACCATAATGCTGCAAGACAGAAGACAGAAGACAGAAGACAGAAGACAGAAGACAGAAGACAGAAGACAGAAGACAGATAAAGGCATTAGTCGCTAACGTCACACAATTTTTCTCCCCGCTTTCAAAAAAACTCAAGGCAAAGGGTACTTACTCGTTAAGTGCTCTTTGCCTTGAGTTTTTTTATTTTTCCGGCTCAAGTCGTTCTTCGCTTATCCCGTTCAGGCTTAAGCGACAACGAAGTTTCCTACGATATGTTCTTGTTTTTCCTTTAGTTATTTTCACTAATTGGACTGTAGCCATATAGAGCTACGGTTGGTTTGATATTGTATTTGATTAACGGAAAAGCATTGAACCATCGCAAGGTGTTCATCTCCTTTAACCATATTGAGGTTTATGCATGAAAAAAACATTACTCGGTTTGAGCATGGTGTTGGCGCTGACAGGCTGTGCACGTGATGCAAACCAATCACTGGAAGTGTGGAACAATTTTGAGAAAAGCAGTGTTTCCACACAGTTAGGTAACAATCAGGCACTAGTCGTGTTCTATCGCCAAGATGACGTTGCGGGACAAGCTGTGAATATCTATGTAGATGGCAACTACCAAGTTTCTCTGTTACCAAATACGTTCTCACCCGTTGCCGTATGTGCTGACAAACACTTATTCAGCACGTCATTTAGCGCAGCGAATAGCTTTGGTAACCGTACCCAAGGCGTGAATTACACCTTATCGGTGGGCGAAGTGAACTACGTCAAAGTTAGCCAAGTGAACGGCAAATTAACTTTTGAACGGGTAGAAAGTGCGGTCGGTTCTGCGGCAGTTTCCAAATTACCAAAAGAAAACCAAACCCTCTCCCGCGTACCCGCACCAACTAACTGTGGCACAGCAGTCATGGCAGTGGAAAATCTCGAAGCTGGTATGACAGCACCAATCGTTGCCGTGGGCTACGGCAAAGCGGAGCCGATTGTCACCACCTGCGATGCCTACCAAGGCACTCAACGCAACCAATGTAACCAACTGAACCGCCGCGTAGAAATCGCGGTATACGGCAACTAATTAGGGAGAACAACGACTTATGTCAACCACATTAAAAGTATTAAGCGCCAAAAAAGTGATTGCCAGCCATCAAATTGAAAAAGGCAACCAACTTACCATTGAAGCAAGAGATAAATCTAACTATCAATTAATTGATGATCAAACCGGACTCGGTCCACAAAACATCATCGTCAAACGTGAAGGCAACGATCTTAAAATCTTCTTAGAAGACGGCGATATGAGCGCTGATGTAATCATTAAAAATTACTATGATCAAACAGAAAACACCAGCAACTTGCTTGTAGGTGAACATGAAAACGGCAATATCTATGCCTATGTACCGGAATCCGGAATGAAAACCGATGCCGTGAGTATGCTCGCGGAACAAGTTGCCGCCCCACAAGCCTTAGGTGGTGAA
Organism: Cricetibacter osteomyelitidis; assembly: GCF_004340985.1. Lineage (GTDB taxonomy): Bacteria > Pseudomonadota > Gammaproteobacteria > Enterobacterales > Pasteurellaceae > Cricetibacter > Cricetibacter osteomyelitidis. The sequence continues at coordinate 31,854 of NZ_SLYB01000029.1, forward strand.
GAGATCGGCGCCTTCTGGGCGTTTAACCCATGGTGGTTATTGGCACTTGCGCCGATTGCAGCAGGGATTGCGATTGCAGCGAGTAATGGGGGGAGTGATAGTGGTAATGGTAATAATGGTGGGAATAACAATAATACCGATACTACTGCGGATAAACCGACTATTACCTTGGAAACCAACGGTAATGTTACGGTAAAACCGGGTGATGACAATACCAAAGTTGTTATTACTTACACCGATGAAGATAGTAATGACAAAACCGCTACTGTAGAAAAAGATGCAAATGGCAGTTGGAAATCAGATGATTCAAACGTAGAGGTCAATCAGGACGGAACATTCACTATTCCTGCGAATAAAGTGAAAGATAACAGCGAAGTAAATGCTAAAGGCACGGATGATAAAAACAATACAACAGATGCGGATAGCAAAATTGCTGGCGATACCAAAAAACCGGGTGACAGCAATGGAGATGGTGTTGTTAATGGCAATGACAATTCTACTGATAAAGCAGAGTTACCGCGTGGTCTTGAACTACCACGTAACACTGCAGGTGCACCAAATATTGTATTTGGAGAAGATCAAGATGCAGATGGTAAATTAAATGCAGGAGAAAGCGTATCAATAGATGGTAATAGAGCTATCACTCCGGTTTATATTACGATTCCGGATAAAACCGAAGTAGGTGATAATCTTGTACTCACGATCAATGGGACAGAAAAAGTAATTCCCGTAACCAAAGAAATGATCACCGCCGGCTACATTATTGAACAAGTGTCAACGGATAAAGATAGTGATGTCACAGTTACAGCAAAAGTAACTGATCCTGCGGGTAATGAATCTAAAATGGCGACAGCGGTGTTGGCTGTTGATACTATAGCGCCAACGATAGAACCAACCGTCACCGCAAATTTAGCAGATGGTTCAGTGAGCATTGACTTGCCGGCAGATTTAGAAGTCGGTGATAAAGTTGAGGTGAGCTATACACCGGAAGGCACAACAGAGCCGAAGAAAGTGACTTTAACAAAACAGTCGGACGGTACCTTTAAGTCAGATGATCCGAATGTCGAGGTTAATGAAACTAAAGCGACAATACCGGCCAATAAAGTAGCCGATGGACAGCCGGTAGTGGCAAAAGCGGTGGATGCGGCAGGTAATGCAGGTC
>NZ_SLYB01000030.1 GCF_004340985.1 Cricetibacter osteomyelitidis
GAGAGACGGTATTTTTGAGCATAGGCATTTCCTTTTCGATAGACCTATTAGAGCAAACCTCTAGATGTATGTCTAGAGGTTTGTCAGCGGTCTGAGGGCGTAAGATACGCCCTTTTTTAATCTCCAAAACTCCAAGATAAATTAGAAATCAGGCGGCATTGATCGCATTTGAAATATATGAAATCAAATAGCGGTTTTTCTAATTTCCAGTCATTACCGCAGCTGGGACAACAGCGGTTTTGTTCCGCTTCCAAACTTTCACCGCCTACGCGGTATAAATAATAATATGTCGGCACACCGGATTCTTTTTCAATTTCAGCGGCTAAATAACGACCGTGTTTAGTTAAGTTGCCGTCAATGGATGAAATTTCATTGATTGCTTGTTGTTCCAGTACTGAACCGTTCATTTGCAGTTGGTCGCAAGCTTGCCAGTTTTCCTGCCATTTGATTACATCCATACTTAAGTGCGGTATGTTTTTTAGTTGTTTATATAACGGAATCGGCAGAAAATCATCGCCGCTATGAATAGGCGAGCAAGACTGTAAATAAGTGGTACAGAGTATTTGCCATTCAGGTTTATCCGTTTGACTGGTCGTATCCGAATTCAGGTCATCACCGAAGATTTCAATACTTTCTAAATAAATGCCCGCTTTTGCCGCATTTTCTAAAGCGTTATTCACTTCCACGTTATTCCATTCCGGTAACAGACTTTTCGGTTCGGGACAAGTTGCCCGCACCATAAAACCGGTTCGTTCCCCTTTTTCGGCATAAAATAACGGAATTTCCCGCCCGATAATTTGTCCGTTATAACGCCATTGATCAATTATCGGATTAATCACTTTTGACGCATCGGATAATTCATATTGTTCGGCAGTGAGACGAAAAAATACTTCTGCAAGATACATAATTTATCCTAAATGCGATAATTCGTTCACTGTATCAACAATAAATCGACCTTGCGATTCATCGGTATTTTGTACATAACGCACAATATTAATGGAAGTATTACGCAACGGTTCGCTTTTACCTTCTTGTCGGTGATCTTGCCAGCTGATACCGTTCATTAATGCAATAAGCACTCGCAAGGTATGTCCATGAGAGACGATTAAAATATTGCTGCCGGATTGGCTGATTTTGATAATATCTTGAATTGCTTTCATTGAGCGTTCCGCCAATTCGCCGAAGGTTTCACCGCCATTGCTGGCTTTATATTCCGCCGGATTTTCCTGCATTACGGTAAATTCCTCAAGTTTACGCAATTCGCTGATATCTGCGCCTTCCCAAGTACCGAAAAAGTGTTCGTTTAGGCCTTGATGCTGAAACAGAGGAATATCTCGCTCACCAATAATATAACCGGCAGTATCAATTGTGCGTTGTAAGCAACTGGAAAAAGCCATTGAAAAATCTACCGCACTTAATGCTTTGCCGGTAGCTTTTGCACCTAAAATACCTTGTTCTGTCAGAGGCGAATCCCCCATACCCTGTAATAGACCCGCATCATTCCACTGTGTGCGGCCGTGTCGGATCAGATAAAACGTTAATTCTTTTTTCATTTATATTCCTTAAAAGTTAGAGTAGTGGACTAAACAAGAAAAATAATTTTTCTAAGACTCTTGAAAAGACGGATCTTGCTTTCCATTGATTGTAGTCTAATTGTGATGAAGTTTGCAGATAAGTTTCGTACAAAATAGCGATTTCATTAGCAAAACTGCGATCTTCCACCACTATTGTTACTTCAAAATTCAGCATAAAACTTCGCATATCCATGTTTACCGTACCCACCAACGCTAAACGATTATCAATTAATACACTTTTAGTGTGCAGTAAACCGTTTTCAAATTGATAAATTTTCACACCGGCAGCCAGTAAATCATCAAAAAAAGTTCGGCTTGCCCAATCAACCATCAAAGAATCGTTTTTCTTTGGTAAAATCAAGGATACGTCCACGCCACGTAATGCCGCAATGCGTAATGCTTCGGCAATATTGTGACTTGGTACGAAATACGGTGACGTAATCATAATACTTTTGCGGGCAGAGAAAATCGCAATGGCCAAAGACTGAGCCATTAAATCATCGGGAAAACCGGGGCCGGTAGCCAGCACTTGCACGGAATGTGAATTATCTTTTTCAATTGGCAGCAAAGGGCAGGTGGGTAAAGCAATGGGTAATTCCTTATGTGTTTCGATTTCCCAATCCCAAGCATGCAAACCGTTTAAAATTGATGAAACAGGGCCGTTGACCCGCACCATCATATCCACCCATTTTCCTACGGCAGCATCTTGTTTGAAAAAGGCCGGATCTACCATATTCATACTACCGGTATAGCTGATTTGATTATCGATCACAATAATTTTGCGGTGTTGACGCAAATCAATACGACGCAAGAACATCCGAAATAAATTCACATGCAAGGCTTCGGCAATTTCAATACCGGCAGCTTTCATTTTTTGATAGCTGGGGCTATTAAAAAATTGATGACTGCCTACGGAATCCAGCAGAATATTCACATTCACCTTGCGTTTACGGGCATTTAATAAGGCTTGAGTGACCTCATTCACCAAACCACCGTCTTGCCAAATATAAAATACCATATTGATTTGATATTCCGCTTGGTGAATATCATCAATAATGCTTCGCATAATGGATTGCGGTGTACTGAGAATATGCAATTCATTGCCGGAAACACGGGGGATTCCTAAACGTTTTTGAGCTAAATCGAAAATCGGTTTGTAATATAAGGTATTATTAACACTGTGATCTTTTTCGCTTTCCGCCACCGTATTAAACCATTGCAAATATTTCGGGCTGCGTTCTTTAAAGGCTAAGGCTCGTCGGCTACCTAAATTAATTTCACCAAAAATAAAATAAGCCAGAATTCCCACAATCGGTACTAAATAAATAATCATCAGCCAGGACAACGTGGCGGAAACCGATTGTTTTTTGATGATCAACCGCAAGGTCACGGACACAATTAACGCCCACATCACCAAAGGAATCACATACGCTAAGATTTGCTCAATTTCTAAATTCATATTATGCTAACCGTCCACAATAACAGATCACAATATTAACTATGCGACCCATTGAAATAGTCTATAAACACCAGGATTTTATCATAATTGACAAGCCTTGCGGTATTTCTGTGCATAAAGATGACAGGGAAATAGGTTTGACCACACAGGTTGCTTGGCAATTAGGCGTTGAAAAGCTGTGGTTGGTGCATCGTTTGGATAAAATTACATCAGGCTTATTGATTTTTGCTTTAAATGAACAAAGTGCGGTGAGTTTTGGAAGGATATTTTAAATTTTGACGAAATTTGACCGCACTTTTGAGTGAACAGGCTACAATTCTAAATAAAACGTGATTTTTTAATCAGTTAGTATTATCATAAAGAAATTTTCTTTTATCGGCATAAAAACAGAGGAACAGAGGAAAGGTATGCAAAACCTAAAAGATATTATTGAGAAAGCGAAAGCGGCAATTGACCAAATTCAGGATAAGAATTTGGCGGCATTAGATGAAATTCGTGTGGAATATTTTGGCAAAAAAGGGCATTTTACCGGTTTAATGCAAGGCTTGCGTGACGTGGCGGCAGAAGAACGTCCGAAAATCGGTGCCTTGATTAATGAAGCTAAACAAGAAGTGCAAGATCTATGGAATGCAAAAAAAGCAGAGTGGGAAAAAGCCGAACTTGATGCTCAATTAGCGAAAGAAAAAATTGATGTGACTTTGCCGGGGCGTCGCGTGGATATCGGCGGTTTGCACCCCGTTAATATCACAATCCGTCGTGTGACAAAATTTTTCTCAGATTTAGGTTTTACCGTGGAAGCCGGTCCTGAAGTGGAAAGCGATTATTATAACTTCGATGCCTTGAATATTCCTAAACATCACCCTGCTCGTGCAGATCACGATACTTTCTGGTTCAATCCGGAATTATTGTTGCGTACTCAAACATCCGGTGTGCAAATCCGTACTATGGAGAAAAAACAGCCGCCAATCCGTATTATGGCACCAGGTCGCGTGTATCGTAACGACTACGACCAAACTCACTCACCGATGTTTCACCAAATCGAATTATTGTATGTGGATAAAAAAGCCAACTTTACGGAATTAAAAGGCTTGCTACACGATTTCTTACGAGCTTATTTTGAAGAAGATCTGGAAGTGCGTTTCCGTCCGTCTTATTTCCCGTTCACCGAACCTTCGGCGGAAGTGGATGTGAAAGGTAAAAACGGCAAGTGGTTAGAAATTTTAGGCTGTGGTATGGTGCATCCGAATGTGTTGCGTAATGTGGGTATCGATCCGGATGAATATTCCGGCTTTGCGGTGGGAATGGGAGTTGAGCGTTTAACGATGCTACGCTACAACGTCACAGATTTACGTGCATTCTTTGAGAACGATCTACGTTTCTTAAAACAATTCAAATAATGTGTAACGATTAAAGATAATTTTAAAGGGATAATATAAATGAAATTCAGTGAATTATGGGTGCGTGAATGGGTGAATCCGGCAATTTCCACCGAGCAATTAAGCGAACAAATTACCATGCTTGGTTTGGAAGTGGACGGCATTGAAAAAGTTGCCGGAGATTTCAACGGTGTGGTTGTGGGCGAAGTAGTGGAATGTGCTCAACATCCCGATGCCGATAAATTACGTGTGACCAAGGTCAATGTAGGTGGTGAGCGCTTATTAGATATCGTATGCGGTGCACCGAATTGCCGTCAAGGATTAAAAGTAGCTTGTGCCATGGAAGGGGCTATATTGCCGGGTGATTTCAAAATCAAGAAAACCAAATTACGCGGTCAACCATCGGAAGGGATGTTGTGTTCATTCAGCGAATTGGGTATTTCTGAAGATCATAGCGGTATCATCGAATTACCGGCTAATGCACCAATCGGTCAGGATTTGCGGGAATATTTGCAATTAAACGACAATGCCATTGAAATCAGCTTAACGCCAAATCGTGCGGATTGTTTAAGTATTGCCGGGATTGCCCGTGAAATAGGAGTATTAAACCAACTCCCTGTTGTCGAACCTTATGCTACCGCTGAAGTCAAATCGACGATTTCCGATAAAATCAATATTCAATTACAAGCACCGGAAGCTTGTCCGCGTTATTTATTACGCAGTGTGAAAAATGTGAATGTGAAAGCGGTATCGCCGATGTGGTTAAAAGAAAAATTACGTCGTTGCGGTATTCGTTCTATCGATCCGGTAGTGGATATTACCAACTATATTTTATTGGAATTAGGTCAACCGATGCACGCTTTTGATGCGGCGAAAGTGACGCAGCCGATGCAAGTGCGTATGGCAACAGACGGTGAAGAATTAACGCTCCTCGACGGCACAACCGCAAAATTACAATCCAATACTTTAGTGATTGCAGATGCCAAAGGCGCTTTAGCAATGGCTGGGATTTTCGGTGGTGAAGCCAGTGGTGTAAGCGGTGAAACTAAAGATGTTATTTTAGAAGCGGCATTTTTTGCTCCGTTAGCAATTACCGGCCGTGCACGTCAATACGGTTTACATACCGATTCATCTCATCGTTTTGAACGCGGTGTGGATTATCAGCTGCAATATCACGCAATGGAACGTGCGACTACATTGTTATTAGAAATATGCGGCGGTGAAGCGGGTGAGATTTGTGAAGCGGTAAGTAATGAACATTTACCAAAAGCAAAACAAGTCAAGTTACGTCGTCATAAATTGGATGAGTTATTAGGTCACTATATTGAAACGGAAACCGTGACGGATATTTTAAGCCGTTTAGGTTTAAAGCCGACTTATGCAAATGATGTATGGAGCGTGACATCACCAAGCTGGCGTTTCGATATTGAAATCGAAGAAGATTTAATTGAAGAAGTTGCTCGAATCTACGGTTACAATAGTATTCCGAATAATGCTCCATTGGCACACCTGCAAATGAATTATTACAGCGAACGTGTAGTAGAACTAACGAATTTTGTATCAGGTTTGGTATCGGCAGGTTATCACGAAGTTGTGACTTATAGTTTTGTGGATCCGAAAATCCAAAACTTGCTGCACCCGAATCAACCGGCTTTGGTTTTACCAAACCCGATTTCATCGGAAATGTCGGTTATGCGTGTTTCGTTATTAACGGGCTTGCTCAACACTGTGGTGTATAACCAAAACCGTCAGCAAAACCGAATTCGTTTATTTGAAAGCGGCTTGCGTTTTATTCCGGATGTCAACGCTGAGTTCGGTGTACGCCAAGAAATGGTACTAGGCGGTGTTATTACAGGTAATCGCACCAATGAACATTGGGCTGTGAAAGCAGAATGTGTGGATTTCTTTGATTTGAAAGGTGATTTAGAAAATATCCTATCGTTAACCGGGTCAGACAATGGATTTACATTAGTGGCAAAAGAATTTTCCGCATTGCATCCGGGACAATCGGCAGCAATTATGTTTGGTGACAAAGAAATCGGTTTTATCGGCACGATTCATCCGAGTATCAGTAAACAATTGGGTATTAACGGCAAAGCCGTAGTATTTGAAGTGTTAATTGATGCAATTTCTAGTCGTGATATTGTTCAGGCGAAAGAAATTTCTAAATTTCCGGCAAACCGTCGTGATTTAGCTATCGTTGTTGCAAATGATATTGCTGCCAGTGATGTGCTAAATGTTTGTCGCGAAGTGGGCGGTGAAAAGCTCACCCAAGCAAATTTATTTGATGTATATCAAGGTTCTGGGGTAGCAGAAGGGCATAAGAGTCTGGCGATCAGCTTAATTATTCAAGATAATGAAAAAACACTTGAAGAAGAAGATATAAATGCGGTAATCTCTACTGTATTGAATGAATTAAAACAACGTTTTCAGGCCTATTTGAGAGATTGATATTATGACTACATTAACAAAAGTCGAAATCGCAGATAACCTTATTGAAAAATTTGGTTTGAATAAAAAAGATGCGAAGCAACTGGTGGAAACTTTTTTTGAGGAAATTCGTATTGCTCTTGAAAGCGGTAATGATGTGAAATTATCTGGTTTTGGTAATTTTGAATTGCGTGATAAAGCATCTCGTCCGGGACGTAATCCGAAAACCGGCGAAAGTGTGCCGGTTTCCGCTCGTCGCGTTGTGGTTTTCAAACCCGGTCAAAAACTTCGTGCCAGAGTAGAGAAAGCAAAATTCAAAGAATAAGTATTCTCTTTTGGTTGAACAAAATAATAAAACTATCTATGCAAATTTGCGTAGATAGTTTTGTCGTATATGAAAATAAATCATAGATGCAATAAACATGGAACAGCGATGAAATTCATTAAAAAATTTCTTATTTTAACCGCACTTTCTACGTTGGTGGCTTGTTCATCAAATAATGACAGTTATCGAACGAACTCTATTAATTACCGTGGTTCATTAGATGATCCTATTATGACAATTGCGTTATTAAGCGAACAGCAATATGAATGGGCAGGAACACCTTATCAATTAGGCGGACAAAGCCGTTCCGGCATTGATTGTTCCGGTTTTGTGCAAAAAACTTTGTTTGATCGTTTTGGTGTAAAAGTGCCGCGAACTACCCGAGATCAGGCAAATCACGGGCACAAAATCAGTAAATCTGATATACAAACCGGTGATTTGGTGTTTTTCAAAACCGGTCGCGGACCAAACGGTTACCATGTAGGTATTTTTTGGAAAGATGATTTATTTATCCACGCATCCACCAAAGGTGGTGTGATCTATTCATCACTCAATAGTCCGTATTGGTCAAAGACCTATTGGCAAACCAGACGAATTTAGTTTAGAAATATTAAAAAAGAGCGGTTAAAAACCTAAAAATTTTTAACTGCTCTTTTAATTATTTATTTGATTTTAATCCCGTTTACGACTTAATAGCCACCAAGTTATCACTAAAAAAATGGCACTTGGGATCAACGCACCGATGATAGGTTCAATGTTATATAGCTTAGTGATACGACCGAACACTTCATTAGTGACGTAAAAAGCAAAACCAAAACATACACCGGTAACAATTCTCGCTCCGGCGGTAACGCTGCGTAACGGGCCGAAAATAAAGGAAATCGCCAATAGCATCATAACTGTTACCGAAATCGGTTGGAACAGCTTTTGCCAAAAGGTGAACTCAAATCCGCGAGCATCTTGACCGGTTTCTTTTAAGAATCCCACATAACTTGATAGACCACTAATTGATAGAGACGTTGGTTTCAATGAAACAATACCCAGCTTATCAGGTGTTAAACTGGTCTGCCACGCTTGATTCAAATGGTTAATTGTTGTAATTTCATCATTGCCGATTTTTGATTCGTTAAGTTGGTTAAGCGTCCATTTATTATTGTTGCTATCATAAACCGCCCGATTAGCATGAGAAACTTTTTGCAGATTGCGTTGACTATCAAAGCTATAAATATATACATTTCGCAATTCTGAATTCTCGGTGATTCGGTTGATGTAGATAAAATCATTACCGTCTTTTGCCCAGATACCATTTTTCACAGAAAGCAAAGAGCCGCCGGAAATAGCTTTAGAACGCATATCGCGGGCAAATTGCTCGGTTTGCGGGATCCCCCATTCACCAAGGGCCATCACCAAAATAACTAATGGCAGTGCGGTTTTCAGCACGGCTACACCGATTTTGAAACGAGAGAACCCAGAAGCTTGCATGACGACTAATTCACTACGACCGGCTAAATTACCTAACGCAATTAATGCGCCAAGCAATGCGGCAATAGGAAAGAATGTTTCAATATCTTTGGGAATTGTTAATACCGTATAGAGAATAGCTTGCAAGCTGTCATAAGACCCTTTACCCACACTACGAAATTGTTCCACGAATTTTATAATGGCGGATAATCCTACTAACGTAAATAATGTAACAAAAATCGTCCCTAAAATATTTTTACCGATATAGCGGTCCAAGGTATTCATTAACATTATTAAGCTCCTTTGACTGCATTTTTATTAAAAGAATGGCGTAAACGATACATCCATTCCGTATTCCAGCTATTTAAGAGTATAGCGAGCATTAAAAATCCGATGTTTACGATTGGCATAAAAATTGAGGCATCCAATTTACTTGCGACACCGGCCGATTTTAGCGAGCTTTGCAATAGGAAATAGATTAAATAGAGTAAAAGTGCGGGTAAAATTTTGGCAAATCTGCCTTGACGCGGATTTACTTTGCTTAACGGTACGGCCAGCAATGCCATTAACGGCACGGCAAAAATTAAGGTTAGACGCCAATGCCATTCAGCTTTTGCCGGGAGAGAATTATTTTTCATCAATTCATCAATGCTTAAACCGGCTGTTTTATCGCTTACCGCATTCACTGCCTGATAGCCTAAATAAGCTTGATATTGCTCGAAATCCGTAATACGAAAATCCGGTAATGAAGCACTGCCTTCCACTCGCTGGCTATTATTTAAGGTGAGAATTTGATCACCGTTCGGTAAAGCTTGTAATTCTCCGTTCTCCGCAACAACAACGGAAGGTTTCACATTACCTTTTTGTTTTGTTTGAAAAAGATACACATTTTTAAGTTCATTTTTGCTGATATTATTGATAAATAACACAAATTCACCGCTATTGGATGTCATGAATTGCCCTTCGCTCAATGCCGACATCCGCGGATTCGCCTTGGCATCTTCCAATAATTGAACTTGGCGATCGATCGCCCATGGAGAAAGCCAGAATGCGTTATAAGCCGCCATCCCACCTGTAATTAAAGAAAGTCCTAATACCACTTTAATTAAAATACGTGAACCGACACCGCAAGCCTGCATGACGGTAATTTCACTCTCCGCATATAAACGCCCGATAGTCAATAATACCGCTATAAATAGGCAAAGTGGCAACATTAATTGAGCCATTGCAGGCATACCTAATCCAAGGAGAGAAAAAACCAAATCTGCCGGTACATTTCCGTTTGCAGCCGAACCCAGCACTCGCACTAATTGTTGGCAGAAAAAGATAAGAAGCAGGATAAATAAAATCGCCACTTGGCTTTTAAATACTTCTTTTGTTAAATATTTTGTCAGAATCACGTTATTTGCCTATGTTTTTCTTGCTTTTTGTTTAAAATCTTTATTAAATAACGAGTAATAATAACATTTCAAAACAAGGATGAAAAATGAAATTCGATGTAGAGCAGTATTTTATTGATGAAAAAACCGATTGTTTGGTAGTTGGTATCTATGAAAATGGTGAATTCACGAATGCAGCAAAACAGTTAAATCAATTTACCGACGGTATTTTAGATGATTTATTTGAGCGTAAAGATATCACTGGTAAAGTGGGGGAAGCGTTTTTATTATCTTATGTTCCAACTTTACTTGCCGAGCGTATTTTACTTGTCGGTTGCGGCAAAAAAGGAGAAGCATTAACAGAACGCCAGTATAAACAATGTATCACAAAAATGATTCAAGTCTTAAAAGATACCGGCAGCCACGACTGCTTATGTTTCTTAGCCGAAGTCCCATTAAAAAATCGCGATACTTATTGGAATGTTCGTTTTGCCATAGAAGCCATTGCGACGGATTTATATCGTTTTGAGCAATTTAAGAGCAAAAAGAATGAGACAACGTCACAATTGCAACAAATCAGATTCACTCAGCCGGATATTGCTGCACTAGAAACATTGCAACAGGCGATTAAAGACGGACAAGCCATTGCTCTTGGTATTGAAACGACAAAAAATATTGCCAATTGCCCGCCGAATGTATGTACCCCGGCTTATTTGGCTGAACAAGCGAAAGCATTAGCTTTGACATATTCATTCATTAATACGGAAATTATTGATGAAGCTCAAATGGCAGAGTTAGGCATGAATGCGTATCTTGCTGTATCACAGGGTTCAAAAAACGAAGCGTTTTTATCTTTGATTGAATATAAAAATCACCCGAATCCCGATGCGAACCCGATTGTATTAGTCGGAAAGGGATTAACTTTTGATGCGGGCGGTATTTCGTTAAAACCATCGGATAGCATGGATGAAATGAAGTATGATATGTGTGGTGCGGCGACGGTTTATGGTGTAATGAAAGCCGTAGCAGAATTACAATTGCCGCTAAATATTATTGGTGTGCTGGCCGGTTGTGAAAATTTACCGGATGGAAATGCGTATCGTCCGGGCGATATTCTTACTACGATGAATGGATTAACCGTGGAAGTATTGAATACTGACGCGGAAGGTCGATTAGTGCTTTGTGATACCTTAACTTACGTAGAGCGATTCAATCCCGATTGTGTTATTGATGTGGCAACTTTGACCGGGGCTTGCGTCGTGGCATTAGGTCAACATAACAGTGGATTGATTTCGCCGAATGACAAATTGGCACAGGCGTTGCTTGAAGCGGCGACACAAGCTAATGATAAAGCTTGGCAGCTTCCGTTAAGTGAAGAATATCAAGAGCAATTAAAATCTAATTTCGCAGATTTGGCAAACATCGGCGGACGTTGGGGTGGTGCGATTACTGCAGGTGCTTTTTTATCTAACTTTACTAAGAAGTATCCATGGGCTCATTTGGATATAGCGGGCACAGCGTGGTTACAAGGAGCAAATAAAGGAGCAACAGGCCGCCCGGTTGCATTGCTAGTTCAGTTCTTACTAAATCAAGTTGAAAGATAGGTTGAATTAAGATGCCGGCTGAAAAATTGACTTTAAAACGATTGATTCAAATTGTAATCATGCTTGTTATTTTATTGACGGCATTTTTCTATAAGACCTTTGAACATAAGACTGAGCAATCAACACAGCAAGAAGAAAAAAGTGCGGTCATTTCTGACCGCATTTTTTCGTGATTAATAACTTAGTATCCGATTATTTTTTACTTGGTTTAATTGCAAGTAAATTACAACTTAATTTGTTGATAACGTGTTCCGCAGTATTTCCTAAAAATGCTGCTGATAAGCCGGTACGTCCGATAGTACCTAGAATAACTAATTCTGCACCAATTTCTTCCGCTACGCTTGGAATAACTTCTTCCGGAAAACCTTCGATAACATGCGTGTGATCTTCATCAATAAAGAATTGTTGACGTAATGCTTTCATATTGATCAAGTGCTGGCCTCGAATACTATTAGAATATTCACCAACGTTAAATTCCGGCAAATCAATCGCAACATTGAGTGGAGCCGGTGGATAAGCACTGACCAAATGAATGTTCCCGCGTTCAAAGTTTTGTGCAAGAGTCATACCGATAGAAACTAATTCTTTATTAAAAACTTCATGATGCTCTTCATCACTCGATACATTCACAGCCACTAAAATACGACGCTGATGTTTCCAGTCCCCATCGCGTACCATCAATATTGGGGCAGGGCATTTACGTAGTAATTGCCAATCCATCGGAGTGAAAATCAAAGAGGTTAGGCTTTCTTCTTCTTTTGTGTATTTCACCACTAAATCATAATTATTTTTAGCTATTTCTTCAGTGATCGCATCAGCTTCATTGCTGTTCCAAACCACGATTGAATTAAACTCAATCATAGGATCGGCATATTTATCTAAATAATAACGAATAGAAGCTTGGCGTTGATGAATAATGCTTTCGTGCATTTCGTCCCGTTCTTCGGAAGAAAGCATGGCACTCATTTCATAAGATAAATCGTAGACAGGCAAAAAAGTAGTGATTTTTACAGGTTCAGGATATTTTTGTTCTTTAACCAAACGTACCGCACGTGCTAATCCATATTGTTTTTCAATTTCCGGATTAAGAACCACAAAAATATTTTTGAAATTCATAACAACCTCCTTGAGTTAAGATTTGTTGTTCATAGCATAGGGTATCTTTTATTGAACTACAAGCAAAAAATGAAGGTGTAATCTGATTTGATTACACTTTCATGATAAGAATATTTAGCCAAACATTTTTAATTTTTGTTTGGCCGAACCGGAAAGCTCAATTAATTCAGACATATTATTAATGGTAATATACTTACCTTGTACGGTAAGTAACCCGATTTTTTGGAAGCGTCCCAATAAGCGGCTAATTGTTTCAACGGTTAATCCAAGATAGTTTCCAATATCACCGCGTGTCATTGTTAAACGAAATTCTCGGGCAGAGAAGCCACGAGTGGAGTAACGTGTTGATAAATTTAAGATAAATGCGGCTAAACGTTCTTCAGCATTCATTTTGGAAAGTAACAAAATCATTTCTTGATCATTTTTAATTTCATTACTCATCAGACGAATCATTTGTTGACGAAGTTTTGGCATTTTTCCTGCCAAATCATCCAATATATCGAAAGGAATTTCACAAACCATCGCAGTTTCCAGTGCCTGTGCAAAACTAGGGTGCGACATATGAGCGATAGCATCGAAACCGACTAAATCACCGGGAAGGTGGAAAGAGGTAATTTGTTCTTCACCATTTTCACTGATGGTATAAGATTTTATCGTTCCGGAGCGGATAGCATATAAGGAAGTGAGCGGATCACCAGCTTTAAATACAACCTGTGATTTTTGAATTGGTTTTTTTCGTTCAATAATATTATCTAACTGATCAAGCTCATGTTCATTTAAGGTAAAAGGAATACAAAGCTGACTGATACTACAGTCTTGACAATGAATAGCACAACCGCCAGATTGAATACGACGACCAATTTTAGGTTCTTTGGTTAAAATTTCCATTTAATCCCCATTAAATGCTAATAAATCATAATTATTTTGATCTAACTCAAAGAATTTTAGCATTATTCTTAATTTTTGACTATATAAGAATTATGGAAATTTCAGCTTAATGGCAGAATCGCTAATCTCATTAACTAACTTGTAGTTGTTTATTTGACAGCACTTTTCGTTTTATTTTTAGTATGTTGCCGTTGATGGATATCTAAATTCTGGAACTACTTTTGTAGGAGTTTCTAAAAATATTTAAAAATAAATTTTTCGACTTTTTTCAAATTTGTGATCAAAATCTCATTGTGTGTATTGACTTCTTGATTTTCCTTCATAAAATGAGAATTCTTCTTATTTCTTATAGTTACCAACTATATTTACTAAGAAACAATGATGCAAAAAACACCTATTGCCTTGTGCATTTCTTCTTTTCTATTTTTAAATTCAATAAGTTATGCAGAGCCTAAACCTAAAGAAGATCAGTTGGAAATGATTTCTGTGGTGGACAGTGCCGCGCCGCCGCCGGCGGGGACGGCGGTGTTGTTGGCGGAGGATATTGCCCGTAAGCCGCAGCGTAACGGCAATATCACCGAGTTGTTGAAAAACAATCCGGCGGTGCAGTTTAGCGGCACGACCAATAGCGCCACGCAAGCCGGTGAGATTGTGCCGGATTTGGTCAGTTTTCACGGCGAGCCTTATTACAACAATAGCTATTTGATTGATGGGCTTTCCAATAATGATATGCTCAATCCGGGCTCCAGCAACGGCGGCTTTAAATCGGCGGAGGATTTTACCGAGCCGACCTCAATGTATATTGCGCCCGGTTCGCCGGAGTCTTTTTATATTAATAGTTCACTGTTAAAAAATGTGACGGTTTATGACAGTAATGCGCCGGCGAAATATTCGCGTTTTACCGGCGGTGTGATTGATGCGGAAATTCAGGATCCGCAAACGGAGCGTGCCAGCGGCGCCATCAGTTATCGTACCACGCGCGACAGTTGGACAAAATTTCAATTAAATGATGAAGAAGCGGCGGAGTTTGAAACCGCTTATGCGGAAAGCGATGTGCAGCCGCAATTTACCAAGCATATTTTTGATTTTCATTTGAATCAGCCCCTTAGCGAGAAAGCCGGTATTTTATTTGCCTACAACCGCACCCAATCCAAAATGCCGGAATATCATCAAGGCTTGAATCGTTGGGAAAAAGAACGTCGCTTGGCGGAAACCTTTTTACTGAAAGGCAGCTATCAACTTAATGAACAGCATAAATTAACCGCCACAGCATTATATTCGCCGCATGAAAATGTGTATTTCCGTGACAATACCAAAAACGGGCGCTATGTGAGCGAAGGCGGCGGCTGGCGTTTTAATCTGGAATCCCAATATAAAGCGGATTGGGGACGGGTGAAAACAGGGCTTGCCTATCAATATAACCGCAACAAAATCAGCTATGATGCCGGCGCGGATTTTTATAACTGGGTGGGCAACGCCCTCTTTCCAAAAGCCTCGACGGACTGGTGTACGACCTTTGCGCCGAATGGTCGTTGTTTATACAAGCGTGAAGGCGGTTTAGGCGAGCTTTCCTCGCAAATGAAAACCTGGACGTTGAAGCAGGATTATGAGTTAAACAGCCTTAATCTTGGCGCAAGCGAGCATAAATTGGCTTTCGGCTGGCAGGTGGATTTGGCGCAGGCACGCTCCGAACGCCCGACAGCGAACCGCTATATGTCCGCAGTGTTACGCAACGGCTCGCAATCCATCGCCCCGAATTACAACAGCTTATTCGGTAATGTGGCGCCGGATTGTGTGGACTGCCTGCCAAATGAGCAATTCCAGAATCGAATGGCGTATTATCCGGCATTCCGCGCCAAGGCGACCGTGAATAACTACAATGCCTATTTCTCCGATGAAATGGAATGGGGGCGCTTCAGAGTAGTGCCAGGGGTGAATGTCAATTACGACAGCTTCCTGAAAAATCTTAATATTGCGCCACGTTTTGCCTTTAATATCAATGTATTAAACGACCATCGCTTTAATATTACCGGCGGCTATAACCGTTATTTTGCCGGCAATCTGTTAACCTATGCCTTGCGCGCCGGCATTCCGTGTAACCGTGAAATGCAGCGTTATGGCGACAAAAACGGCACAGGCGAATGGCAAAACGGCAATTGTATGCGCAATTCCCCGTCTTGGGATAATGCGAAAAACCTGAAAACGCCGTATAGCGACGAGTACAACCTTGGCTTTAATTACACTCTCGCTGCCCACACGCTCACCTTTAACTGGGTGCATCGCAAAAGCCAGCGCCAATTTACGCCAAGCACGGAGCGAAGCCGTACGCAAGAGCGAAAAACGATGACCAACGACGGCAGCGGTCAAACCAACACCTTTACCTTGGCGTTGCAAAATAATAAAACCCATCATTTGGGCTGGCTGGATTTGAATTACCGCCTCGGCGCGCGCTATCAAAAATGCCACACCAATTACCACGGCAACTATGAGGAAAGTTTAGTGTTTGATCCGGCGGCATATAATAACCGTTATTATTTGTTCGAGGGCAAACGCTATGGTTCGGTGAGTGAGTTGCCGCCGTTTAACTTTAATCAGCCTTGGGAGAGCTTCCTTGAGCTACAAACGGACATTCCGGCGTGGAATCTAAAATGGACCCATAGCCTCAATTACAAAACCGGCTATAAATCCTACACCCGTCACGATGTGGCGCTCTGTGCCAATTCCAGCCAACCGCAAGCCTGCGGCGATTATAGCGGCGCGGTGTATGATTACCGCCTGAAACGCTATTCCGCCAAGGCAACACTGGATTGGCATTTGCTATGGACATTGCCGATTCACAACGAGCAAAAATTGGAAATCAATTTAGATGTGCTTAATGTGTTTAACAGCCGCGTGGCAAGTGTAAGCCCAAGTTCGGCATATTTAGGCGGAACGGAAAGCCAAAGCACGGTGAGCTATGAATTGGGGCGCCAATTCTGGTTGGGCGTGGCTTATCGTTGGTAATAGGTTAAAAGTGCGGTTGGATTTTGGTTAGTTTTGATAAATACAAAAACTTCCCGAAATTTGACCGCACTTTTCCACAATCTCACTTTCTCTATGTTGTTTAAAAGGAAAAACTATGCGTTTTTTGTTTTCTTTTTTTATGTTATGCGCAATGTCATCGGCATCAGTATTGGCATTGGCGGCTTCTTCAAATTCCACCCAATCCCATTCCAATCCGACACCGGTGCAGGGCGAGCTGGAAAACGGTTTACGTTATACCATTGTGCCGTTGCACAGCCAGCCGAATCGGGTTGATGTGTTAATGCGTGTGTATGCCGGTGCGGTTGATGAAACGCCGGCGCAAAGCGGTGGGGCGCATATGGTGGAGCATATGGCGTTCCGTGCCTCACAAGCCTATCCACAAGGGATAATGCCTTATTTGCACCAACAAGGCTGGCTGCGCGGCAAAAACTACAACGCCTTCACCAATCAGGAAAACACCACCTATATTTATATGCCGCCGCAGGGCTTTGGCTTGGAACGCTCGTTAGAAATCGTCAGACAAATGTTATTTAAGGCAGAAATCACACAGGCGGATTTGGACGACGAGCGCAAAATCGTGCTGGAAGAATGGCGCTCGCGTGACAGCGCCAAGCGGCGGCTTTATGAACAGCGCCAATCTTCTTTCCGTGCCGGATCCCGCTATGAAAACCGCGCGGTGATCGGCTCGCAGCAAAGCATTCAAACAATGCCGGCGACGGAATTACAACGTTATTACCAAACTTGGTATGTGCCGAATAATATGCAACTATTGCTGGTAGGGGATATTGAGGTAAAAAACGCCGAAAAATTGATCCGCACTTTTTTTGCCGACCTGCCGCGCAAAGCCTTACCGCCACGCGATAAGGGCTATTATGAGCCGGCATTACAAACCGGAATCCGCACCGACCGCTTAAGCGATCCGCAAAATAACAACAGCCAAGTCGCCTATTTATGGCGTTTTGACGATCAGGCGGCGCAGGCGCAAACGCCGCAAGGCTTTGAACAACGCTTGCTTGACGGCGTGGCGTTAAATCTGATTAATCAACGCTTCCGTGAAGATAAAAAAAATCTGCCGTCTTATCTCACTGCCATCAGCGCACGTAAAATTGCCGTGGGCAAAACCACCTCGGCATTGATTTTTTCCGCCAATGTGGAAAAACAATCCCATCATCAAGGGGCGCAACACCTGCTGAATGAAGCCGCGCGCCTATTGGCATATCCAATCACGGAAACGGAGCTGCAAAAGCAAAAAGCCAAAATCAAGGCGCAGGTGCAAAATGACAAAGAAATGCAAAATAATTTCACCTTTGAGGATTGGGTGCAACATATGATCAGCACCCTGCTTAACGACAAGGCATATTATACCCAAGAGGAAATTGAGCAAATGACATTGCAAGGCTTGCGCCAAATTTCCTTGCAACAGGTCAATGCACGGATTCAATCTTGGCTGCAAGCCGATGATCAGATTCTGCAATATATGCCGCCGTTGGAAATCGCAGTGCCGACCATTTCGCCGGCGCAAGTGGTGCAATGGCGTGACAAGGCGCAGCATACCCAATTCAGCGCGCCGCCGGGAATGAACAATCAGCCAATGCAGCTGGCGCCGCTCAATACCACGGGCAAGATCATCAAAGAGCAACGTTTTCCACAGCAGCATACCGTGCGTTGGACCTTATCCAACGGTGATGTGGTGGTTTGGTCGAAATCCCCGATAGCCAAAAGCAAAACCTATTTTGTAGCGCAAAACCAAGCCGGCTCCAACGCCGCCACATTGCACGATTGGCAGGGCAAACTGGCAATTCAGGCAATCGCCGCCAATGCACCGCAGGATTGGAGTGCCAACCAAATGCTGGAATGGAAAGAAACCCATTCGCTCCCACTGGTAATTCGCCAAAGTTTTGACAGATTAACCATTTTAAGCACGGTGGAAAACGATAAATTTGCCGATTTATTGCGCTTTTATTATGCTCAACAACGAGAAACCGGCATTAAAGAAGAACTGGATAAAATCAAAACCGAGCGCATTCGTGCCCTTGAACTGCAACAGGATTCCCCCGATTATCGGCGCAATCTGGCGTGGGAGCAATTTGTCTATGGGCGCGCCATCAATCCGCAACCAAGCATTGATGAGGTGAAAAACATCGACGCAGCCACCCTTGCCCAACAATGGCAGGCAATGACCAATGCGCCGACCACCTTCTTTCTTCTAAATAATCTGGAAGAAACGCAAGTGCGCCAAGTGGTACAACAAAATCTTGCCGCCATCGAACGCCCACAGCCTGTCACCACCGCGCCGTTAATGGTTGCCGAAGGCAGTGGTGAAGCGCATTTTGCCCTGAATAACGAACCGAAAGATAACGTGTATATTTCGTGGTTCAGCCCTTATCAATGGCAGGAAAAAGATGCCTTGGCAACGGACTTATTAAGCAGCATTGCTTCGGAAAAATTGAGCCAAAAACTGCGTGATGAAACCCTCGGCATTTACAGCAAACGTTTCAAAACCCGTTTACAGCCGGAGGCAAACCGCGTACAAACCACGCTCACGTTCTCGGCGGATCCGCAAATGACCGAAAAACTCATTGCAATGGCGCAACAAGTGCTGACCGATTTGCCGCAAAGCATTACGCAGGAAGAACTGACAACCGCCAAAAATTATTTCGATCAAACGCTGGAACAACAAAAAAGCTCGCCGGATGCGTGGCTGGAACGCCTGATCTACAGCGAAAACCAATTCCACGACCCACGTTATCTCACAGATCTTAAACCACTGGCGGACAGCATCACCCTTGCGGACATCAAAAAAATGGCAACCCAAGTGTACAACCTGAAAAACCAAAGGGTATTTATTACCGAAGCAAAAGGGAAAAGAGAAGGGGAGTACTAAAAATGAACCGCACTTTGCGTGCTAAAGTAAAAGTGCGGTCAAAAAATTAAACATTTCTGACTGCACTTTCAGTTTTTTATTTGACTATTCTGTTGCGCCAAATCCACGCAATCCAACCACATGAACGTGTTCTTGGTTTCCTGCGATTTTACGCACCAGTTTATAAGTTGTGCCTTTTTCCGGGCTGATGTTTTCCGGTGCGGCGATAAGTAGCTGCATATCCAACCGTTCGCACAATTCAAACAAAGTGGAAATGGATTTGCCGTCCAAACGGGCTGCTTCATCCAAGAATAACAAGCGGCACGGTACGATGTCTTTACCGCGGATACGACGGCTTTCTTCTTCCCAGCTTTGCACCACCATTAATAGGATGGACATACCCGTACCGATGGCTTCACCGGTGGATAACGCACCGCTTTCCGCACGCAGCCAACCGTCTGCACCACGATATACTTCCACTTCCAAATCCAAATAATTGCGGTAATCCAACAATTCTTCACCGATGGTTTGGGCGGTACGTTGTCCCATATCAATATGCGGATTCAAGCGTTGATACAGCTTCGCAATAGCTTCTGAGAAGGTCATTCGGTTATCGGTGAACAAGTCTTGATATTCGTCCTGATGACCGGAAAGTGCATCCAACAACATTGCGTGAGTATCGCGGATATTCACAACCAAGCGCACGGATTTTACCTGACCGAAAGAAATATTCTGCAAACCTTGGTTGAGCAGGCGGATGCGGTTTTGCTCGCGTTGAATGGTTTTGCGCATAATATTCGCTACACTTTCAGAGCTGATGGCCAATTTTTGTTCGCGGCCGGTGAGTTCATCTGTTAAGCGGGACAACTCAATTTCCATTTGCTCAATAGCATCAATCGGATCATCGGTTTTGATAATATCCTGACGGATACGTTCACGCAGATGTTGATACACCGCAATAAAGAACCGAACTTTGTTTTCCGGTTTACGACTATCTTCCGACAAACGCAAGGCATCACGCAAATATTCGTTATCCGCCACCGCATTACGCAACGCCCCTAAGGCTTTATCGGACATTGAACGCAATTCGTCTGCTGAAAGATAGGCAAATTCGCGGCGATTTAAGCGTTTTTCCACATCGCTATTGCGAGATAAACGCAACACCACACACCAACTGACTTTCGCCGCTACCACTAATTCTCGGTTGGTTTTATAATCCCGTTCCGCTTTGCGGATACGGCGGGTTAAGTTTTCGCTTTCGCTTTCAATTAAGGTCAGTTGTTTTTCAACAAAACTGCGGCGTTGACGGTTAGTTGAAAGCTGTTGATGCAATTCGTCACGACGGTTTCTGGCACGCTGTTCCGCCCCTTCATCCGCACGTACACCCAACTCGCCGATTTCTTGAATCAGTTCGTTCAACATTTGATTTTTCGCATCAAATCTGCTGCGTAATCCAATTAAGATTTGATTGGATTGCGTGAAGTGAGATTGTTTTTGACGCAACATTTCACGTTGTTGCTCACGTTGTTGTTGTATTCGATCCAACTTTGTCCGCAACTGTTCGTTTAATTCCGACGTTTCCGATTTGACTGCATCTTCATAGCTGAAATGGGCTTTACGCTGTACCACATCTGCCAAGGTAAATAAGCGTTGTTGTGCTTGTTTTTGCATTTCAACGGTTTGTTGATAGTCGGCTTTTAAGTGTTCATAGTTTTCCGGATCGTTTTGCAATGTATTTGCAATCGGTTCTAATTGTGACAACGTCGCACCGTATTGGTGGATATACATTTCATCCTGTTCTGCCGTATCTAACTGTTCGCGGCACTCATCAATACGGTCTTGCAAACTGTCATCCGCCAATAATACCAACTGCGGAAGCAATTTATTCAACGACTGCATTTTTTCTTTGGCGTTGTCTAAACGTAGGCGTAATTGCTGTTCCGTGGTGCTCAAGCGATTAAGTTCACGTTCGATTTCCGTCCGTTCTGCCTGCACTTCACGCATAGTTTGTTCTGGGTTAGGCTGGAACGCTAAAGCTAAATGCAAGCCCACAAATTGGCTGAATTGTTGATGCAAACGTTGGCATTTTTGTACGTCAAATGCACGGCTGGCGTACTGTTCTGCCACTTCTTCCCGTTCTGCTTCCAATTCTGTCAAACGCTTTTCACGTGCCGCATTACCAAATAACGGCACTTCGGGGAATTTGGAATAACGTAATTCTCGTTCAGACACTTGCACCACCACGCCCAATTCTAATTCCTGAGCGGAAAGTACGCTGTCGTCAAAGGCCGCAGGATCACCTTCAATTAAATATAAATCGTCCGGACAATCCTCCAAATCATTTAATTGTTCCCGTACCGCATTGAGATCACGCACCACAATGGCGTGGCGGGCCGGGCCGTATAAGGCAGAAAAATACGGAGCATCTTCAATAGGCACATCATCATAAAGTTCCGACAGCAACACACCGCCGAAACGTTCTGCCAATACATTTAAACGGGCATCTTCCGAACCGTCAGGCTGACTTAAACGGGAAATTTGTTCATCTAATTGCTGGCGTTTATGTTCTAACTGATCCCGCTGAATGGTGAATTCACGCTCTTTCACTAATTGTGACTGCATAAAATTCATTACATCCTGGCTGTCTGCAAAAGTTTCACCGCTTTGTTCCTGCAAACGTTCTAATGCTGTTTGAGCCGTCAGCCAGGCCGGTGCTTTTTGAGCTTGTTCGTTATAAAGTGCGGTGAGATTTTCCCGTTTTTGGCGTAATGCAGAACGTTTTTCCAACTGCTCGGAAAGCTCTGCGGATAAATCTTCCACTAGGGCTTCTTGCTCGGCATGATACTCTTCCAATTCATCGGCACTGGATAAATTTAATTCCGCACGCTGATTGAAATGTTGCAATAATTTGACCGCACTTTGTTGCTGTGCATAGCGCTGTTCCAATTCGTGCAATTTCGCCCGTAATTGTGGAGTTTGCTGTGCTTGTACCCGTTGGTTAGGATATTCACGCAATAATTCTTTTGCAGTTTCAAAGGCTGTGGAACGAGGTATTTCACCTGCGATTTTGCACACTAACTGATAGGCTTTATCGAATTGGGATTTTGCCGCTTCGGAAATAGACATTTTTTGTTCCATTTCCAGCACTTTGTCAGTTAATGCATCTGCTTGAGCCTCAAATTCTTCGTAATAGGCATTAATATTTTTTGTGCTGAGATCCGCTAATCCGCACAATACTTTTGCTTTTTCCAATGCTTGAATGGCTTGTTGATATTGCAATGCACGGGTTTGTTGAGCATCTAACGCCTGTTGATAGTCTGCTAATTGGGCACGCAATTGGTCGATTTCCTGTTCGGTCTGATCGAATTGCACTTGTGCTTCATCCAACTGTTCGCTCGCAGTTTCAACAACGACTTTTTGCTCTTCCAATTTTTCTGTCAATTCATTGACATCTTCTTGGTAAGTGGTAATTTTTTCCTGATGGCGTAAAGCATTCAGCACTAAATTCAAATGATCCACCGCACTTTGGTGATCCACTTCCAGCGCTTTTTCATTTTCTGCCAATTCATTAGCTTCACGGCTTAAATCCACCAAACGATGTTGGGATAAATTCTGCTCTGAACGAGCGGCATACCATTCTTTACGCAATGCCAGGGCGTTTTGAATATTGCCTAAACGTTCGTTGGCGTTACGCATATAATCCGCTGCCACATAACTAGTGGATTCCGTAATTAAGTGTTTGAATAAATCGCGATCGGATTGAGTGACTTTAATGGCTTCCAATGTCATACGGTTTTCACGCAAAGCGGATTCCATATCTTGGAATGCTTTACGCACGCCTAAGTTTTCCGGCAATAAATAATCACGCAATGAGCGGGTAATGGCACTGGAAATACCGCCGTATAAAGACGCTTCAATGAGTTTATAGAATTTGCTGCGATCAGATGACGAACGCAAACGTTTCGGAATAATTCCTAAATCAAACATCATACTGTGATAATCAGTAATGGAATGATATTGTTTGAATTGTGCCCCTAAAACATCAATTTTATCTTTCAATTCCGTTAAACTCAGCACGCGGGCTTGGCGTTCATTTAAGGTTTCAGTGAAAAGTGCGGTAGGATTTACCGATAATTCAACGCCTTGCAATGAGAAGGTTTTGATGTCCACTTTTTTATCGCGACCGGCCACTTGTTGCAGACGTACTCCCACTAAGATCCGTTGATGGCGGGAATTAACCGCATCTAACACGGCATAACACACGCCCGGGCGTAATTTACCGTGCAAGCCTTTATCGCGAGAACCGCTGGTTGCCCCGGCTTCGGTCGTATTGCGGAAATGCAATAAGGTCAAATCCGGAATCAAGGCAGTGACAAAACCGGCCATTGTAGTGGATTTTCCCGCTCCGTTACCGCCAGACAACGTGGTGACTAATTCATCTAAATCAAAAGTACGGGCAAAGAAACCATTCCAATTGATTAAGGTTAATGAGCGGAATTTTCCCCGTTCGACTTGTGGTTGAATAGCCGTATTATGTGACGTTGTGACAGGAACATCAATTTCATCCATTATTTCATTTTCCAGTTCTAAATCAGACATTATTCTTGTTCCTCATCATCTACTAAATCGTTGTCAATTTCATCATCACTTTCTGCTTGCTCAGCGACTTTCTCTAAATGTAGAGACTCCGGATTAGCCGCTTCTCCGTCACGAATCAAGCGTAATTGCGCTTCTCGCGGATCATCACCGGAACGCACTTCTGCACCAAAACGAAACACGGATTCAGAAATAGTGAATTTACCGCTGTTTGGCTCACCCACGGTATAAATCATGCCTAAACGGCGTAAACGGTTGATGGCCGACCGCACTTTTTCTGCCAATTTTTGTTTATCTAAGTCAGAACCGGACGAACGTTGATTCACGGCTTTTAATAACTTACCTTCATCGGCTAAATTCAATAATTCGTCATACACTTCTTGTGTGGTGAAAATGCCCTGTTGAGCTAAACGCTCCGGGCTTAAATATAAGTAACACAACACTTTGCCCACGAGCATTTCCAATTCCGATAACACCGAACGGGAAATCAATGTGGTGGCTTTCGGACGCAAATAGAAAAAGCCTTCCGGTGCTCGGATCAATTCCACATTATAACGACGGTAGAATGTGTCCAATTCATTTTGGAAATCCGCTAAAAACGTATAATTATCAATATGTTCTTGACTTATGTGACGACCTGAACGTAGTTGACTATCCACTGTTGGAAACAATGGATTGGCAATAGCAATGGCTAATTTTTGTGAAATTACTTCTGGTTGATTGTTGTCTGTCATTGTCTTATTCTTCCGTTAGTTATATTCATTAATCACATTAGCCTGTACTTCCGCACCGCGTTGGTTGATGCTTTGCCACTGCGGATAAGTACCGTCAAAGTCTGCACTGGCCATGCCTAAACGCACTGCTTGATC
The DNA here is from genome assembly GCF_004340985.1 of Cricetibacter osteomyelitidis. Classification (GTDB taxonomy): domain Bacteria; phylum Pseudomonadota; class Gammaproteobacteria; order Enterobacterales; family Pasteurellaceae; genus Cricetibacter; species Cricetibacter osteomyelitidis. The sequence goes on from NZ_SLYB01000030.1 coordinate 24,965, forward strand.
TACAATAATCCGAGCTACATCGAAATGACGGGAAACCGGGAAGCTATCAAGCTGTTCACGTAATACTTGGCTTAAATCTATCGGCTGATTATTTTCACGATATTGAATCAACAACATCTGCATATGTTCGATAATTTGATCGTGCAAATCGGATAAAGATTCATATTGCAATTCTTCCGGCAATTCACCCAAAGCATCTTCTTCCCGCAAGGCTAATTCTTCATCGCGCAGATCCACTAAACGCTCTGCTTGTGCTGTCCATAAGAACCAAGGAGCCTCCCAATAATCTGCAATAGAACGGCGTAAACGTTGAGAAAATACGCGATTTTTATCCATATCAATGGCGGTACGGATAAATTTATGCACATGGCGGTCATAACCAATCCACAAATCAATAGCCTGTTGTCCCCAACTGATAATACGGTCTAATTTAGATTGCAAATTCACAATCAGTTGATCGATAAAATACAAATCTTCACAGCCAATGACGCAATCTTGAATACGCAGCAATTGCTCTTGCAATTTATCGCCTGCGGCATTGAGCGTATCTTGCAATTCGCGCAAGTTACCTGATGTTTCATCTAATAAACGTTCACAGCTTGCAATGGCTGTTTGCCAATCTTTGGTTAACAGTTCCGCAATCTCATTTTTAATGCTTTGCTGATTTTCGTCCATAATCCGTTGAGATAAATCAATGCTGTCGAAAATTTCTGCGACGGAATATTTAAGCGGTGCAAACACGTTGCGACGCCAGAAAAATTCATCACCGCCTTCTTCCGCCGATTCACTGGCTCGGTGAATTTCATCCGCCACAATGGAAAGCTGTACCGATAAACGTAACGCGGAAAATTCACGCTGACGAATATAATAATCGGACACGCCCACACCCAACGGGGTTAAACGATAAATGGCCAATCCCTCGGTAAATTCACTACTGAAGCGATTAAGAAAACGCTGTTTCACCAATTCATTAATGGCATTGTTAGCTCGCTGGATAATAGTTTCTTCCGGTTGTTCAAAGGCGTTGGATACATGACGGAACATATCCACCAAATCGCTTTCAATCATCTCACCGTCAAACCGCTCATTATTATAAATAGCAATAGCCAGCAAAAACGCCAAGCGTTCGGTAGATAAGGTTAAAGAAAATTCCCGTTCTCTTGCCCAAGACACCAGTTCAGGAATTGTCTGCGAAATTTCACTCATTAAAAAATTCTCAAAAACGACCGCACTTTAGTATTTCTGAGCGGTAAAAATCAATCAAAAAATATCGTTTATTATACAGATTTTTATGATTTCTAACAGATCTAAAATTTTTATTGCATTTTCATATTTAGGCTTTACCATAAGCACCAATTTTATACAACGCATTTTATAATTTATGACAGCACAAACTTTACAAGATAAAAAACAAACTTACAATTTCAATAAGTTACATAAACGTTTACGCCGTAATGTGGGCAATGCCATTGCAGATTTCAATATGATTGAAGAAGGTGATAAAGTGATGGTGTGCTTATCCGGCGGAAAAGACAGCTATACTTTATTGGATATTTTATTAAACTTACGCCTAAATGCCCCCATTCATTTTGACATTGTAGCTGTCAATTTAGACCAAAAACAACCGGGATTTCCGGAACATATCTTGCCGGAATACTTATCCGGTTTAGGCATTGAATACAAAATCGTAGAAGAAAATACTTACGGCATTGTGAAAGAAAAAATTCCGGAAGGTAAAACCACCTGTTCACTCTGTTCTCGTTTACGCCGTGGTATTTTATACCGCACAGCAACGGAATTAGGGGCGACCAAAATCGCACTAGGTCATCACCGCGACGATATGCTAGAAACACTGTTTTTAAATATGTTCTACGGCGGAAAATTAAAATCCATGCCGCCGAAATTAATCAGTGACGACGGCAAACAAATTGTGATTCGCCCATTGGCTTATTGCAAAGAAAAAGACATTGAGAAATATTCCATCGCTAAGCAATTTCCGATTATTCCGTGCAATCTTTGCGGTTCGCAACCCAATCTGCAACGTCAAGTGGTAAAAGAAATGCTACAAACTTGGGATCGCCAATATCCGGGACGTGTTGAAACAATGTTCAGTGCATTACAAAATGTGACACCATCACATTTATGTGATCCCAAACTCTTTGATTTTAAATCAATTCAACGAGGACAAACTCTAGAAGGCATCGACGGTGATATCGCTTTTGATAAAGAAGAACTACCGACAGCACCAATATTTGATAATGACGATGACGGGACAGATTTTGCTACAGGTGAAATGATTAGTTTTAAAGAAGTAAAATAAGGAAATATTGATAATTTGACCTAAAGTTGTTGAAAATAACAGCGAACGAAAAAATTAACTCAATTTATACTTGCAACTTGCGTCGATAACCGTATAATGCACCCCATCAAATCTTGGTAATGTTTATCATAGTTCCAAGGTGGCAAAATTGGTAGACGCAGTTGGTTTAAAATAAGCTGTATTGAGAGTTTTGCATTTGCCATAGGCAGAAAAAATTTATATAGTCCACATGCCAGTGTGACGAAATTGGTAGACGTAGCGGATTCAAAATCCGCCGCCCTTAAAAGCGTGCCGGTTCGAGTCCGGCCACTGGCACCATTTATAAGTCTCATATCTATCTAAGCATATAACAATCCATTCAGTTTCCATAGTGTAATGGACAAAAATGTGGGATTTTATTATTTCAATATAATTTCATCTATTCTTCTTATTTTAGAAAATCCTTAATAAACATAATATTATGCTTTTTACTTAAACTATTATTTATATTTAATAGCGAGCTCTTTATAGGTTTGTTTTCCTTGTGAATAATCAAACTAAATATTTGCGGGATTTAATTTATTTTTTATTCATTTTCAAAAATAGGGGGGAAAGCCTTATACTATAAGGTTTTAACCCAGTTTATAGCAACTATTTTGTCTATTATACTGAAATGTTTAATTTTTTGACCGCACTTTTTCTAAAAAGCTACTGAAGCACGACCTGTTCTGATATTTATTTTAAGAAAATGAAGAGTAGATGGTGCGACTAGCTGGACTCGAACCAGTGACCCCCACCATGTCAAGGTGGTGCTCTAACCAACTGAGCTATAGTCGCATTTGAAAAGTGCGGTCATTATATAATTTTTTTTCCTCAATACAAGAAAAATTTATCTTTTTAAAACGTAATTGACAAAAATATAGACAAAAAACGCTAGAAGACTTGGAAAAGTGAGGAAAATTTGTGGTAAAATAAACAATTCAGAAAATATTTATCAAAAATTTTATTATGGTAGTCGGAGGAACAAATGACAACCGCAGCAAATAAACGTTCAATAATGACTCTTTTTTCAGACAAATCAGACATTCATTGTCATCAAGTGCGCATTGTTTTGGCTGAAAAAGGGGTTGCTTATGAAACGGAAGCCGTTGATCCGCAAGCACTATCAGAAGATTTGATGGAACTGAACCCTTATGGTACATTACCGACTTTGGTTGATCGCGATTTAGTTTTATTCAATTCCCGTATTATTATGGAATATTTGGATGAGCGTTTTCCGCATCCGCCATTAATGCCGGTTTACCCGGTTGCCCGTGGTAAGAGCCGTTTATTAATGATGCGTATTGAGCAAGATTGGTATCCTGCATTAGCAGCTGCAGAGCAGGGCGATAAAAAAGCGTTGAAAGATTTAAAAGAAGAAATTTTAGCTATCGCACCGATTTTTTCTCAAACGCCTTATTTTATGAGTGAGGAATTTAGCCTGGTAGATTGCTATTTGGCTCCATTATTATGGCGATTGCAATTATTAGGTACTGAATTTACCGGTGCTGGTAGCAAAGCACTTAAAGCTTATATGACTCGTGTATTTGAGCGCCAGTCATTTAGTCAGTCTTTAGGCGATGAAGTACCTAAAAACTTAATGGATGAAAAATAATTCGGAGAATTCGTGATGGAACATAAACTTTCTCCAAAACGTCCTTATTTATTAAGAGCTTATTATGATTGGCTGGTTGAGAATGAACTGACGCCTTATTTAGTTGTAGATGCGACTTATTATGGTACGGTAGTTCCTCGTGAATATGTGAAAGATGGTCAGATTGTATTAAATCTCTCTAGCAGTGCGACAGGTAATTTATTACTCGGTAATGAGCATATTCAATTTAATGCTCGTTTTCGCGGTATCCCGCAAGATATCTATATTCCTATGGGAGCTGCATTGGCAATTTATGCCAGAGAAAACGGCGATGGCGTAATGTTCGAGCCGGAAGCCGCGTATGAAGAATTAGATGATTATACGAATGAGCAGCCGTTAAATTTCGAAAGTGCGGTAGATAAACCTAAAAAAACTTCACCAAAAGAGGAAACAAAATCGGCTTCGAATCATTTGCGTATAATTAAATAAAATAGCTTGAAATCGAGTAAATTATTTAGAGTTAAACAGAAAATAGATATTTTCTAAAAAAACTTAAGTTATTTACTCGATTTTTTAATATAAAATCATTTTATTTAATTCTATATCAAAAAAACTTGTCAAAATGCTTATTTATAAGTATAACTCTCTCGATAACATCGAAATCAAACACAATAGAGGAATCCATTATGTTTAATCATATTCAACCAGCTCCGGCAGATCCTATTTTAGGTTTAGGTGAGGCATTCAAATCTGAAACTCGTCCGAATAAAATCAATTTGGGGATTGGGGTATATAAAGATGCCAAAGGCAATACACCGATTATGAGTGCGGTAAAAAAAGCTGAATTTGGTTTATATGAGTTAGAAACCAGTAAAAACTATTTATCTATTGACGGTGTAGCCGAATTTAATGCGGCAACTAAAGAATTATTATTTGGTGCAGACTCAGAAATCGTAAAAACGGGACGTGCTAAAACCGTACAAAGTTTAGGTGGTACCGGTGCATTGCGTATTGCAGCAGAATTTATTAAACGTCAAACTAAAGCACAAAACGTGTGGATCAGCATGCCGACTTGGCCGAATCATAATGCTATTTTTAATGCAGTAGGCATGACTATTCGTGAATACTGTTATTATGATGCACAAAATAAATGCTTGGACTGGGATAATTTAATTGCCGATTTAAGCAACGCCGGCGAAGGTGATGTGGTGTTACTACATGGTTGCTGCCATAACCCTACCGGAATCGATCCAACTCCAGAACAATGGAAAACCTTAGCTCAAATGTCTCAAGAAAAAGGCTGGCTGCCGTTATTTGACTTCGCATATCAAGGTCTTGCTAACGGATTAGAAGAAGATGCCGTAGGTTTACGTACATTTGCCGCAAATCATGATGAATTATTAGTTGCAAGTTCATTCTCTAAAAACTTCGGTTTATATAACGAACGTGTCGGTGCTTTCACATTAGTGGCTAAAAATGCTGATATTGCAGCAACCGCATTAACTCAGGTGAAAGCCATTATTCGTACGCTTTATTCTAACCCGGCTTCACACGGTGCGGCAACGGTATCAATCGTATTAAAAGATGCTGCATTACGTGCGGAATGGGAAGCCGAATTAACGGAAATGCGTGGACGTATCAAACAAATGCGTCATTTATTTGTTAAATTATTGAAAGAATATGGTGCACAACAAGATTTCGGTTTTATCATTGAACAAAACGGCATGTTCTCATTCAGCGGTTTAAATCCTGAACAAGTTGATCGTTTGAAAGATGAATTTGCGATTTATGCGGTTCGTTCAGGGCGTATCAATGTGGCCGGTATTACGGAAGATAATATTCGTCATTTATGTGAAAGCATTGTAAAAGTGCTTTAGACCCGTATTCGTATTATATAGGGTGGCTTTGATGTCACCTTTTTTATCAAATTAAGTGGTGTAATGGACAAAATAGTTGCTAATAATTATTTTCAGAGGTTATTAGTAGCTATTTTTATTTAAAAAATCCTTTATAAACATAATCTTATGCTTTTTACTTAAACCATTATGATTTATTAATCTTCGCTTTAATTCACTAAATAGTCC
>NZ_SLYB01000031.1 GCF_004340985.1 Cricetibacter osteomyelitidis
CGATAGTTTGAGTTTTGTCTTGTCCTATTGTGATGCTTTCATCCTGTTGTACCGTTTCGGTTCTATTATTACCGATATGAATCGTTTCATCATGCTCCACCTGCTCCGTGCGGTCGTTGCCGATTTGAGTGGTTTCGTCGTGATTAACCACGTTGTTTTGGTCGCGTTCAGCGTGGATAAAGATTTCTTCTTTATCCTTTTCGTCTTCAAACCGGAGTTCGTTAAAGCCGTTGCCTTTATGGGACTTGTTATATAAAATTTCTAAAAAATTAACCGCACTTTGAGTGGTCTTAGTTTCACTTCAAAAGCACGGTTATTTTTTACACTTTTTAACTGGTTTATTTAGGGGGCTCGCAATTCAGTTTAAAAACATTATTATCATGATTAAATTTATAAATTTCACCATTTAATTCAACTATAAACTGTTCATCTGTCTTATACCATTTTCCCTTTCTCTTTGTACTATCCAAAGCATCACAGGATTTTCCTAAATAGATTTCAGGGAGTAGCCAAGGCATAATAATAACTCCATTGGAATTCAGTTTACTTGAAATTACTTCATGCACCTCGGGTTTATAATAAAAATCACCGCCTAAATTATCTGAAAGTCTAGTTTTGGTAATGTGGCATAGTTTACGCATTGCTATGTTTTTATCTTTTTCTTGCTCAAGAATATAATTTAATTGTTCCTTAAAATCATCATTATAAGTTGAATAGTCTTCCACCGGTGTGTGAGTAGCATTTTCATAAGCATATATTTCACTTATTGATAGTAACAGTAACATCTTTTTTAATCTAGGATTATCACATACCAAATCGGACAATACAGATTTTTCCTTACAGCTAGCAATATTTTCTATTCTTCCATAAGGATACTTATCATAATATTCATCATTACTTCCCTCCAGTGATTTTGATATTACCTCGTATTCTTTATCCGTAACACAAGAGGCTTTAAGTTGTGTAGAAATTGAAAACAAAACTAAATAAATAAGTAGCTTAATCATAATATATTTCTTCCTATTTGTTCAAAACAGATAAAATAAGTTCTCATAACCATCAGTTTCTCATCAATTAGTCAGATTTCAAATTAAAGTTTTCCGCAAAATTTTTCACCTCAAGAGCAAATTAATATTCAATCATCTATTATCCTTTTACAATTAAGGGAAAAAACTTCCTCATTTCTATCGAATTTATATTTATCATTTCCAAGCTCCACAAAAAAGAATTCTCCACTTTTGTACCACTTTCCTTTTCTTTTATCACTACTTTCGGCATCACAAGATTTCCCCAAATAAATATTTCCATCCATAATTTCCAATATCACTCCATTGGAATTCTTTTTAATATAAATAGGCTCTATGTTTATAGTTTTATAAGGAGAATCTCCACCTAGAGAACTAGTAGTTTGCTGTTTTATTATATAACATAATTTCTTTAATGCTATTTTTTTATCCCACTCTTTCTCCATTATGTTATTTAACCAATCTTTAAATTCATTGTTATATGTCTGGTAATTATCAATTTGAATACGGTTGGCATTTTCATATGAATAAACTAAGCTAACCGATAGTAACAATAAAGCCTTTTTAAGTTTAACATCGGAACAAACAAGATCATTTAATGCTGAATTTTCTTTGCAAGATATCATATTAGGAACTTGATTATAATAATTATTATAAAATCTAATTTTATCATCTATTAGTTTTTCTTCTTCAAAAAGAATACACTGATTTCCATAAGACACGCTAACATTAAATAACACAAATAATATTAATAATATTCTTTTCATGACATCCCCTAATTATTTAGAATCTCCAGAGTTACATTTCTTACAGCTTCATAGCCGCCTATATCATCTATCATTTTCTTTGTTTCTTCTAATGCTTTTATTGTAAATTCAGCCGAATAATGAGCCTTATTTAAGCCATCACTATCATAATAACTTATTGTTCCATCAGAAATTCTTCCTAATTCACCTTTCTTTTTGGGTTTAACTCTTTTTCCTTTAGGCACGGCTGCTGATGCCCATTCTTGGGCAACTTCATATGCAGCTTCCTCAACAGTATTTTTATTTCTAAAATATCCAGAAATAATACTTCTCTTAATTTCCCAAAAAAACAGAGGGGTCAGCTGTTGGAAATTACGATCAAATAATTGAGAATTTTCATCAATCGTTTTATATGATTTTAACCATCGAAGAAATTGCCCTAAAGTACTAGGAATCATTTGGAATATACCTACTGCCTGCATATGCTTTTTATTTGATCCTATATAAGTGTCTTGTGCAGTTCTTATTTCTTTAATAGTCATTTTCTCAAGATGATACTGGACTGTCGGTTCAAAGTGACTTTCATATATTTTATTTCTTCCTTCTGCATCCCAACCCGTTATATTATAGGCGTTATAAGAACCTTTTGATTCTTTAGATACAATCAATTTAACAAGAGGCGTTTCAAACCAATCAAATTCAGCTCTCGGCGCTGCCAACCACCCCACAAATCCCAACGGATGAATATAATGCGCTTCCTTATCCGTATCAAACTGATTCACTTTCAGCTTTATCGATAAATCTTCCACCCGTTTGTTGATACGTTTCGCCGTCTCTTCGTCATTGTAACGGCGGTATAAATCACACACTTTGGCAAAATCCGCCTGGCGGGTACTTTTCCATTCGCTTTCGTGTTTGGCGATGATGCCCGTTAAGCGGCGTTGTTGAATGCTATCTAACAGCAAATTCTTTAATTTCCCCGCCTCAAATATCACCGGCGTTCCGTTGTCTTTCTCTAAATCTAGCTCATCCATTATCGCTTTAAACAACGGGGTTAGTTCGTCTTTTTGTTTTGCCGTCAGGTCACTCGCCGGATTTAAGTTTTCATGCAGCCCATTTTTGAAAATACAAAGTCCGTCGCTCTGTTGTTTAAATATATTCACTCCCGGAAACAATATTCCGTGTGTCACATGACTATTGTCCACATAAATTCCGGTCTTGCTCTTTACCGTTGTGTTATGCAGATACGGTTGAATGTTGTAGTAGTCTTTGGTTGCGTTGCCCTCTTTTATTGTTTTCTTTTCCGTTTCCGACAACGGCACCATGATTTCCGTTACCGTGCTGCCCAGTTTGACTGCTTTATTCTCCGTAATGCTGTAATAGGCACTATTGCGGGCAACATACAAAAAGTTGTCCGTCAGTTTCTTTTCCGCTTTATCCTTTTCATACTGCGCCTTGGCTATTGCCTGAAATGCTTCAATATCATCATAGGTAAACACTTCCAGATGTAACAGTTTCTTGTCCTGTTCGTCCATTTGGTTGTATTCCCCTATTAATCCCAGCTCCATACCCGCTTTCACCGCTATCGGTTTACTTAGTACCACCTCTTTGTCCGTTTCCGTCTCCAAATTATGTGCCGATAATAGTGGTATTCCGCTGATTTTCTCTTCCGCAGCAATCCGATATGAGCCGCTGAAGATTTTCCAATCCCAGTTACTCACTCTGATATTTTTTATTACATACAAGTGATCACTTTGTCTTAATTTTTGCAAATTTTTACAAAAATCTAACCACTTGTTATATAAAATTTCTAAAAAATTAACCGCACTTTAAATGTGTTTGAGTTTATTTCAAAAGTGCGGTTGTTTTTTATAATATGTAAATTGATATAAGTTAATTGACTTTTGCTCTTTTTTATTATTCTATTTATGATTTTTTATTTTTTAAATTTTTTATTTTTATAATTTGTTCGGTCATATAAATTTATCATTCTTATTTCCGTGCATAAATTAAACTATCATAATTAAAATTGACATATGGTATAATTATCACTCTTTGGCTCAATAACTATTTTCTTTTATAAAATTATTGAGTTTCTTTGAATGATAAAATTTCATGCAATTTGAAAAAATAGTATTCATTATCTTATCAGCTCCATTGTCTAAATGAATTGTTACACTATTTTTATAAAAACCTGAAGTATGTTTGTCTGTAAAGTCAAGGATTTTACCCCAATCATTTGGATTGTATTTTTCACTTAAAGAAGATGAATCATTAAATACTTCATATGATATTCCCAAATGATTATAATTATTTAATAAACATCTTTTTAAAATAAATTCCTTTACTATAATCTCTGCTTCAGAATTATTTCCCGCAAAAGATATAGAACTCCATAAAACTACTAATAAAGTTACAATATTTTTTCATTTTAACTCCCAGAATATAATTTTTGTGGTTTGAATAATCACTTTTTAAAAAATATAACAATTCTTTTCATTTGTTCACCTAAAAATCTCTTAGCTATACTTCTACTATCTTTAATTATTTATTTAGATTTATATTTTAAAAACCTTAATCTTCATCATTTAACATCCTTTAAAAACCATCTCAGTAAGAAATAAATATTCTCAATTATATATATGACCTTCAATATCTATCATTTGTTTTCTTTCCTCTTCACTTAAAAGATTTTCTATTCTATTATCAGGTGTAATAATCTCGTATTTTACTCTTATCCAATTATCTAATTTTTTATTATACTCATACTCTTCAACATACATTTCTTGATTTTTAGTTACATCATCGACTATTGCCAAGCAACCTCTTCCACAAGATCTTATGATAGGCTCCCATGTATACATCGAAATGAAATGATAAGTTCTTTGTTTAGTGGTAATATTAATGATACAGCTAGGAAAATCCTCTTTTTCTCTGGCTCTATAACATTTATAATTCAACTCATCATCTTTTCCATCTCCATCAAAATCAGATACTTCATTACCTAAAAAAGCTGGTGAGTAGACATTATCTATAGATGAACCATAACTAATTTTAATAGAAATAAGAAAGCAAAAAATAAAAAATTTAATCATCATATTTGATAAATTTCTTTTCATATATTTTTCTCCATCTTGGATTTTTATATAGGTTACTATTTTTAAATTTATAAGTGCCTATTGATGTTACTGATAGATTATTACAACATTCTCTTATCTTCATTAGTTTTATGATTTTTTTGACATTTACTTTCCTGTGTTCAAACCCATTACTCCCACCATTCACTCCAGCAGAAATAGCTATAAGATCATCTTCATCAGCAAACTTATTTAAATCACCTAATGCTGATTTATTTCGCCAGTACCAACCTGCAGATAAGCAAGAAAGGTGTAATTCTTTTGCAACAATATAAGGATTACTAATATCTTGTTCCTTTTCACCTAACTCTTTTAATTTTTTAAAAAAATCTTCATAATTATCTTTCCATGTTAACTGAATTAATCCTCTTCCCTTATATTTAGGACCAAATCCCTTAACATTATGACCATGAGCTATACATTCTTCATATCTATAAAAATTTCTTTTATATTTTTCGTAAGTAGCATACTTTATTGGATCTTTTTTGAATAATACATATTTCTTGTGACCATCTTCATGAGTTGAATTATCATAATCCCAACCACTTGAATATTCTTCTGTTGTAGCAAATAAAGTTTCTGCTTCTATTTGCGCCAAGAAATGTGCTTTTCTCAAACAAGTATTTATTCCAAATTTATTCATTGTATAATTTAATTTCCTAGTCAGTAGCTCTATATTTCTTTGCTCTTGAGGTAATGGGCAATTTTTAGCAGAAAAAAGTTTCTTCTTTCCATAAAATGAAACTAAATCATCAACTGTAAAATCCCTATTGCAAAAGCAACTACTAGCTTGTGCCACTGCAACTGGCTTTCCATTATGTTCACTTCGTTGTTGCTCATATTTTCCCGTTGTCATATTATCTCTCACTTGGTTTTCGTTGGCTATTAATAGGTAATATCAATTTATTTGGCAAGGCATTTTCATTCTTCAATTCATTGATATTCAATAAATTTTCTTTTGATAAATTAAACTTAGACGCAATAACGTCTAGCGTATCTCCATGTTCCACATTGTAATACGCTTGTCTATATACTGCAGGTGTATTATCAATGTTTTCTGTATCAAGAAGTGAAATTTTATAAGAGAGTTCATCTCCATTTTCTTTTTCAACGATGATTTCTATTTTTTCTTTTTCGTCTGAATAGATCCTTTTCGTTCTTGCCATTTCATCTAAAATTCCTGTATAGATAATTTCACCTTGCGAATTTTTGACTGTGTACGAAATTTCTCGATCTTTTAAATACCCAAATACATTGTAAAGATCTAGGCGATTACTATACTGGTAATCACTTGGTTGAGCCTCATGTACTTGCATAGTAAAGATATGAGTTGCATCCGCCTCACCACTCTCAAACACCAACTCGCCCTCAATCCGCACATTCCCCTCGAAAGTCACGCCCTCGGCATTAAATATCACCCGTCCGCCCGCACTTTCTAAAATCACTTCGTCATAGCCTTCGCAGTGGAAGGTTTCGCACAGTTGTTCGAAGAACTCACCGCTTGTCCAGTCGCCGTTATTCGCCACTTCAATGATGTAGTCATTTCCGACTTTCACTAAACTGTCGGCATATACTTCTATGCTTTGGCTGTTGCCGATGTTGAGGATGTCGTCTTTTTCAATTTTGGTAATACGGTTGCGCCCGATGGTTTGAGTTTTGTCTTGTCCGATGGTGATACTTTCATCCGTTTGTACGCTTTCAGTGCGATTATTACCAATATGAATCGTTTCATCATGCCCCACCTGCTCCGTGCGGTCGTTGCCGATTTGGGTAGTTTCGTCGTGATTAACCACGTTGTTTTGGTCACGTTCGGCGTGGATAAAGATTTCTTCTTTGTCCTTTTCATCTTCAAAGCGAAGTTCATTAAAGCCGTTGCCCTTGTGCGTTTTGGATTTTATCGACATGCGGGTTTTGTGTTCCGGCAGGTTATACGGCGGTTCGGTGGTGCTGTGATAGGTGCGGCCGGTGATGATGGGTTGGTCCGGGTCGCCTTCCAAGAAGTCCACGATGACTTCATGCCCGATTCTGGGGATGGCGATATTGCCGAACTGCGCCCCTGCCCACGCTTGGCTGACCCGCACCCAGCAGGAGCTGTTTTCGTTGTTTTCGCCCTCTCTGTCCCAAGGGAATTGGATTTTCACCCGTCCCCAGTCGTCGCAGTAAATCTCTTCGCCCGCCGGGCCGACAACATGCGCAATCTGCGGGCCGTCTACTCGCGGTTTCGGGTTCGGGGTCGGGCGCCATTGCGTGGCGCTTGGGATAAACCTGATATGGTTTTCATAGCGGTTGCCCTGTTCCCCCGCTTCTTCTTCCAGAATGCCGGGCTGCCAGCCGCGATGCTCTACTTCCACCGCTAACCAACTTTGGTTGAAACTTTCCCGCGGATGCCCCGAGAGGGTAAAGCGATAACCAGGAATCAGGCGTAAATCATCCCCCGTTGCAAGTGCCACTTCCGCTTCGCGCTGTTCGTATTCCAATCGGTAGCGGCTGAACGGTTCGCCCTGTGCATCGCGTTTGTAACGCCCCGGGTAATCGTATTTTTCGTAAATATTGACCGCACTTTCGCCGAGTACGCTAGTTTGCTGCAGGGCATGTTGGTGTTCTTGAGAGTAAGTCGGGTGGGTGAAGGTGTAATCGCGTAGGGTTTGGCGGTTGGTGCCAAGTTTGGCTTGATATGCCCAGTGCCATAAAGCGGCTTCGGGGCGTTCACCGGCAGGCGTGGGATTATAAAGCAATGTGCCTTTTTCCGCTGCCAGTGCACTGTGGTTGCTGAAATGCAGGGTGTGACCGTCTTCGGTATGTGAAAAATAATAATATGTCCCTTCTTCCGCCGCCAGTCGTTCGATAAAGGCTAAGTCCGTTTCCCGGTATTGTACGCAGTATTCCCGTTGCCAATAACTGTCACTTAAATGAAATTCGACTTGGTTGATATGATTCTTTGAAAGGAGTTGACGTAGGATTTTTTCGCTGTCTTGTTGTTGGAAGATTTTATTATCCGATTGATAGGAGGCCCGCACCAAATCCGGCTCGATGACCATGTTATAGCGGGTACGGGAAAAGCCGCTTTCGCCCTGTACCAACTGCGTCACAATCCCATTAACATAACGTATCGGCTCAGAGCCTTGCCAGAAAGTGAGTGTGGCGCTGTTGTCCAAAATCTCAGCAAAAGAAGGCGACGAATCAAAACTCGCCAACTCCAATTCCAGACGAAAAAGTTGAGAAAGCCCTTCTTTTAATACAAAACTGACGACATCGAATTCGGTAGTGCTGTTCACGTTTAAACTATAGCGGTAGTTGGATTGTTGAGGCATTGTATTTTTCTTTCTTAAATCTTAAAAAAGTATTTTTCCTATAATACAAAAAAACCCCAAGCAAGGTAAATGCCAGGGGCTTATGAATATCTGTTAAGCTAAAATCAAACTTGCGGTTTGCGCCAGTCATCTGAACCGGAAGTACCTGCGATAGTGTGATCCCAGTTGATTTTACGGTAGCTCATACTCACTTCTAATAATTGAGTATAAGGTGCATTACTTGGATCTTGTGCATTTGGCATAACCAAATTCATATCCACAATTACCGCATCTTCCAATACCGTTGAGAAAAACTCTTCTTGGCGACCATCAATTGAAGTGCGATACCAAGTGACTTCTACTTTAGGTAACATTTCACCGGAAGCTAATGCGTTGTACATTAACGGTACGGCTTTATTTAATGAGCAAGTGAATTTGAATGCCTGGTGTACGCGTTGACCTGACGGTTGACCTGATTGAGGATCCGTCGGCACAGTTACGATATGGCTGATTGCTTGAGCCATGATTTCATCTTCATGACCCTCAACATACACATTACCGACTGAATCTTCAGTAAATGCGCCGGCTGTAATTTTGCCTTGATTACTGCCTTCAATAGAAATAAACGCTGGTGTTGGCATAGTATTCTCCTAGAATATAGTGGTATAAATTGCTCTGTCTCTAAAAGACGGTCTCAATATAATGTAAGTTTAGGGCTTTGACTAGCGGAAAATCTTTACCTTAGTACAATTTTTAATATTTATGGCAAAAAGCTGCCAAAATATATTTAAACTGATAAAGTTTTAATACGCTACACACGACATAATCCCCACACCTGAATATTTCGCACACCGGCTTTACGTAATTGTTTACTGATTTCATTCAACGTTGCGCCTGTGGTAATCACGTCATCTACCAAAGCCACCGATTGATAATGCCGAATATCCGAATTCACGGCAAAAGCATTTTTTAAATTACACCTGCGTTCTTTAGCGGTTAAACCGCGCTGTGTATGTGTATTTTTTAGGCGTATAAGCAAATCATTTCGGCAAGTTATATCAAGTTTCTGTGCAATTTGTTTTGCCAATAAATCTGCTTGATTATATCCGCGCCGCCATTGGCGGAGATGATGTAAGGGGACAGGCATAATCATATCGGGCAAAGTTAATTGATGCGTTCGTCTGGCATTATGCACCGCCAATAATAATAACCGACCTAAAGTGCGGTCTAACCAAAATTGATTTTGAAATTTAAAACGATGTACTAAAGCAGACAAGGGTTCACGATATTTACCAACTACCACAAGATGATCCCACAAAGGATCAACACGTAAACAATGCCCGCAATGTTTCGCGTTATAAGGTAATTCGACACCACATCCCGCACAATAAGCTACTCGCTGGATTTTTTTATTACATTTACTGCACAACCCGTGATGACCGATATTTAACCTTTGCTGACATTCCACACAACAAAAATTTAACCAATTCATACCGCACTTTTTATTTTTAATCAGAACGGCAGCATAAAAAAGTGCGGTGAATATTGGAAAAGTTTTTACATTTGATGATTTAATTTTGTGATCCGGCTTCCAAAAATGTTAAAATTATTCGCAATTTTTCGCTTATCTGTAAGGATTTTTAATGACAGTCCCTAATTATCGAGATCAAATCAAAATCGTTTTTTTCGACATTGACGACACCCTCTACCTTAAACACGAAGACTTTATACCGGACAGCGTGCAAACGATATTCCGTAAATTGAAACAAAACGGTATTATTCCGGCTATCGCCACAGGGCGTACCAAAGCCAGTTTTCCGGTAAAATTAAAACCTATTTTAGAGCAAGAAAATGTTGAAACTTTTGTCACTATGAATGGACAGTACGCGACTCATCAAGGCAAGGTTGTAAAATATTATCCATTACAAAAACAGGATCTTAACCGCGTTATTCACTTTTTCAAACAGCATAATATTGAATATGCGTTTATCTCTAACGAAGCGGTCATCGTTTCAGATATTACACCGGAACTGAAATTCGCTTTAGATCCTATTACAACGGATTATTATCCGGATCCGAATTATGCTGAACAAAATGAAGTTTGCCAATTACTTGCATTTTATGCCGAAGATAAAGACCAATTTGTGCAAGATGCCGACATTTATGCCAATTTACGTACGGTACGCTGGCACGAATATTCAGTGGATATTTTCGATAAACAGGGGTCAAAAGCACGGGGTATTCAAAATATGCTTGATCACCTTGGTTTAGATTGGCATAACACCATGGCATTCGGTGACGGTTTAAATGATATTGAAATGCTGACTCAAGCGGGTGTAGGCGTAGCAATGGGCAACGGTCATGCGGATTTAAAAGCCGTAGCAGATTATGTAACCGATTCCGTAGCAGAAAACGGTATTTATAATTTCTTAGTCAAAGCAGGATTAATCGATTAATGTTAGATATTGTTTTATACGAACCGGAAATTCCGCAAAATACCGGAAATATCATTCGCTTATGTGCCAACACCGGTTTTCGCCTGCATCTGATCGAACCGCTTGGTTTTACTTGGGATGATAAACGCTTACGCCGTTCAGGCTTGGACTATCACGAATTTGCTGAAATCAAAAAGCATAAAACCTATGAAGCCTTTTTAACTGCCGAGCAACCGAAACGCCTGTTTGCGATGACAACCAAAGGCAAACCGGCTCATAGCCAAGTACAATTTGAATTAGGTGATTATTTGATGTTCGGACCGGAAACCCGCGGTATTCCTATGAGTATTTTAGATACATTACCTATGGAACAGAAAATTCGTATTCCAATGACGGAAAACAGCCGCAGCATGAATTTGTCCAATTCCGTGGCTGTTGCAGTATATGAAGCATGGCGGCAACTGGGTTATCAAGGTGCGGTAAATCTCGCCTAGAAACTCAAAGTGCGGTCAAATCCGACCGCACTTTTTGTATTTATTCATCAATATAACCCAAACTACGCAAAGCACGCTCATCGTCTGCCCAGCCTGCTTTGACTTTCACCCACAGTTCTAAATGTACTTTGTTGTCGAATAATTTTTCCATATCTTGACGGGCTTCCGTACCGATTTGTTTGATTTTTTGTCCGCCGGCACCGATAACCATTTTTTTCTGCCCATCGCGTTCCACTAAAATCAAGCCATTGATTTCGTAAGTACCACGTTCGTTTAACTTAAATTGTTCGATTTCCACCGTCACCGAGTAAGGTAATTCTTCGCCAGTGAAACGCATTAATTTTTCACGGATAATTTCCGATGCCATAAAACGCTGTGAGCGGTCAGTAACGTATTCTTCCGGGAAATGATGTACGCCCGGACGCAATGATTTACGCACGATTTTTTCTAATTCGTGTACATTATTGCCGCGTTGTGCAGAAATCGGCACAATATGGGCAAACTCAAATTTAGCGCTTAATTCCGTAATAAACGGCAATAAATCGTCTTTATTTTTGACGTTATCAATTTTGTTAATGACTAACACCACCGGTGTTTTGGCTTGGCGTAATTTATTCA
The DNA here is from genome assembly GCF_004340985.1 of Cricetibacter osteomyelitidis. GTDB lineage: Bacteria > Pseudomonadota > Gammaproteobacteria > Enterobacterales > Pasteurellaceae > Cricetibacter > Cricetibacter osteomyelitidis. Next base: position 11,746 of record NZ_SLYB01000031.1, read on the forward strand.
GCACCATTTCGTCATCCGCCGTCCAATGCGTGCCGTCCACCACAAAAATAATCAAATCCACATCACCAATGGCACTGCTTGCTGCACGGTTCATCAAGCGGTTGATCGCTCGTTTTTCTTCAATATGTAATCCCGGCGTATCCACATAAACCGCTTGATACTCACCGTCCGTATGAATTCCCACTATGCGGTGACGGGTAGTTTGCGCTTTGCGGGACGTAATAGAAATTTTTTGTCCTAAAATTTTGTTTAATAAGGTGGATTTCCCTACATTCGGACGACCTACAATGGCGATAAAGCCGCAATAGGTTTGTTGTTCTTGTTCTGTCATTTAATTTTTAACTCTTGTAAAATTTGTTCTGCGGCATTTTGTTCCGCTTTGCGACGACTACTGCCTTGACCTATAAAAGTGCGGTCGATATTTTTCACATTACATTCAACTTTAAAGGTTTGGCAATGCGCTTCTCCTTGAATATCCACCACTTCATAAGTTGGTAACGGTAATCTGCGCCCTTGCAGATATTCTTGCAAACGGGTTTTCGGATCTTTTTGATTCTCTCCCGGTTTGATTTCTTGTAATAACGGCTGATACCAACGGCGGATAATTTCCGTTGCGGTGTTTAAATCCGCATCTTGGGAAATCGCGCCGATAATAGCTTCTACCGCATCCGCTAAAATAGATTCACGGCGAAATCCACCACTCTTTAATTCGCCTGAACCTAAGTGTAAATACTCGCCCAAGGCAAATTGGCGGGCAAGGATCGCTAAGGTTGGCTCTCGCACTAAGGTAGCACGCATTCTGCTCAATTCCCCTTCATTACAACGAGGAAATTGATGATACAAGGCTTCAGCAATGGTAAAGTTTAAAATGGAATCACCTAAAAATTCTAACCGCTCATTGTGATCATTACTGGCACTGCGATGGGTTAACGCCTGCTTCAACAATGCGAGCGTACTGAATTGATAACCGATACGACGTTGTAATTTTTCTAAATTTACTTTCATAACTTATTGAATTCTTATAAAAAACCGTTCATCCATTCGCATTGGGTTAAAAAGCACTTTATCCACTTTTGCCACTAAATCCTTTTGTTCCACAAATCCTTGAAAACGGCTGTCATTGCTATAATCACGACTATCCCCCATCACGAAATAATAACCTTTTGGTACAACCCATTCGCCTGACTGGTAATTAGCAAAGATAAAATCATTAATCGTCAATGTAGGCATCATACTGGCGCTAGGTACAAAGTACACAAAATAAGAAACCAAACCACGCAATATAGCAAGCATAACAATGATTTTAAACAAAGTCTTCGTTAATCGTTTAAGCCTCATTATTGAATTTTCGTAAACATACGGTCAAAACGCAAACCTTTCGGCCATTCGCCCGCTTGTTTATCCAGACTGAGCCAAATATAAGCGGCTTTACCCACAATATTTTGTTCCGGTACAAAGCCCCAATAACGACTGTCTCCGCTATTGTCACGGTTATCACCCATCATAAAATACTGACCTTCCGGCACTACCCATTCCGTTTGCGGATAGAAAAACGGTTGCGGACTATTTAAAATTTGATGTGTTACATCTCCGATTTCGGTTCTTTCTATTTGTTCCATGCCGTTATACACAAATTCGGGATTGGATACGCCTTGGCTATATTGGAAAACGACTACATTGCAGTTTTCCTCGCAAGGTTTGCCGTCTTTACCATGAGTAACTACAAGCGTTTGATTTTCCAAATTATATACAATCTTGTCACCGCCCACGCCGATAATACGTTTAATATAATCTACCGTCGGTTGAGGCGGCGCTTTAAAGACCACAATATCACCTCGCTGCGGTTTACCGGTTTTAATCAAGGTATTTTGGAATACGGGATCTTTAATGCCGTAAGCATACTTTTCGACAATAAGAAAATCACCAACCCGTAATGTCGGTTCCATTGAACCGGACGGAATTTGGAAGGGTTCCCAAATAAAAGAACGCAATACTAACACAAATGCCAAAACAGGAAATAATGAAGCGATAAATTCAGTGCCTTCGGACACAGGCTCTACATTAGCTTTTTCATCATCAGTTAAACTTCTACCGCTACGCTGTTCTAAACGTGCGATCTGGCGTTGTTGTTTCGGTAATGCCACAAAACGACGATAACACCAGAAAATGGCTGAAAGTGCGGTCAAAATAATCAATAAAATTGAAAAGGTATTCGGCAGTTGCATTTGATCCAACAGCTTCCATCCCATAAAACCGGCTACCAATAAAATAGGTAAAAAGAATTTTGACATTATAATTCCTTATTAATCTTTTCCAACGTGTAAAATGGCTAAAAACGCTTCTTGAGGCACTTCCACGTTGCCCAATGATTTCATCCGTTTTTTACCTTCTTTTTGTTTTTGCAATAATTTTTTCTTACGGCTCACGTCACCACCGTAACATTTTGCTAATACGTTTTTACGCAACTGTTTCACCGTAGAACGGGCGATAATATGGTTGCCGATAGCCGCTTGAATGGCGATATCGAATTGCTGGCGTGGAATGAGTTCTTTCATTTTTTCCACTAATTCGCGGCCGCGATACGGTGCATTGTCTTTGTGTACGATTAAGGCCAATGCATCTACACGCTCGCCGTTAATCATAATATCTACCCGCACCATATCGCCCGCTTGAAATTTCTTAAAGCCGTAATCCAACGATGCATAACCGCGGGATGTGGATTTCAAGCGGTCAAAGAAATCTAACACAACTTCACCCATCGGAATTTCATAGGTCAACGCCACTTGGTTGCCGTGATATACCATATTGGTTTGCACACCGCGTTTTTCGACGCACAGTGTAATCACATTGCCTAAATATTCCTGCGGTAATAACATATTACATTCCGCAATCGGCTCGCGAATCTCGGCAATATTATTTAACGGCGGTAATTTCGATGGGCTATCCACATAGACAACTTCGCCGTTGGTTTGTTCCACTTCATAGACTACGGTCGGTGCGGTGGTGATCAAATCAAGATCATATTCACGTTCTAAACGCTCTTGAATGATCTCCATATGCAATAAGCCTAAGAAGCCGCAACGGAAACCGAATCCCAGTGCCGTTGATGTTTCCGGTTCATAGAATAAGGACGCATCATTCAAACTGAGTTTGCCTAATGCATCGCGAAAGGCTTCGTAGTCATCCGAACTAATCGGGAAAATCCCCGCATACACTTGCGGTTTAACTTTTTTAAAGCCTGGTAACGGCAAACTTGCCGGATTGTTATGATGAGTTAAAGTATCGCCCACCGGTGCGCCTAAAATATCTTTGATGGCACAAACCACCCAACCCACTTCGCCGCATTTTAATTCGGTAGTATCTTGTTGTTTCGGGGTAAAAATGCCTAAACGATCCACGCCATAGCTTTGACCGGTAGTCATCACCTTGATTTTGTCGCCTTTTTTCAAGGTGCCGTTTTTGATTCGTACCAAAGACACTACGCCAAGATAGTTGTCAAACCAAGAATCAATAATTAAGGCTTGCAACGGAGCATTAGGATCGCCTTCCGGTGCCGGCACTTTTGCCACAATTTCTTCTAACACATCTTCAATGCCTTGGCCGGTTTTCGCCGAACAACGTACCGCTTCCATAGCATCAATGCCCACGATATCTTCAATTTCTTCTGCTACACGTTCAGGATCAGCGGCAGGCAGGTCGATTTTATTTAAAATCGGCACCACTTCTAAATTCATTTCAATGGCAGTATAACAGTTCGCCAAGGTTTGTGCTTCCACACCTTGTCCGGCATCCACCACCAATAACGCCCCTTCGCACGCCGCCAAAGAACGGGAAACTTCATAGGAAAAGTCCACGTGTCCCGGTGTGTCGATAAAGTTTAATTGATAGGTTTCCCCGTCTTTGGCTTTATAATTTAAGGTTACGCTTTGGGCTTTAATAGTGATCCCACGTTCACGTTCCAAATCCATTGAATCTAAAACCTGGGCTTCCATTTCGCGATCGGACAAACCGCCGCAAGTTTGGATCAAACGATCGGAAAGCGTGGATTTCCCGTGGTCAATATGGGCAATAATAGAGAAATTTCGGATATTTTTCATCATAATATTAAGTTAATTCGCAAGTCTTTAGTTTAGTCGGTGGATTTTACCTGAATCTACCGTAAACTTCTACAAATACTGTATCAATACTTGCTCAATGCCGTTTTCATCGTTAGTCAGCGTAACTAATTTTACTTGCTGTTTTACTTCCGCTTCCGCATTGCTCATTGCCACACCTAGCCCCACTGCTTTTAACATACTGGTATCGTTATGATTATCGCCAAAGGCAATTACATTTTGCGGATCAATATGCCACATTTGTAATAATTCCAATAATCGAGCGCCCTTTGAATTACCTTGATTGGCCACATCGACACGATCCACCCACGACCATTCACAGCTAAATTCATCCGTCGATAATGCGGATACCGCTTGTTCCATTATGTCGCGATCGGGATGGCTGATGACAAATTTCCAAATGGTATCGCCACTGTCCACAATTTGCATAAAATCATCGACTTGACGTAAATTCGGACGCACATTTGACGGGCAGTGCTGTACCCATTGATTGAACTTTGTCATATGCTCGTTGAGCACCTGATAATTCATGGCATCACGGGAATACATCAACAAATGCGTGCCAAACCGCTTGCCTGTTTCGATCACCTTTTTTGCTTGCTGCGCCAACAGCGGATTAGCGCTCAAGACTAAATCCGTTGTAAAATCATAAATATACGTCCCATTACAACAAATAACCGGCGTATCTAAGCCTAATTCATAGTAATAAGGCCGCATTGCCGTGTGATGACGACCGCTCACTAGTACCACTTTTACACCTTTCGCACAAGCCTGTGCAATAGCGTTTTTGCTGCTCGGCAGAATTTGCCCCTGACTGTTTAATAATGTGCCGTCCAAATCGAAGGCGATAACTTTGTATGACATATTTTTCCTGATTTTAAATTTACATTTATAGCTGTATATCATATATTATAGCCCTATTTTGATATTTGTTTTATATTTGGAGAAATTAAAATGCCACATCCGTTATCAGGGCAAAACTTCTTTAGAGCTAAAAATCAACAATATTCCGACTATTTTATGATCGGTAGCGGTGTTCTTGTATTTTTCTTAACACTTATCAATGGAAATGTTCACCTATTTAGTTCTGCAATATTGCTATGTATTTTGGGTGGTATCGGTTTAGCCAGAAAAAATACCCCCGTCCTGTCTTTTAAAGACGAACACTTAGAACTAAAACTTGCCCCATTAGCTCCCAAAAAATTCTTTCGCTATAATCAAATCACATCTGTTGAACAAGTTTCAAAAAAAATCATTATCAACATTTTAAATGAAAAGCCAGTCAAGATATATTTAAATGCCTTTCAAAAAGAACAACGTCAAACCGTTGTCGACTTACTTAACTCTTTAAATACACAAGGATAACAGCATGAATTCAAAAGTAAAATTACATTCGCTCGTTTATATTAGCTTGGCAATCAACGTGGTTTTATTGCTGATCTCAGCACCGGAATTCAATGAAATCAGCGAAATGTTTATGCCTATTATGTTTATTATCTGGGGCATCGGTGCTGCTGGAGCGGTTTTATTCAATGTCACAGGTAAAAAATCAGGTTGTGTATTGATTATTATCAGCTGTGCAATTTTTACCCCAATCGGATTGCTTGGTGTATTTGGTGCAGTGAAAACCATTGAGCAAATCAACCGCCGGAAAGCAGGTATTGCCGAATAAATAAAATGTCAGACATTACTTTAAAGAAAGAATTTTTTAAATCAGATAGCCGGCAGTTTCTTGGTCTTTTTGCCACTGCCGGTGCAGTATTAGCTTTATTTGCAGCACTTTACGGCAAAGTGTCAATTTTTTATACATTTCTATTAGGTGGTGTAGCCTTTCGTGAACTTTCCGCAAGCCAAGTGCCGGCCATTGCATTCAAAGACGATCGCATTGAGATGAAACAAAGTAGTTTTTCTGAAAAACTAGTCATTCCTTATGATCAAATTAAATCTATTGAAGCCAATGATGAAAAAGTGGTAATCACATTAGCAGAAAAAGCACTCATATTTTTGCCTGAATTTTGTGACAAAGAAGACTATCCGACTATCGTTGAATTATTCAAATCGCTCAATCTCAAAAAAGAAGAATATCAAACAATCACTGAATTATTTAAATCCCGCCGCTCAAAAATAGCAGCTAAAACGTATCCGTGACGCTCCGTATGTCAGCGTACGAGTTAAAAGTGCGGTGTGTTTTTCCAAAATTTACACGTTATTATTCAAGGGTTAAATGTTCAATAATGGATTTCATAAGTGTATTCGTTGTAAAAATATTGCAAAATTCGACCGCACTTTATCGTCCAACCCAGTGAGTAATTCTGGCTTGGGAGACGAGATACAGCAAAGCAGCATCGCGAAAGTCGTTATGGACGATTACTTCTGCCATTTGTATGCCACTTGATGACGGCGAGAAAGGGCTTCGTTTACATCCGACTGGTGGCCGCTGTCATATTGCACAACCACATTGAGTTCTTTCAAAATTTTATCGTGCCATGCAATGCTTTCTCAATAAACGGCTATGCTTTCTTTTGCTCGCAAGGCGGTAAGATAAAGTTGCCCAATGCGTTACCCCATTAATTCACGGGTTTCAACCAATTTATGTTGATAGTAGCCTTCTTTGTGCCGATCGCGTTCAATCTCGGCTTCAATCCCGCCCCACACATATAAGTTCAAGCGTGCGTTAATGCCCAGTCCTGAAGCGGCGGTCGCTAGTATCACGCTGATATTGATTAATCACCGATGTCCCCGTCACGGCTACCACAGGCAATGCCCTGCCTCGGAAACTTTGGTTTGGCTTTGTGCCATTGCGATATTAGCTTGGGCTTCATCAAGAATAGGATCGTCCACCATGTTTTTTTGAATAATACTTTTTAGCTTTACTTTCGCACCGGCAAGTGGTGAAAAACATAAACTACATAGCAAGGCAGTTAAGAGCGTTTTTGAAAACGTTTTTTTCATTGTTGTCTTTAGTGCTTCAATTATATTTTTAGTCTGTAATTAACATCGTCTCATCTCCCTAATCACACAAAAGTGCAATCAATTTTGACGGTGTTTTACAGCGAGCGAATAATGCGTTGAAATAACATTGATATATCAGTTAGCCAGATAAGCTCTCTCATAGATCAATATCATCTAACGGGTCATTTTGTTTTAAAAACTGGTCGCTTATTAATGATACAAATGAATGAAAAGATCAGCGCCATCAAAATGATGCTGGTATTCTATATGGATAATGCTCCCTCCATTTTGCAATGGAGAGAGCTTTGCAACAGACTTCTAAATAAATTTAGAGAATCTGTATTCCTTCCTGAATAAACACTTTTTCATCGGTAACCGTGCCACCGTTGTTATGGGTGTATTCATAGAAGGTAACACCATCAACTTCTTTTGAGCCAGTTTGTGCCCAATTACCTTTACCCTCAAGTTTCACAGAGTCTTCTTTTCCACCTAATACGGTGGTTTCTTTTGAATTGTCTGATAACAAATCATCAATGCGCAATGTGAGAGTTTGTTTGGTGTTTGCCGTTAAATCAATGGTTTCAATGTTGCCGAAACGTTGGCTGGAAACTTCGGCATTAGCACCTTTCAGCACTAAGGTATCGTTGCCGTCGCCACCATCAACATAAAGGGTGTCTTTCTTACCTGATGAAGTAAAGAATTTCTCTACGCTAATGGTGTCATCTCCGGCGCCAAGGTTTACCACACCACGAGTGAATTGGTCGGTAATACTCACGCTGTCGTTGCCTTCGCCCATATCAATCTGCGGTGCAGCAGCGAGAGTACCTGCATTTCCAAGCAATTTCACCGTTAATGTGTCATCGCCTGCGCCCAGCGAAATGCTTGACGATGCCCCTTCGATATGGTTGCCTACGGTAACCACATCATTGCCTGAACCGGAAATAATTTTGCTGTTGGTGAAATCATCTGCAATGTTAAAGTTGTTATTGCCGATACTGTCACTGTCACCTTCAACGGCATTGATTGTCGTGCTAATCAGATCCTCCCCGACTTTAAGGTAGTTATTTCCGCCTTTGAAGTCGATGGTCGTATTTGGAGCATTGACATTCCCTGTTACGACTAAACTGTCGTCATCTTTACCGAAGTGAATTGAACTCTCTTGAGCCCCTGCGATATAACCGCCCACATAAATGCTGTTGTTACCATCACCAAGCTCAACAGTTTTTTTGCCGTCCCAGTTATCGCCAAAGTATAGGCTGTCATTCCCCGCACCTGCATTAACACTTAATGTTAAAGCATTTACTACGGATTTATTGACACGAAGTAGGTTGTTGCCTTCGCCAAGATCAAAGGCGTATTCACCCACAACCATTCCACCACTAATCACCAGTTTGTCATTGCCAGCTCCCATTTTAAAAGTACCGCCTTTGAAACTTTGCAGATCACCACGCACTTGGATAAAGTCATCGCCTGCGCCAGTATCGACTTTAAACGGTGCTTTATTATTGGTATCACTTGCTGAAGCACCAATCGCACCGTTGCCTACACCAAAACCACCAAATTGCTCTAAACCGATAATAATGGTGTCGTTACCGTCTGTTGCCACTAAGCCACCATCTGCTGCGCTTGCGGTATTGGCGGCTTGTTTTTTGTTTGCAATAAGCGTGGTAATCAAGCCATCATCATAAGCGTCTTTATTAGCTGGGTTTGGACCTTGTTCGGTGCTTAACTCAGTAAACAAATTACGCAATGCCACTACGTGTTGGGTATTCACATTACCCGCCGCATCCACGGTGGTTAAGGTAACGCCCGCGGTGTTGTAACGATCGTAGTTTGTGAGTGTGAGCGTGTAAGTGCCGTCGGTTTCGTTATAAACCGCGGCGGCCTCTTGCATATTGCCGCCACCCACTGGATATTTCGCAGTGAGTGTTGAGTTGATTTCAGAGTTGCCCGTTGCTTTAAACACAATGGTCGCACTATTGGATTTGGTATCAACTTTAAATTCGCTCACTTCCATTGACTCAACCATTGTATCTAAACGGAATTGATGCGTTTTAGTTACGGTTTCTTTACCATCGGTTTTCAGAACGAGCTCATACTCATAGTCTGTACCATAAGTTTCGGCTAGGTCATCCGTTAGCGTGTAGTTTTGCTTATCGGTTGGAGCCACCAATTTGCCGGTTAAGTCTTCTGTGTTGCCACGTTCGCCGTTGATTAAGGTATAACGTTTTAACTCGACGGTTTGGTTGTCCGCCAATGGTTTATCAAGCGTGAAGTTAAGCGTTGGCGTTGCGTCATTGGTTAAGCCTGTATCTAGGCTGATGGCCGCATTGCCTGAACCGCTCTTCACATCACCGACATATTTGGAATCATTGCCGTTATAGTAGTTAGTCGTGATGTCTGCCCCTTCTGTTCGCACGTCGTTTACACCAAAGTCATCGGTGAAATTATCGCCAAGCGTAATTTTGGTAATGCTGGTTGCTGGGGTAGATTTTGACGTATCGTTAATCGTCGCTTCATTACCCTCAACACCACCTACGGTGTATTTCACGGTCTCGTTACCTTCGGTTTTGTTATCCTCAATCGTTGGTGTCGTAATCGTGAACTCTTTCACGCCCGCTGGTACTTTCAATGTTTTACCATCTGAATTTAGCGTTACGCCATTGCTAAACTTCAGTTCACCTAAGTCCGCATCCTCTGCCGTCCCGCTACGGCTAAATGGCAACGCATCGTTTCCGTTGTTGTTGGTTAATTTCACCGTTGTAACAAGTGCATTACCTTCATCAACTGGGGTCATGGTTACTACGCCGTTTGACTTGCCGTCGCCGTCCGTATCTTTGTCGTCAACACCCGCATCTTTGCTGTCTGTACCTGCTTTGTCTGTATCTGTCGCTATGTTGCCTTTGTCGTCCGTACCTTTCGCTGTTACGTCAGAACCGTCTTTCACGCTGTCTTGTGGAATGATAACTTTGCCATCTTTAACGGTTGCCCCCGTGTCATCAGGGGTATCTAACTTCCAAGTACCATCTGGTTGTTTGGTCGCTGTAACCGTCTTCGGTTGGTTATCTTCGTCCGTGAAGGTAATTTCAACTTTCTCGTTGTCACCACCCGGGGTAACTTCCACTGAACCATTATCGGTTGCTGGCGTTACTGTCGGCTCGTCCGCAGAAGTGTCAAGTGTGTTCGGGCTCTTATCTTCCGCACGAACTTTACCCTCGTTCGCTGTCGCTACCGCCGTTACTGTGCCGTCCGCTAAACCTGATAAGTCCGCTGTCGTGCTGTAGTTGCCTTTGTCATCCGTCGTCGCTGTTACGGTTACTGCTTTACCTTCTTTGTCGGTAATCGTTATCGTGATCTCGGTGTTTGCAGGCAGCTGTGTGCTCGTACCGCTAATTGGTGCTTTCGCCACATTTTCGTGCGTGATGTTGTTTTCCAAATCAACCGTCAAGGTCGCTGGGTCTTTCAAGTCAGGAATGCCATTGCCATCTTTGTCGGTAATGCCTGTACTGTCATCATCTGACTCATCACCATCTTTAATGCCGTCGCCGTCGGTGTCTTCTTCACCGTCTGGCGTACCGTCACCATCGCTGTCGGTATTTTTCGGATCGGTACCGTTGGCTTTTTCGTCTGCGTTATTTACTCCGTCGTTGTCGTCGTCGGTATCTTTCTCTTTATCCGCTGGCACTTTGTCATCCGGTGTGTCACTATCCGGTTTGCCATCGCCGTCCGTATCATCATACGGTGGGGTTGTTACTTCCACTGGATCTGATGGTTTTTTGCCCGGTTCCGTACCTTTCACTTCCACTTTGCTGTCGTCTTTAACCGCATCTGGGGTGAAGGTGATTTCACCTGTATTTGGATTAATGCTCACACCTGTTGGGGTTTTATCCAATGTCCAAGTGCCATCATCGCCTTTAGTCGCTGTGATGGTTTGTGGTTGGTCGTTCTCATCAGTGTACGTTATCTCAACACCTTTGTTAGTTGGGTTCGGTGTTACTGTGACACCACCTGTTTTGTGGCCGCCTTTTTCTGCTAACTCAATCGTTGGTTGGTCGGCATTTTCAAGTGGAACAGTTTTATCAAGTGTGTTCGGGCTCTCATCCGTCGCTTCCACTTTACCGTCGTTCGCTATCGCTACCGCCGTTACTGCACCATCCGCTAAACTTGATAAGTCCGCTGTCGCGCTGTACTTGCCATCTTTGCCTACTGTCGCCGTCGCTTTCACTTCTTTACCATTTTTGTCGGTAATCGTGATTGAAATCACTGTACCTTCTGGCAGCTGTGTGCTTGTACCCGTAATCAGTGCTCTCGCCACATTTTCGTGCGTAATGTTGTTTTCCAAATCAACCGTCAAGGTCGCTGGGTCTTTCAAGTCAGGAATGCCATTGCCATCTTTGTCGGTAATGCCTGTACTGTCATCATCTGACTCATCACCATCTTTAATGCCGTCGCCGTCGGTGTCTTCTTCACCGTCTGGCGTACCGTCACCATCGCTGTCGGTATTTTTCGGATCGGTACCGTTGGCTTTTTCGTCTGCGTTATTTACTCCGTCGTTGTCGTCGTCGGTATCTTTCTCTTTATCCGCTGGCACTTTGTCATCCGGTGTGTCGCTATCCGGTTTGCCATCGCCGTCCGTATCATCATACGGTGGGGTTGTTACTTCCACTGGATCTGATGGTTTTTTGCCCGGTTCCGTACCTTTCACTTCCACTTTGCTGTCGTCTTTAACCGCATCTGGGGTGAAGGTGATTTCACCTGTATTTGGATTAATGCTCACACCTGTTGGGGTTTTATCCAATGTCCAAGTGCCATCATCGCCTTTAGTCGCCGTGATGGTTTGTGGTTGGTCGTTCTCATCAGTGTACGTTATCTCAACACCTTTGTTAGTTGGGTTCGGTGTTACCGTTACGCCACCTGTTTTGTTGCCGCCTTTTTCTACCAAGATTGCTGTTGGTTGGTCGGCTTTTTCTATGCTATCCGTGCCAGCAGTTCCTTTAGCATTTTCTGTATTGCCATTACCATCCGTTCCCTTCGCGGTTACTTCAGAGCCATCTTTCACACTATCTTGTGGAATAGTGATCACACCCGTTTTCGGATCAATAGTTGCTCCTGTGTTATTTGGATCGTCTAATGTCCAAGTACCATCTGCACCTTTCGTTGCTGTAACAGTTTTAGACTGGTTATCTTCGCCTGTAAACGTGATTTCTACTTTCTTGTTGTCCGTTCCCGAAGTAACTGTAACTGAGCCATCTGTTTTTGATGGAGCTACAGTTGGAGCATCAGCGGTGGTATCTTTAGCAGCATCGCCACTACTACTGTTATGGCTTGCTGCAATGGCAATTCCTGCTGCTAATGGCACTAAAGCTAATAACCACCACGGGCTAAATACCCAGAATGGGCTAGCTAATTCATCGCCACCTAAGGATTGTGACGCCGCGTCCGCATCATCAAGCATACTTACCGCATCTGATTTTTCGCCTGATTCTGGTACATAAGCATAGGTTTTGCCATTTTCATGCTGACCAACGATAAGGTTAGTCACTTCTTCCGGATTACCTTCACCGTAGTAGTTTTGAATCACGATATCTGGCGTTAAGTTGCCATCTTCGAGTGTAATTTGTAGATCTTTACCTACACGTTTAGCAATAATATTCTGTGGAGCAAAGCCTGTTTCATCGTTGATAATTTGATAATTTGACTTATCAGTCGCATTAATTGTAATTGATTGATTTTTCTCAACTTTATGCGAAGCAATCTCTTTCTTTGCATTTAATACTTTAACTGTAACTGTCATTCTTTTTAAACCTTATTATTGATTAACCGTTTTACCACCATAAACCGCAATATCGACTCGGCGATTAGGGGCATTACATTTTGTTTTAGCTTGACCTTTTAAGGCACTACAATTTGTGACGAGAAGTTCTTTCTTGCCATACCCCATTGCTTTGATTGGGTGGGAAACGCCCGCTTGTTGCAATAAATTTTTTACTGTTTCTGCTCGGCGTTGGGAAAGTTTAAGATTGTAACTCTCTGAACCAACAGGGTCTGTATGTCCATTTACAGTAATATTGTCCACATATTCCATTTCTTTCACTTTTTGCGCGAAATTGTGAATGCGATCAAGTCCATCTGCGACAATTTGATTTGCGTTATAGCCATCAAATTTGAAAAGTGCATTCGTATCTAATGACTCTACGGCTAATACAACAGGTGGCTGGCATTGGTCTGATGTGATAACACGAGAAAGAGTGTTACTTTGTTTTGGTAACGTTGCAATTTCTGCTTTAGCAACATCTTCATTCACAGGTACAAAACTTAAACGTCCGTTAGTTTCTTGTACGAGCTTGTAATAAGAAACAGTTTGTGTGGCTAAAATTGGGGTAATACCATCAGTACGGTTGCCAAATTTTGCATTGTTTACAAAAGAAGTTGAAAATGTATGTTTGTTTGCACATACAGGTACTGCACTAAATGCATTCGGCATCAATGATGTTTGGTAAACACCATCTACATATACATTAGCTGATGCTCCGTGAATATTGTCTTGACGATAAAATACAGCGAGAGCTTGGTTTTCTTTTAATTGATTGGTACTAAAAGAAGCCTGCTCTAAATTATGCCAGTTTTCAAGCGGTTGATCGGCACCACGTGGCACAGAACAAGCCGTCAATGCGAGAGAAATACTTAATAATAGTATTTTTTTCTTCATATATCCTCCATATAGGTTTTTTACTTAAAATAGGGGGTGTAATAGACAAAAATGTGGGATTTTTGTCCATTACACCAAATAGGGTATATGCGTAAAAAACAAGCACACCCTAGTAAGCGGATATAAAATTTCTATCCACTTACTAGGGTGTGCTTTTTATATGAAGATGAGGATATTAGTACTGCTCTGCTCTGCTCTGCTCTGCTCTGCTCTGCTCTGCTCTGCAGGAGATTATTATCTTTTTAAGATAAAGTACAAAATAAAAAATTTTCTTCATTAGAATTGATAAATATTTACATTATAGAACTATGTACGATATTTTACCTATTTTATTATTTAAAGAAAGTAAAATTTGGTATAAAGGACAAACGTAATGACCAAAACATAATCAATTTTAATCATCTTTTTCAACCTAAACGCCTAAAATATCATCAATTATTTTCTGCTTTTGAACCTTTGATAACTCATAGTGTGAACGCAATTTTTACTTCAAATGAGCGAAACAGCCTTCAATTTTATTAGATGTTTTTGGAATATTAAGTTCCGGATAGGTCTGATAAGTAAACAACGTATTAAGATGCGTTTTTAGGCTTCGATAAGCGTTTCTAAGCCACTGGTGTATAGTGTGATTTACTTGTTTCTGAGATAGTAGTCAGATACAGGTATTTACACAAATTATTGTATAAGCTCCAAAAAGTGTGGTTAAAGGCTTGTAGTATAAGGCTTTAACCACATTTTTGTCTATTACACCAGAAAGTGCGGTGCATTTTTTTAAATTTTGATATACGCCCGTATTTTACGCACTATTGCTCACAATCACCCGCAGGCTATCTAACCGCCAGTTGGCGTGGTTGAGCTGTTCCAGCGATTGGATTTGTCGTTGTTCCAATACATCAATTTCATCTTGACGGATATTTTTATTCACCGCACGCAAGGCATTTAAACGGTTTAATTCCGCAGACAAGACCTGTTTCGCCTGCACTTTGGCATCAGCAATAATAATTTGAGCCTGTTGTGCGATTTTAGCGTCACCGATTACGAGCAATTTTTCGACAATTGGGCGAACCATTTTCACTATTTTATTCGCCATATTTTTATTCACCGGCTTCAGTTGTTTTTCCAATCCTTTAAAAGAAACCTGTGATGCCAAATCATTGCCTTTGTTATCCAGCAAAATCCGTACTGGTGTCGGCGGTAGAAAACGGGTCAGTTGCAGGTCTTTCGGAACTTGCGCTTCCACCATATAAATTAATTCCAATAATAATGTGCCTGCGGGTAAAGATTTATTGATCAATAAACTCACCGCACTTTTGCCGATATCGCCCGATGTGATGAGATCAATACCATTGCTGATTATCGGGTGATCCCAAGTGAGAAACTCTAATTCTTCCCTTGCCAACGCTAGTTGACGGTCAAAGGTTACGGTGATGCCTTCTTCTTTCAACCCCGGAAAATCCGGCACCAGCATATGACCGGTCGGTGTAATTACAATGGCGTTTTCGCCCAAATCATCTTGTTCCACGCCGATAATATCAAACACATTCAAAGCAAAATTCACCAGCTCCGGTGAGCTGTCTTGTTGTTGGATTTCATCGGCCAGCTGTTGAGCGGATTCTCCGCCATTGGAATTAAGCTCCAATAAACGATCCCGCCCTTGTTCCAATTCAGTTTTAAGTTGTTTCTGTAATTTGCGGGTGTCCGTCACAAAAGCCTCAAAATCCGCCATATTTTCATCATCAAGTGCGGTCGGATTTTGTAAAAATTTTTGTAATTTTTCACCGCACTTAGCAAAAATCGCCGTACCCATCGGACAGGTTTCTTCAAATGCATTTAAGCCGTCGTGATACCATTTAGCCAACAACACTTGCGGAGAATCGGCAAAACAAGGCGCATAAATTTGAATATCACGGGTTTGTCCGATGCGATCCAACCGCCCGATACATTGTTCCAGCAAATCCGGATTATCCGGCAAATTGAGCAGCACCAAACGGTGAGCGAATTGGAAATTGCGTCCTTCCGAACCGATACTGGAGCTCAGCAATACCTGGGCTCCGTTTTCCTGTTGAGCAAAATAGGCCGCTGCCCGATCCCGTTCTACAACGGACATTTTCTCGTGGAACACTGCACTGCGAATGGCTTCTTTTTCCCGTAAAGCTTGCTCCAGCTGAATCGCCGTATTCGCATAATGGCAAATCACCAGCACTTTTTCGTTGCGATGTTTTTTCAAGAAAGTGATCAGCCATTCCAAGCGGGGATCAAACTCCCACCAACAAGCATTTGGGTTCATTTGTTGAAAAATCCGTTCCGGATAAAATAAATCCTGTGCGGAACTTTCGTCGAATAAAGTCAACATCTTCTGTGCATTACGATATTGCGATGGCATTTCCAAGGTGACTTGGTGATAAATTCGATGCGGAAAACCTTTCACCCCTTGGCGTGTATTTCGAAACAGCACGCGACTCGTACCGTGACGGTCAATTAAATGATTGATCAATTTCTGCCGTGCCAAGGTGCGTTGTTCTGCAGAAGCTTCAGAATTAATCACGCAGAATAGCAGTTCTGTATCCTGCTCTGTCAATAACGCCAAAATGCTGTTTTTTTCCACCGCACTTAACGGTTTGTCATTTAATAAGGTTGTGACGGCATCGACAACAGGTTGATAATGCTGTTGTTCTTGCACAAAAGCAGAATAATCATAAAAACGATCCGCATCCAATAAACTCAAACGGGCGAAATGTCCTGCTTGGCCCAATTGCTCCGGTGTAGCGGTGAGCAATAACACGGACGGAATTTTTGCAGAAAGCTGTGCTACCAATTGATAATGCGGACTGACTTGCTGTTCGCTCCATTCCAAATGATGGGCTTCGTCTACAATCAGCATATCAAAATCCGTGGCTAATAACTGATTGGTTCGTTTCGGTTGCGACATCAGCCAATCCAGTGAACAAATAATCAGGTTTTCACTGTCAAAAGGATTGCGTTCCACTTCATCTTCCGTAGCAGAAAAATCCTGACTACGATCTTCATCAAATAACGAAAAATGTAAATTAAAACGGCGAAGCATTTCCACTAGCCATTGATGTTGCAGGGTTTCCGGCACGATCACTAATACCCGTTCCACTCTGCCCGCAAACAGTTGCTGTTGTAAAATCATTCCCGCTTCAATGGTCTTCCCCAATCCCACTTCATCGGCCAATAGCACACGGGGATTGATGCGTTGTCCCACTTCTTTAGCAATATGTAACTGATGCGGAATCAATCCCGCACGAATCCCCCGTAAACCACGCAAGGGGGATTGAAATTGTGCTTGTTGATGTTGCAACGCCTGATAACGCACAGCAAAGCGATCACTGCGATCAATTTGAGCTGAAAATAACCGCTCTTGCGGTTTGCTGAAGGTGATCTGATGGGCTAAATCAACTTCTTTCAGCACGACATCAGCTTGAGTATCATTGCGTTTTACCAAATACAATGCCACGTCATTATTTTCTATTACATCAATCACTGTCGCTTGCCAGCCGTCTTGATGAGTAACTTGATCCTTTTGTTGAAATAGCACTCTAGTGAGTGGAGCGGAAGCTAAGGCGTAAATCCGTTGTTCATCGGATGCGGGAAAATGAATACTCACCGTACGGGCATTCACCGCCGTAATAATGCCAAGACCTAAATTATTTTCACTTTCACTGATCCAGCGTTGACCGATTGCAAATGACATAAAAAAACTCTGATTATTATAAAAATTGGGGTCGTATTTTACCCAAGATTAAGCCAAAAAGATAATCATAAATATGCTACATTGTTTCTACTTAATAAAATTATTTTGAATAAAATGTAATTTATCCTTGACATAAACAAAGTGCAGTGTAAAAATCTCGAAAATTTCCTTTTTCTTCATAAGAGAAACAATTATGTTAGACAATTTGAAAAAAGAATTATTTAGCGGTTGGACAAAATTTGAAGCCACTTGGTTACTGCTTTTCTTAGCTATTCAAGCGGTGATCTTTTTTATTCAACCGGATTCATGGGTTTCCACCATTGCCGCGATTACCGGTATTCTTTGTGTGGTCTTTGTGGGCAAGGGAAAAATCAGTAACTATTTTTTCGGCTTTATCAGCGTATCGTTATATGCTTATGTTTCTTATACTTATAAGCTTTATGGCGAAATGATGCTAAACTTGCTCGTGTATGTGCCTGTGCAATTTATCGGCTTTTATATGTGGCGTCGCCATATGACCACGGATAATACGGTAAACACAGCCGGTACAGAGGAAGTGATCGCCAAATCCTTAAATATTCAGCAATGGATTATCGTCATTCTAACCGCATTTTTCGGCACTTACGCTTATATTGAGCTATTGCATCATCTTGGCAGTGAATTACCCTATTTAGACGGTGTAACCGTTGTGGTTTCCATTGTGGCTCAAATTCTTATGGTACTTCGCTATCGTGAACAATGGGCATTGTGGATTATCGTAAACATACTGACCATTTCTCTATGGTTTGCTATGTATGTGAAAAACGGTGAAACCAGTTTACCGCTATTAGTGATGTATATGATGTATTTATGCAATTCCATTTATGGTTACTGGAATTGGCTGCAACTATTTAAACACCATCACGACTAATTGCCACAAATTTAATCAGTCAATCTTAAAATCAGAAAAAAAGATTGACTGAAAAAAAATCCTCTTTATAATTCAACGAAAATATCGGCGAGTAGCGCAGCTTGGTAGCGCAACTGGTTTGGGACCAGTGGGTCGTAGGTTCAAATCCTATCTCGCCGACCATTTCTTTTTATACTTCTCAAATATCCATTTGAAATGCGCCCTTAGCTCAGCTGGATAGAGCAACGGCCTTCTAAGCCGTAGGTCAAAGGTTCGAATCCTTTAGGGCGTGCCATTCTTTGTAACTTTTAGCTTGCTCTTATCATTTTAAATTAATTTTAATATCAGCTATTTTCGTTTCTTTTCAGTGCATGCATAATTTATACCATTAATTAGCGGTTTAGATTTCCAGAAGAAAAACTCCATCAGATCCATCTCGAGCCCAGCCGTTTCTTGCTGGAACTACCGCAAGATAATTTATTATGGGAACGAGACAAACCACCGCTAACCGAAGCTCAAAAACAACAAAAAACCACGGTGAATATTGCAAATTTACGGGCAATGTTAAAAAGAACTTAAAATAGCCTTTAAAGTGCGGTGTGTATTTTCAAAAATTTTACTCGACCAACACACCTTAAAAAACAAAAAAACCGCAACTC
>NZ_SLYB01000032.1 GCF_004340985.1 Cricetibacter osteomyelitidis
TATCAAGAGAAAGGTGAAAAAAGTAAAAAGATAAACCCACTTTTATCAAATTGCTTTGAAAAGCAAAGCGGGAGTGGGTTTGTCAGTAGTCTGAAGCGGAAACTCATTGTTTCCGCTTTACCTGATTAGAATAAAATACGATCTTTATTTTTCTCTAACGTTGCTTTGCCAAAGCCTTGCACTTCAAGTAGTTGCTCCGGTGCAGTGAACAAACCGTGCTTTTCGCGATATTGCACGATAGCTTCTGCCTTTTTCTGACCGATGCCGACCAAAACCCGTTTCAATTCATCGGCAGTCGCGGTATTAATATTAACTTTATCGCTACTCACCACTGCACTTTGCATTTGTTCGACCTGCTCCGCTTTACCCGATTCCGGCATTTTGGCAGAAACCGTCGTAGAACCCAATATTGTACCGAACGCAATAATACTGACTAAAATTTGTTTTAATTTCATGATGTTTCCTTTTGTTGGAGATAATCAATATACGTTGAATAATTTCAACGGATATATTTTTTCTATCCGCAGCCTGAACCTCAACAAAAGGTCAAATTAAGGATTATTTTTTGGAAGCGAGATCACAAAAAAACAAAAAAGTGCGGTTAAAACTGCACTGAATTTTTAATTAATTTCTTTAATTCGCAATTCTCTCGGAACTTCAAATACGGTGTCTTCTTTGCTGCCTTCCAGCTCTTCGATTGTATCCGCACCTAATTCTTTCAAACGGGAAATCACAGATTGCACTAACACTTCCGGTGCCGATGCCCCTGCGGTTAACCCGATCGCTTTCACATTTTCCAACCAGCTCGGTTCAATATCGGAAGCGTCATCAATTAATTGCGATTGCACGCCCATACGAAAAGCCAATTCCGCCAATCGATTGGAATTAGACGAATTTTTTGAACCGACAACCAGAACCAAATCCGACTGTTTTGCCAAATCCCGTACGGCTTGCTGACGGTTGGTAGTGGCATAGCAAATGTCGTTTTTACGCGGACCTTGAATGGCCGGATATTTTTCTTTTAGTGCTTTGATGACATCAACGGTATCATCAATGGAGAGCGTGGTTTGGGTCATAAAGGTAAGATTCTCATCATCCTTTAAACCTAATTTCGCAATATCCGCTACGTCTTCCACCAAGAAAATCCCACCTTCAGGGTTATCATACTGTCCCATTGTGCCTTGTACTTCCGGATGACCTTCGTGGCCGATTAAAATCGCTTTGGTGCCTTTTTTGCTGGCACGAGCCACCTGCATATGCACTTTGGTGACCAGCGGGCAAGTGGCATCAAACACTTTCAGATTACGGCGTTTGGCTTCTTGTCGTACCGCTTGAGAAACGCCGTGAGCAGAGAAAATCACGATTGCCCCGTCCGGCACTTCGTCTAATTCTTCCACAAAGATCGCTCCACGATCACGTAATCCGTTTACTACAAAGCGATTATGCACCACTTCATGACGTACATAAATCGGTGCGCCGTGAATTTCTAAGGCTAATTCTACAATGCTAATGGCACGATCCACTCCTGCACAAAAACCGCGGGGATTTGCTAAAATAATTTTCATTTTTTCTCACCGCTCTTTTTGTGATTTTCAGGATTTTTGAACATATCCAGGATCAATAAACCCACCCCGCAAGTGATGGCAATATCCGCCACATTAAACACGGGATAGCTCCATTGTTGCCAATAAAAATGCAGAAAATCTACCACAAATCCATTATACGCCCGATCCGCCATATTAGCTAAAGCACCGCCGATCACTAAAGCATAAGCACTGTTTTGTAATTTTTGCTCTACTCGATTTTTAGCTAAGAAATAAAGCAGCATTGCAGAAATAACCAAGGCCAAGCCGATAAAAAAGAATTTCTGCCAACCGGAATGATCCGCTAAAAAACTAAATGCCGCCCCGTAGTTACGCACATAGGTCAAATCAAAAATCGGTAAAATATTAATGCTTTCATATAGTTGGAAATTCTGTACGACGGCATATTTAGTGGCTAAATCTAACAAAAAAGCCACCGCACTTAACCAAAGAAACAAAAGTCCTGATTTTGGGGCCATAAATATTCTCTATATAATTTGTAGGGGCGTATGCAAATACGCCCCTAGGATTTTACATTACAAATTTACGCAAAACGTCTTACTTCGCCGCTGCCATTTACATTTTCTTCACAGCGTGAACATAAGGATTGTTCGTCTTTGCTGTCGGAATAATGCCAGCAACGCGGGCATTTATGGTTGGCGGAACGGATGACTTTCACTGCCAGGCCTTTTAATTCGCCTTCCGCGACATCGGCTTGAGCCAACGGTTTAACTTCCGCTTTTGATGTAATCAATACGAAACGCAATTCATTTTCTAATTTATTCAATAAATCTGCCAATTCATCGTTTGCATAAATCATGAGTTCCGCTTCTAAACCGGCTCCAATTACTTTATCGTTACGGGCGGTTTCTAAAACCCGGTTGATTTCCGACCGCACTTGTAACACTTGTTGCCAGTAGGCATCGCCCATTGTTTCATTGTCGTCTAAGGCAAATAAACCGTTGTAGAATTCTTCCGTGAACACAAACTCACTGCGTTCGCCCGGAATGTAATGCCAGATTTCGTCTGCGGTAAAAGATAAAATCGGTGCAATCCAACGCACTAATGCTTCGGCAATATGCCATAAGGCGGTTTGACAGCTGCGACGAGCCAAACTGTCCGCTTTTGTGGTATATTGGCGGTCTTTGATAATGTCCAAATAGAATGAACCCATTTCAATCGAACAGAATTTCATTAAACGCTGCACTACGGTGTGGAATTGATAATTATCATACGCCTCTTTGATTTCCGCTTGAGCCTGATAAGCGCAATCCACCGCCCAGCGGTCTAAGACCATCATTTGTTCCGGTTGCACTAAATCGCGTTTCGGATCAAAACCGTTTAAGTTCGCTAACAAGAAACGGGCGGTATTACGAATACGGCGATAGCTGTCCGCCGCACGTTTTAAAATTTCGTCCGATACCGTCATTTCACCGGTGTAATCCGTGGAAGCCACCCATAAACGCAAAATATCGCCGCCGAATTTATCCATCACTTCCTGCGGAGTCACAATATTACCGATAGATTTTGACATTTTGCGACCTTGCCCGTCCACCGTGAATCCGTGGGTCAACACCTGTTTATAAGGTGCTTTGCCATCGGTAGCCGTAGAAAGCATTAGAGACGACATAAACCAACCGCGGTGTTGATCGGAGCCTTCCAAATACATATCCGCTTCCTGACCGTTAAATTCCGGGCGGTTTTTCACCACCGAATAGAATGTAGATCCTGAATCAAACCACACATCTAAGGTATCCGGTACTTTTTTGTAATTCGCGGCATCGTCGCCCAGTAATTCTTTGGTATCTAAATCCCACCAAGCCTGAATACCGTGTTGTTCCACACGTTTTGCCACTTCTTCAATTAATTCTAAAGTGCGTGGGTGCAATTCTTCCGTTTCATTGTGGATAAACAACGCCACCGGTACGCCCCAAGTACGTTGACGGGAAATACACCAGTCAGGACGGTTTTCTACCATTTTTTCAATACGGGCCTGACCCCAATCCGGGATCCAGCGTACTTTCTTAATTTCACTTAAGGCTTGTTGGCGTAAACCTTGCGTTTCCATACCGATAAACCATTGCGGTGTGGCACGGAAAATAATCGGGGTTTTATGACGCCAGCAATGCGGATAACTGTGTTTGATTTTAGCTAATTTCAGCAACGCTCCGGTTTCTTGTAATTTTTCAATCACTTTGCCGTTAGCATCGAATACACCGAGTCCGGCAAAAAATTCTACGTTGGAATTGAATTTACCGTCATTGCCGATTAATCCCGCCATACCGATATTGTATTTTTGTGCCACTACATAGTCGTCTTGACCGTGATCCGGTGCGGTATGAACCAAACCGGTACCGCCGTCGGTAGTCACGTGTTCGCCTAAAATAAGCGGTACGCTGTATGCGTAGAAGGGGTGATTGAATTGCAATAATTCCAAATCCGCACCTTTGGCTGAACCCAGCACACGGAAATTTTCCACGTCTACGGCTTTTGCTACTTCTTCCACCAATTCTTTCACTAAAATTACACGTTCATCGCCGAATTGCACTAATTGGTAGTCAAAATCAGGGTGAATAGAAACGGCTTTGTTGGACGGTAATGTCCAAGGTGTGGTAGTCCAGATCACGGCAGAAATTCTGCCTTGACCTTTTTCC
Organism: Cricetibacter osteomyelitidis; assembly: GCF_004340985.1. Classification (GTDB taxonomy): domain Bacteria; phylum Pseudomonadota; class Gammaproteobacteria; order Enterobacterales; family Pasteurellaceae; genus Cricetibacter; species Cricetibacter osteomyelitidis. The sequence goes on from NZ_SLYB01000032.1 coordinate 4,238, forward strand.
GTTAAATTAAATTTATTTTCTACCGCACTTTCGTCTGTTGCAACAAAACGCACATAGATAGACGGTGATACTTTATCTTCATATTCCACTTCCGCTTCAGATAAAGACGAACCGCAATCCAAACACCAGTGAACCGGTTTTGCCCCTTTATATAAATGACCGTTCGCCACCGCTTTACCGAATGCACGGATAATATTGGCCTCAGTGCCAAAATTCATTGTAAGATACGGGTTATCCCAATCGCCCAACACGCCTAAACGGATAAAGTCTTTTTTCTGCCCTTCCACTTGCTCGGCAGCATAGTTGCGGCACGCCGCACGAAATTCTGCCGCGGTCACTTTTTGATTCGGTTTACCCACCAAACTTTCCACTTTTAACTCAATAGGCAAGCCGTGACAGTCCCAGCCCGGAATATAAGGCGAGTCAAAACCCAAAGCCGTTTTGGATTTCACAATAATGTCTTTTAAAATTTTGTTTACCGCGTGACCGATATGAATAGTGCCGTTGGCATAGGGAGGGCCGTCGTGTAAAACAAAGGATTTTTTGCCTTTCGATGACTGACGGATTTTTTGGTATAAATTATTTTCATACCAATTTTTCAACATTCCCGGCTCGCGTTTAGCCAAATCCCCACGCATCGGAAAACCGGTTTCCGGCAGGTTTAGAGTATTCTTATAATCTGTTTCTTTAGACATTTTTTTATTCCACGTTACTATAAATTTAAAAAATAATTTTTTGCCGTTTCCACATCCTTGCCGATTTGAATTTTCAGCTCGTCAAAAGACGGAAATTTAATTTCATCTCTGATTTTGTAGCATAAAGTCACTTCTACTTTTTGTCCATAAAGATTTTGGTCAAAATCAAAGATATACACTTCCAACAACTGCTTCAAACCGTGAATGGTCGGTCGCTTGCCGATATTGGCCACGCCTTGTAAAATCTCGCCGGAATTTAACCGCACTTTCACCGCATACACCCCTTTGACGGGATTCACTTGGCGGTGCAATAGAATATTGGCGGTCGGAAATCCGATGGTGCGGCCTAATTTATTACCGTGAGCCACTCTGCCCGAAATGCTGTACGCCCGTCCGAGCAACTGCTGTGCCAAAGCCAGATTATCATCGGCTAAGGCTTGACGAATGGCGGTGCTGCTTACTCGGATGGTTTGCAGACAATAACTTTTATTGTCTTCCACGGTAAAGCCATATTGCCTGCCCGCTTGTTGCAGCAGTGACAAACTCCCCGTGCGGTCTGTACCGAAACGGAAATCATCCCCCATACTCAAAAACTTCACATTTAATTTTTCCACCAACAATTGACGGATAAACTCGTCGGCGGGCAAATCCGCAAAAGTGCGGTTAAATCGGATGCAGATCACATAATCCACTCCCGCCTGAGTTAAATAATGCAACTTATCACGCAACCGTATTAAACGAGCGGGGGCATTTTCCCCCATAAAAAATTCACGGGCTTGCGGTTCAAACAGCATTACCACCATAGGCAAATGCAACTCGTCGGCTTTTTCACGCAGGTGTTTAAGCACTGCCTGATGACCGAGATGCACACCGTCGAAATTGCCGATGGTCAAAGCGCAACCATCAACAAACTGACCAGCCAAATTGTACATTCCGCGAATTAACTGCATTTACTTGATATTCTCAATATTCAATCATAAAACAAACGGTTATTATACGTTGATTTTAGCCTTTCGCCAATAAATGATGTTTGCGCATGCCGAGGATTATTAAGGAAACAAAATAACTCACCGCCGCCAAACCGATTAATCCCGCCAACCAATATACGCGATGGAAAAATGCCATTGCGTACCATTGGTCTAAAGCGGGGCTGAAATACCATACCAAACCGCCCATTACCGCCGAAGCAACTAAAACTTTCGCAAAAAACACCGCACTTTTTTTGCTGAAATGATACACATCAGCTTTGGCCAAACCGCGATACAGTAAATAAGCGTTAAGTGTGGCGGACATTGCAGATGCTATGGCCAGCCCCACATAGCCGAACCAAATGGCAAGCCCATTAAAGACCATATTGCTAATCATTGCGATAATCCCGATTTTCACCGGTGTTTTAGTATCCTGGCGAGCATAGTAACCGTTAGCCAGAATTTTAATCAACATAAAACTGAGCAATCCGGCATTAAACGCCCACAAAGACAGGCTTGCGGCCTGCACATCAGAAAATTGAAAATGCCCACGCATAAACAGCACCAACAGCATTGGTTGAGCCAATACCGCAATCCCTACCATTGCCGGTATGCCGAGCAACAGAATCATCCGCACGCCCCAATCCATTGTATTGCGAAAATCCACCGCACTTTGTGCCTGATCGTCGGTGCGATTCACGTGATGACGGGAAAGGGTCGGCAAAATCACCGTGGAAATAGCGATACCAAACAATCCCAAGGGAAATTCCAACAAACGGTCGGAATAATATAGCCAACTGATTGAACCGGTCATTAAAAAACTGGCGATAAAAGTATCAAGCAATAAATTAATCTGGCTGACCGACACGCCGAATAACGCCGGAATCATCAATGTACGGATTTTTTTCACCCCCGGATCCTGCCACGCCCATTTTGGTTTCACCAACAAACCGGCTTTTCGCAAAAAAGGAATTTGAAATAAAAACTGCAATAAACCGCCTAAAAAGATCCCGATAGCCAACGCAATATCTGGTGACGATGTGTAAGGCGATAAGAAAATTGCCGAGCCGATCATGGCAATATTCAGCAACACCGGCGAAAAGGACATTACACCGAATTTCCCCAATGTGTTTAAAATGGCTCCGGATAACGCCACAAAAGTAATAAACCATAAATAAGGAAAGGTGATTTTCAAGAGCAACGAAGCCTGTGTAAATTTTTCCGCATCAGAGCCGTTATTGAGCCAATCCATAAACCAGCCCGTACCAAATAACGCAGCCACTACAGGCGATCCGATCATCGCCAGTAGTGTCACAATAGTCACCAAACCGCCCAGCGTACCGGACACTTTAGCGATAAACTCACGGGTTTTATCCATATCGCCTTCTTTACGATATTCCGCCAACACCGGTACAAAAGCCTGCGAAAAAGCCCCTTCTGCGAAAAGACGGCGTAAAAAGTTAGGAATGCGATTGGCGAATAAGAATACATCGGATGCAGCCCCCGCCCCCAGAATATTGGCAATCACCACATCACGCACAAGGCCTAACACACGGGATAACAAGGTAATAGAACTCACCACAATACCGGAACGCAATAGTTGTTTACTCAAAATATTTACTCTATGATTTACGCCCGATATGCGGGCTTTGCAAAAAAATTTAACGGAATTGTACAGAAACTCTGTATTCTAAGCAAAAAAACTGTTAAAATCCCGCCCACATCGTTGAAGTGAGCCACTTAATCAAGTGTTTTCCAAGAGTAGCGATGGTTACTTTCGGTTGTGTCTCACCGAATTTTTTATTATTGATCAATTAATTACAGAAATTCTTAGGAGTTTGACCTTGGCTAATATCAAGTCAGCTAAAAAACGTGCGGTTCAATCAGAAAAACGCCGTCAGCACAATGCAAGTCAACGCTCAATGATGCGTACTTTCATTAAAAAAGTTTATGCAGCCATTGCAGCAGGTGAAAAATCAGCAGCAGAAGCGGCATTTGTAGAAATGCAAAAAGTAGTGGATCGTATGGCATCTAAAGGCTTAATCCACGCAAACAAAGCAGCAAACCACAAATCAAAATTATCTGCTCAAATCAAAAAATTAGCTTAATTTTTTGAAAAATTAATAAAAAATAAACCGCACTTTTAAATTCGAGTGCGGTTTTTTATTATCTTCTTCTACGTTTGCGGTGAAACCGCCGGCTGCCGGACAATTTATTTCGCTCAGCTCGCGGCAGCGGTTCAATAGTAATCAATTTTCTGGCTCGTCGGTAGTGGCTTAAAAAATAATGCACGCTGCTGGCAAGCAAAATCCCCACAAGTAGTACAATCAATAATTCGCCATAAAGTTGGTGAAAAATCTGATTAATTTTAAATTGAGTGGTTTGACCGTATTGAGTATCAAAGGTGACCCGTAAAAATCCTGCCACCGCTTTATTAGCGTAAATAGGCTCGACAATTTGCTGTGTATTGGTGGAAAACTCATCGCTGTCCAAACCTAATTGATTACGTAAATTTAAGGAATTATTACTTTGAGCCAACAGTTCACCGTTACTGCTGTATACGGATGCATCCAGCACAAATTCTTCCTGGCTGAAATGATCTAAATTTTCTACCAAGCGTTCGGTTTTGACATTATTCGTGAGCAGCATCGAAAACAAATTCGCTTGCTGACGCACCAACACATGGGATAAATTTGCCACTTGATTCACGCTAGCCAGCTGCGAACTAAGTTTGAATTGCTTTACACCGAATAAAATCACTACCATAATAGCGACCGAGCATAACGCAATCAGCAACATTAAGGCGGATTTCATCATTTTTTCTTTCGTAAAATGCAAAGTTATTCCCCAAAACCGATAAAAATTATGTAAACTAACAAGATTGTAACATTACTATTATGGAATTTATATGTTTTTTATTCTTTACGGCAGTAGCTTGAATCAGACAAAATTAGATCAATTTGAAGCAAAGTGCGGTCAAAAATTCGATCGTTTTGACACTTGGCAGGTCATTTCCAATATTGTGATATTACTAAAAGGCGAATATCGTGCAGAATTCGTAGAGTTTTCCCATTCATTGAATTTGGACATTGCTTTGCTTGATGAAATAGAAGCCCGTTTAAGTCAACCGGGTTTACTGATTATGGATATGGATTCCACCGCCATTCAAATTGAATGTATTGATGAAATCGCCAAACTGGCGGGCACCGGTGAATTGGTATCCGCTATAACCGAACGTGCAATGCAAGGCGAATTAGATTTTGAACAAAGTTTGCGTCAACGGGTAGGCACATTAAAAAATGCCCCGGAAAACATATTGCAACAAGTGCGTGAAAAACTGCCGTTAATGGATGGTTTGCAGGAAACCATCGCAGAATTGCAACGCCACGGCTGGAAAACCGCTATTGCATCCGGCGGATTTACTTATTTTGCCGACTATCTGAAAGATTTATTAAAATTGGATTATGCGGTATCTAACCGATTTGAAATTATCGACGGTGTGCTGACCGGTAATGTATTGGGCGATGTCATTGATGCAAAATATAAAGCTAGCACCTTGTTAAAACTGGCACAAAAATTTAATATTGAACGTAAAAATATCGTGGCTATCGGTGACGGTGCCAATGATTTAGCGATGATTTTTGAAGCGGGCGTAGGTGTTGCCTATCACGCCAAACCTATTGTGCGGGCAAAAGCACCATTTTGCGTAAATTACGCAGATTTGACCGCACTTTTATGTATTTTAACGGCGAAAGACCGACTTTTGAATAATTAAATTTAACCCTTGAAAGAGTAAAATGGAGAATAAAAATGCCATCATTTGATATTGTATCTGAAATCACCTTACACGAAGTTCGCAACGCAGTGGAAAATGCCAATCGCGATTTAGCCAACCGCTATGATTTCCGCGGTGTGGAAGCGATTATTGAGTTGAACGAAAAAAATGAAACCATTAAAGTCGCTACCGAATCCGACTTCCAATTAGAGCAATTATTAGATATTTTACGCAACGCTTGTATCAAACGTAATATTGAATCCGGCTCGTTGGATATTCCATCCGACTACGAACACAGCGGGAAAACATACAGCAAAGAAATTAAATTAAAACAAGGAATTGAAACCGACATGGCGAAAAAGATCACCAAATTGATTAAAGATTCCAAACTAAAAGTACAAACACAAATTCAAGGCGAACAGGTGCGTGTCACCGGTAAATCCCGTGATGATTTGCAAGCGGTGATCCAATTAGTGAAAAATGCGGAATTAGGACAACCGTTCCAATTTAATAATTTCCGTGATTAATGGGAAGGACATATCATGTCCACCGATGAAAACAGAAATAAAATAATAAAGGATAAGCAAATGGAAGAAAAAAAAGCCGAACAGAAAAAACCCGAAAAACCGCAAAGCTGGTTTAAACGAGCCTTAGCTAAATACAATTCTTTCTGCAAAGAGGCGGGGATCGATAACGGTGCCTGTCGCAGCTGTGTGCCGATTGTAAAACAGGATCCGGAAAGCGGCGGTAAAGGCAAATCATCTGTCTAAACTGTATAAAAATACATTAATTTTATAAAAAAGTCCCATTTTACGGGACTTTTAGTTTATTCTTCTCTCGGCGGTACAAGTTGTTTATGCTTTTCCGCCTCCTGCTCCGCTAAGACATCGCGGGCGGAACGAATGCTTTTTTCCAATAACGGCACTTTCGGGTCATTTTCCGGCATTAAACGCAGCATCATTGCCCAAGAAACAATGGCCATTTTGTAGTCTTCTTTGTTGAAATAATTTAATGCCAGCAAACTTAAGGCATCTAAATTAGTATGATCTTTGCGGATTACTTCTTTGAGTAACGCTTCTCCTTTGGTTTTATCGCTGCCATCTTCCGAGAACATCAAAATGCGGGCATAGCTGAGTTTATATTCCGGATTTTCCGGTTCTAATTGGTTAGCTTTACCATAGCTGTCAAAAGCCAGCTGCCCATTATCCAAATTCATTGCCAATTGGCCTAACATCCACCAGCCTTTTGCATCATTCGGCTGTTTTTGCAATTGAACGCGAAGTGCGGTGGTAAATTGTTCCATTTCTTGTTGGCTTAAAGGATTGGTTTCTTCCTGTTTGATACGTTCATAAAAATACGGCAGTTTGGCATAAAGCTGCTCCAACTGGCTTTCTCCTTTCCAGGAACCGATAAAGAAATACACAATACCGGCCATAATGGCAATGGCTAACGTACCGGATGCAAACCAGAGTTTGCCGAAAGATTTGCGATTTTCAACCGCACTTTCTGCCTGTTCGGGAATATCTTGCAATAAAGATTGCTGCAATTCGGTTTTTAATTGACCGACATTATCCAACAAACCTTGCTGTTCGTCCCGTTCGATTTCTTTTAAACGATCAAAATAAAAGGCTTTGTTCAGTTCATCACGCTCAACACCGATATTGCTGTTTTTTGCCTTGCGTAGCAGAGGATAAAAACTGATTAAGGCAACCAATAAGGTAAGCAATAAAACCATTAACCATAAATTCATTATTGTTGTCCCTTATGCAAAATCTCGTTTAGGCGTTGTTGTTGCTCTGCGGTTAATTGATCTGAAATTTCATGATTTTCCACCGCTCTTTTTTCAGTTTTAGCAATTTGAGCGACATTGGTTGAACTGCGTTTACGGCGGAATACAATAACTAATCCAAATATAATCAACGCAATCGGGGCAATCCATAAGATCAGCGTGCCCGCCGTCATCGGCGGATTATAGGTCACGAAATTGCCGTAACGTTCCACCATATAATTCACTACATCATCTTTGGATTTACCTTCTTTTAACAGCTCCAATACTTTGCCCCGCATATCCACCGCAATCGTGGCATTGGAATCGGCAATATTGTTGTTTTGACATTGCGGACAACGAAGCTCTTGCGTCAGGCTGTGATAGTCCTGCTCTTGTTTGGCATTGTCGAAATTTAACGCATCAATGGCGGAAAATGCCGAAATACTGAACAATAACACGCTTAAAAGTGCGGTCATTTTTTGTAAAATTTTCATTGAATCAGCCTAATTTATCAAAAATCGGTTTTAAGGTTTCATTCCAAACTTTGTCGTTCACATCACCGGTATGACGGTAGTGAATAATGCCTTTGCCGTCTAAAATAAAGGTTTCCGGTGCACCATACACACCTAAATCCAATCCAAGCGAACCTTTCGGATCAACGATTACTGCTTGGTAAGGATTTCCCAGATCTTTCAACCATTTAACAGCTTTGGACTTATCGTCTTTGTAGTCAATACCGATAATCGTCACACCTTGTTTGGAAAGCTGATTGAGATACTGATGCTCCGCATAACAAGTGGGACACCAAGTGGCCCACACATTCACTAACACCGGCTTGCCTTGTCGGAACAGACTTTGATCGAACTGCTGTTGTTCAAATAGATCATTCAATGCTACTTCCGGCATCGGTTTGCCTATTAATGCGGATTCTAAGGCTTTGATATCTTCCCCACCCGCATTGCGTTGTAGCTGCACAAAAAATGCCAACGCCAGTCCGAGAAAAACGATTAAAGGGATATACAGTTTTTTATTCATTATTTATTATGCCTTTTTATCTAAAATCGCCGAGAAACGATAACGTCTGTCCATCGTACAGAGCAATCCGCCCAACGCCATAAACACACCGCCGAACCAAATCCAGCGGATAAACGGTTTGTAATATAAACGCAACGCCCAAGAACCGTCGCCCAAACTTTCGCCCAGAGCCACATACAGATCGCGGATAAAGCCCCAATCGATAGCGGCTTCCGTCATTGTCATTTTACTCACGGTATAAAAACGTTTTTCCGCAAATAATACAGCTTCAAATTTGCCGTTTTTACTCACTTCGATTTCCGCTTTGCCGCCTTGGTAGTTGGCTCCGTTGGCTTCTTGAATCCCTTTGAAAGTGAAATCATAATGTGCGATTTGTGCCGTATCACCGACCCGCATCCGCACATCTCGTTCTACGCTGTAATTTTGGCTGAATGCAATGCCCCACACGCACATAGCCACGCCTAGGTGAGCCAACACCATTCCCCAATGAGAACGGGAAAGTTTGGCAAGCCCTGCAAAGAAATTGTGACGATGTGTGGCACGCTGCTGCATTTCATACAAACTAAGCGACAAGATAAACACAGCCATCATTGTCCCCATTACTGCGGTGACAGTGAGTCGATCTTGCAATACATAAGGCAGAAAAAAACCCAGAATCAGCATTGCAATCAGGCTGATAATCACCGGTTTGCGAATGGCTGAAAATTCATCGCGACGCCATTTCACTAATGGTCCGACACCCAATAAAAAGGCAAAAGGCACCATAATAATCAAGAACATTTGATCAAAGAACGGCGCACCGATAGAAATCGTACCTAGACCTAATTGTTTATGTACCAACGGCAATAAGGTTCCGAGCAACACGATACAAAGTGCGGTCATTAATAAAATATTATTGAGCAACAACATTGTTTCACGGGAATAGCGTTCTGCATTATCACGGCTACGGATTTGATTGCCTTTGTAGGCATATAACGCTAACGAACCGCCAATCACCACAATTAAATAAGCCAGAATATATAAACCGCGGGTCGGATCGGATGCAAAGGCGTGAACGGATACTAAGATCCCCGAACGCACTAAAAACGTGCCGAGTAAACAAAGGGAAAATGCGAGAATGGATAACAATACGGTCCAAGCTTTAAAAGAACCGCGTTTTTCTGTTACAGCTAATGAATGCAGCAATGCAGTTCCTGCCAACCAAGGCATTAAGGATGAGTTTTCTACCGGATCCCAGAACCACCAACCGCCCCAGCCGAGTTCGTAATACGCCCAAAAAGATCCCAGCACAATACCGAGGGTTAAAAATATCCAAGCGGCCATTGTCCAGGGACGTGACCAACGAGCCCAAGCGGTATCTAGTTTACCGGTCATTAATGATGCCAAAGAAAATGCAAAAGCGACAGAAAACCCTACATAGCCCATATACAGTAATGGCGGGTGGAAAATTAATCCCACATCTTGCAACATCGGATTGAGTTCGCGACCGTCCACAGGGAAATTCGGAAATGTGCGAGCAAAAGGATTGGACGTAAACAAAACAAACAGTAAAAAGCCGATGCTGACCAAGCCCATCAACCCTAACACACGAGCCACCGCTTCTTGCGGTAAGCGTTTGCTAAACAAGGCGACGGCCGCCGCCCATAAGGAGAGCAACCAAATCCACAATAATAATGAACCTTCATGAGAGCCCCACACGGCCGATAAGCGATAATGCAACGGCAATTGGCTGTTGGAATTATTCACTACATACTGCACACTGAAATCGTTTACCGCAAATAAGTAAAACAGTGCCAAGAAAGACACTGTTAAACTGAAAAACAAGCCGTAAGTCATCGGGCGGGCAAATGCCATCAGCTGTGAATTGCCCTTTTCCGCTCCCCATAAGGGAAAAATTGATAATAAAATGGCCACCGCCAAACTGAGTGCTAAGGCGTAATTACCGAGTTCTGCGACCATTATTTATTCTCTTGTTCGTGTCGTTGATATTGACGATCCCGTTCGGATTCCGTTTTCAGATCCGATACGCCCATCGGTTTATGCACTCTTTGCATTTGGGTTTCCAATTCCGGCGGTACATAGTTTTCATCGTGTTTCGCCAATACTTCGGTGGCTTCCAATAAGGTCGGCGTTTTCAGCACACCTTGAGCCACAATGCCCTGCCCTTCACGGAACAGATCCGGCAAAATGCCTTCATATTCCACACTCACTGAAGGCCCCACGTCGTTTAAATCGAACCGCACTTTTAGGCTTTTAGGATCGCGTTCCACCGTGCCGGCTACCACCATGCCGCCGATACGGATGCGTTGACCCGGTTCCGGCTTGGTTTCAGGAGCGTTGTTTTTGCCGTAGATCACTTCCGACGGGGTATAAAATAAATCAATATTTTGACGCAGTGCATACATCATCAAACCAACCGCAACGGTAATACCGGCTAATACAAAACCGATGATCATCAAACGGGATTTACGACGAGGATTCATAGTGTAGCTCCTTTATTATTGCCGCTATGCTGCTTCATACGGGCTTCCCGTTGTTGTTCTTTACAAATTTCATTAAAGATCGCATTTTTGCCTTTAATGCTTTGTACCGCCAAGCCTGCAATCGTCACTAAAGAAACACCGTAAGCCAACCATACATAAAAGCCATAACCGCCCATATTGAGAAAATCATTCCAGGTTTCAAAAAACATAATCACTCCCAAAAAATTTCAAAAAATAACCGCACTTACTTTGCCAATTCTCTTACCCAAGGGCGTTTAATATCGAATTTCAATAATTCGTTGCGATAACGCACTAAAGTCAGCCATACCGTTAAACTGAGAAAACCGAAAATAGATAAAATCAACGGAATTAACATCGGTGTGGCAATAGACGGTTTCTCAAATTTGGTGATACTTGCCCCTTGGTGCAAGGTATTCCACCATTCCACGGAAAAATGAATAATCGGTAAATTGATCACGCCCACAATGGCTAAAATCCCCGCGGCTTTTGCCCCCACGGATTTATCTTGGAACGCCGAATATAATGCCAATACACCTAAGTATAAGAAAAATAAAATTAATTCCGCAGTTAAACGAGCATCCCACACCCACCAGGTTCCCCACATAGGTTTACCCCAAATAGCTCCTGTGACTAAGGCTAAAAAGGTGAACACCGCACCGATAGGAGCCATAGCGATCATTGCCAAATGAGCCTGTTTGATCTGCCACACCAATGCCACCAACGCAGCAATCGCCATTGAACCATAAACGCCCATTGACCAAATAGCCGTCGGCACATGCACATACATAATTCTAAAGCTGTTACCCTGCTGATAATCCGCCGGTGCAAACGCCAATCCCCATACCAATCCTACGCCTAATAAAAGAGCGGTCAAAATTGCAAAAAAAGGAATAAATTTCCCGCACAAGCGATATTGCGTTTCAGCCTTAGCATAAGGGTGAAGCCATTTCCACATAGTGTTAAATCCTTACATAAAAAATCAAAACCGGTATTATTCTAGCATAAACCGTATGAATTAAACGCTCGGTTATATACCCATTTAGTTGTAGAATAATATGAAATCATTCGGTTTATTGATTTAGAACAAAATTCAAATTACTGATCCAAACTCACTCTTAATGCCGCCGAAATAGCAAAAGGCGAAAGTGTCACGGCTGCGGCTAAAATCGCACCTAAGATAGCTAATTGACCGTTATAAGGCAAATTGAGCGTGGCGGCATCCAGCACGGAAGCGGCAAAGATCAAAACGGGAATAAACAGCGGTACCACCAATAAACTCAATAACACACCGCCTTTGCGTAAACCTACGGTTAGTGCCACCCCAATAGCGCCCAAACAGCTTAAAATCGGCGTACCGATAAGTAAAGTCAGCACTAACGCCCACCAAATATGCAATTCAAGGGAAAGCAATAATGCCGCGATAGGCGATAATAAAATCAGCGGCAAACCTGTAAGCAGCCAATGAGCTACCACTTTTGCCAATGCCACCAAAGGCAAAGGCTGAGCCAATAACATTAATTGCTCTAAAGATCCGTCTGCAAAATCATCACGAAACAGCCGTTCAAAAGAAAGCAAAGCCGACAATAACGCCGCCACCCACGCAACACCGGTGGCAATGCGGGCAAGCAATTGGGGATCAGGCCCAATCACCAAAGGAAATAAGGTGATCACAATTAAGAAAAACCACAAGGGATTAAGCACTTCCGCCAGTTTCCGCATTGCGATATTCAATTCACGTTTGATAATTTCTATAAAGATCATTGCTTATATTCCGCCAAATTAATTTTCTGCAACCGTTCACTCGGCACTTCTTGGTGGCTGGTGAGCATTACAATCCCGCCCTTTGCGGCGTGCTGTTCAAATAATGCCGTCAGCACTTTCACCCCGTTTTTATCAATAGCATTAAAAGGTTCGTCCAAAATCCACAGCGGTGCCTGCGACAGCCATAAACGAGCCAAGGCAATACGCTTTTGCTGTCCGGCAGAAAGCTGAGCGGCGGCAATATCTTCCCGTCCGAGCAAACCAACAGTTTGCAGTACATCCCACAAGATCTCGTCACCTTGCCGGCTTTGTGTGACTTTTTGATAAAAACGCAAATTTTCCCATGCCGTCAATTCCGGCTTCACACCTGCCAAATGGCCGAGATAAAGCAGATCATTGTGATATTGTTCCCGCTGGGTTGAAATCTCCGCCGAATTCCACCGCACTTTGCCCGCCAAAGGCGTGGCAAGTCCGGCTAAAATCCGCAACAAACTGGTTTTGCCGATACCGTTATGCCCTTCAATTTGCACGAAATCACCGCTGTTCAGCGTTAAATCTAAACCGCCGAACAGCACTTTATCGCCCCGCTGACAGGCAAGTTGTTCAAGTTGTAATTGGTTGTGTGTCAACATAAGATTCTGTATAGGTAAAAAGTGCGGTTATTTTAGCATAGAATTTTTGAAATGCTGAAAAATCCGGTAGAGAGTGAATGATGCTGATGTTTTATAAAAATTTACATAAAAAAATCATTACTAAATTTCACCGATTTAGCAAGATAAAACACAGGATAAACATGTCAAACCCAGAACATTACACCAAGCCGCAAGACGATAACAGTTTATTTCACTAATTAAAAATCTTACAACACTAAATTTCAGATATAAATCGCTAAAAAATAATTTGACAGCAAAATTTTATACGGTAGTATGAATTTCAGTTTTCAATTATTCAGGATTCTTTTATGTTTAACATTGCTTCATTACTCAGCCTGTTATTACTCTCGCATTCAGTGTGCGGTTAGGTTGTGGATGACAATTAATCTAAATTCTCCGATGATAAACCCGCACTCAGAAGCGGGTTTTTTCGTATTCAAATTTTAAAATTTTTAAAAAACAGACCGCACTTATCGGTGCTAAGGAAATAAAATGTCGAATAATGTTGTGATTTTTGACACCACCCTACGTGACGGTGAACAGGCATTAAAAGCGAGTTTAACCGTGAAAGAAAAATTGCAAATTGCCTTGGCGTTGGAGCGTTTGGGCGTTGACGTGATGGAGGTGGGCTTTCCGGTGTCGTCGGAAGGGGATTTTTTATCCGTGCGCACCATTGCGGAAAATATTAAAAACAGTCGGGTGGCGGCGTTGTCGCGGGCGGTGGCGAAAGATATTGATGCCGCTTATGAGGCGTTGAAAGTCGCCGAAGCGTTTCGGATTCATACCTTTATCGCCAGTTCAGCGTTGCACGTTGAGGCGAAATTAAAACGCAGTTTTGACGAAGTGGTGGAAATGGCGGTGGCGGCGGTGAAACGTGCACGGAATTATACCGATGATGTGGAGTTTTCCTGTGAGGACGCCGGCCGTACAGGCATTGATAATATTTGCCGTATCGTTGAAGCGGCGATTAATGCCGGTGCGACGACGGTGAATATTCCGGATACGGTGGGCTATTGTTTGCCGAGCCAATATGGCGGCATTATTGCCGAGGTGGTGAATCGGGTGCCGAATATTGATAAGGCGGTGATTTCCGTACATTGTCATAATGATTTGGGTATGGCGACGGCAAATTCGTTGACGGCGGTGTTAAATGGCGCGCGCCAAATTGAATGTACGGTAAACGGTATCGGTGAGCGTGCCGGCAATACGGCGTTGGAAGAGGTGGTGATGGCGATTAAAACCCGTCAGGATATGTTCAATGGCTTGGATACGCGGATTAATACGCAGGAAATTCATCGGGTCAGCCAAATGGTGAGCCAGCTTTGCAATATGCCGATTCAGCCGAATAAGGCGATTGTGGGGGATAATGCCTTTGCCCATTCTTCCGGTATTCACCAGGACGGTGTGTTGAAAAATAAAAACACTTACGAAATTATGTCGCCGGAAAGTATTGGCTTGAAGAAAGAAAAATTGAACTTAACCGCACGTTCCGGGCGTGCCGCCGTGAAAGGGCATATGGCGGATATGGGCTATGCGGAGCAGGATTATGACTTGGATAAATTATATGAGGCATTTTTAAAACTTGCCGATAAGAAAGGGCAGGTGTTTGATTATGATTTGGAGGCGCTTGCCTTTATTGATATGCAGCAGGGCGAAGAAGATCGGCTTGTATTGGAAAAATTGTCCACCCATTCCACCAGCGAATTTCCGGCAACGGCATTTGTGCAGGTGAGCTTGGACGGTGCCAGTCAAAGCACGGCTTCTATCGGCGGCAATGGGCCGGTTGATGCGGTGTATAATGCGATTTTGAAATTAACCGGCATTCAATTAACAATGTCCCATTATAATCTCACCGCCAAAGGCGAAGGGGCTGAAGCCTTGGGACAAGTGGATATTGTGGTGGAACATCAGGGGCGTAAATTCCACGGCGTGGGCTTGGCAACGGATATTGTAGAAAGCTCGGCGCGTGCGTTAATTCACGCAATTAATGCCATTTATCGCTCGCAAAAAGTAGCGGATTTGAAATTAACCAAAATGACGGAGAAATAAAATGCAAACCTATAATGTTGCCGTATTACCGGGCGATGGGATCGGCCCGGAAGTGATGGCGGAAGCGATTAAAGTGCTTGAAAAAGTGCAGGAAAAATACAGATTTAAACTGAATTTTAAGCAATATTATGTAGGCGGCGCAGCGATAGATCATTGTGGCGAACCCTTGCCGGCGGAAACCTTAAAGGGCTGTGATGAGGCGGATGCGATTTTATTCGGCTCGGTGGGCGGCCCGAAATGGGTACATTTGCCGCCGGATCAACAACCGGAACGGGGCGCCTTATTGCCGTTGCGTAAACATTTCAAATTATTCTGTAATTTGCGCCCGGCGACCTTATACAAAGGGTTGGAAAAACTCTGCCCGTTGCGTGCGGACATCGCTGCAAAAGGCTTTGATATGGTAGTGGTGCGTGAATTAACCGGCGGCATTTATTTTGGTCAGCCAAAAGGGCGTGAAGGCAGTGGTGCCGATGAAAAAGCCTATGATACCGAAGTGTATTATCGTTATGAAATTGAGCGCATTGCCCGTGCGGCATTTGAGGCGGCAATGAAGCGCAATAAAAAAGTGACCTCCGTGGATAAAGCCAATGTGCTGCAAAGCTCAATTTTATGGCGTGAAACCGTGGCGGAAGTCGCCAAGGATTATCCGCAGGTTAGCGTTGAAAATATGTATATTGACAACGCCACAATGCAACTAATCAAAGCGCCGGAAAGTTTTGACGTATTGCTTTGCTCCAATATCTTCGGCGATATTATTTCTGATGAGGCGGCAATGATTACCGGTTCAATGGGAATGTTACCCTCCGCCAGTTTAAATGAAGCCGGCTTTGGCTTATACGAACCGGCAGGCGGCTCCGCACCGGACATTGCCGGCAAAGGCATAGCCAACCCGATTGCGCAGATTTTATCGGCGGCAATGATGTTGCGTTATAGCTTTAATTTGAATGATGCGGCAAACGCCATTGAAAATGCGGTACAAACCGTCTTGGCAAACGGCTATCGTACGGCGGATTTAGCCGACGATTCCGCCCCGATTTCAACCGCTGAAATGGGCACGTTAATCGCACAGCATATTGTTTAGTTTTTAAAGTGCGGTCGGAATTTACGAAATTATGTAGCAAATACACAAAACATAAATATCATCGATTCGGTAGGGACGCCACGCTGGCGTCCGCAACCGTTATCTTATTGATATTGTTTGTGTTTTCAAGATGGACGCCAGCGTGGCGTCCCTACAATTACTCCAAAATGATATTTTGTGCAACTGCTACGTAATACCGGAAATTTAATGATTTTTGACCGCACTTTTACGCAGGATACCCGAAAATGAAAAAAACACTCTACCAAAAATTATTTGATGCCCACGTGGTACACGAAGAAGCCGGTGAAACGCCGATTTTATACATTAACCGTCATTTAATTCACGAAGTCACCAGTCCGCAGGCATTTGACGGCTTGCGTGTTACCGGTCGCCAAGTGCGCCAAGTGGGGAAAACCTTCGGCACAATGGATCACAGCATTTCCACACAGGTGCGTGATGTGAATCAATTGGAAGGGCAGGCGAAAATTCAAGTATTGGAATTGGATAAAAACTGCAAGGCAAACGGCATTTCCTTATTTGATATGGAGAGCAAAGCGCAGGGCATTGTGCACGTAATGGGGCCGGAGCAAGGCTTAACCCTACCGGGAATGACCATTGTCTGCGGCGATTCCCACACCGCCACCCACGGGGCTTTTGGCGCCTTGGCATTCGGTATCGGCACATCGGAAGTGGAGCACGTTCTCGCCACCCAAACCTTGAAACAAGCACGCGCCAAAAGTATGAAAATTGAAGTTCGCGGCAAAGTCGCACCGGGCATTACCGCCAAAGATATTGTGCTAGCGATCATCGGCAAAACCACAATGGCAGGCGGTACCGGCTATGTGGTGGAATTTTGTGGCGAGGCGATTCGCGATCTCTCAATGGAAGGGCGAATGACCGTGTGCAATATGGCGATTGAACTTGGCGCCAAAGCCGGCTTAATTGCACCGGACGAAACCACTTTTGCCTATTTAAAAGATCGCCCTTATGCACCGAAAGGCAAGGATTGGGACGATGCCGTGGCATATTGGAAAACCCTTCACACCGATGAAGGCGCAGAATTTGATGCGGTTGTCACCCTTGAAGCAAATGAGATTTCGCCGCAAGTCACTTGGGGAACCAATCCGGGACAAGTGATCGGCATTGATCAAACCGTGCCGAATCCGGCGGAAATGGCAGATCCGGTTGCACGTGCTTCGGCAGAAAAAGCTCTCGCCTATATCGGGCTTGAAGCCAATACGGATCTCAAGAATGTGAACGTGGATCAAGTCTTTATCGGCTCTTGCACCAATTCCCGAATCGAAGATTTACGCGCTGCAGCGGCGGTAATGAAAGGGCGCAAAAAAGCGGACAACGTGAAACGCATTCTGGTCGTGCCGGGCTCGGGCTTAGTGAAAGAGCAGGCGGAACAGGAAGGCTTGGATAAAATCTTTATTGCAGCCGGCGCCGAATGGCGCAACCCGGGCTGTTCAATGTGCTTAGGAATGAATGATGACCGCTTGGGCGAATGGGAGCGTTGTGCCTCCACCAGCAACCGCAACTTTGAAGGTAGACAAGGGCGCAACGGGCGCACTCATTTAGTCAGCCCGGCAATGGCAGCGGCGGCAGCGGTTTTTGGTAAATTTGTGGATATTCGTCAGGTGGAATTATATTAAGGAGCAAAAAATGGCAGGTATTAAACAACATTCAGGCTTAGTCGTACCGCTTGATGCCGCAAATGTGGACACCGATGCGATAATCCCGAAACAATTTCTACAGGCAATCACACGCGTAGGCTTCGGCAAACATTTATTCCACGAATGGCGCTATTTAGATGCCGAAGGCACTCGCCCGAATCCGGAATTCGTGTTGAACTATCCGCAATATCAGGGTGCGACGATTTTATTGGCACGCAAAAATCTGGGTTGCGGCTCCTCACGCGAACACGCCCCTTGGGCATTGGCGGATTATGGCTTTAAAGTAATGATCGCCCCGAGCTTTGCCGATATTTTCTACAACAACAGCCTGAACAACCATATGCTCCCAATTCGCCTGAGCGAGGAAGAAGTGGAAGAAATTTTCCAATGGGTTTGGGCAAACGAAGGCAAACCAATCGACGTGGATCTCGAAGCAATGACCGTCAAAACCGGCGAAAAAGTCTATCACTTTGAACTGGACGAATTCCGCCGCCATTGCCTGCTAAACGGCTTGGACAACATCGGCTTAACCTTACAACACGAAGATAAAATCACGGAGTATGAGCGTAATATACCGGCGTTTTTGCGATGATTACGGTATTATGTCGCAGTCGTAAAAATCATTCTTAAATAAATGTAGGGACGCCACGCCGGCATCCCTACTAAACCGGTAATATTTCCGCTTTATGTGTTTGCTACATAAAACCGGATATTTTACTCAATATTGTAATGTATCACTACACATCGCAATTTTGAAAAGTCTCCCAGACTATTGACAACTCCATCTAATTACCAAAATCAGGTGGGATTGTCGCTTTCTATAGTGAATAAAAACAGAAGCCTATCTTTCTTATCCGCATTTTATTTCCCCGATTTTTATCAGATGGAAAAAAACTACCTGGGTATTTAAAACACGCGTTAAATAGTAAAAATAAAAAGCCCGCGATTTTCTTCATTTTTTGCATGATTACTGCTAAAAAGTACTGCATTTGTACTTTCGATAACTCTCCGTATCGGGTATAGCAATGACTGTGATGTTGTTTGGCATCGGCAAAGCTGCGTTCTATTTCCGTTAAGCTCTTTCACTAATTGACATTCACTTTTGATGTCAAAAAATAGCCTAAGAACATTATCTTAAACAAGCGAACCAGGTCAACAGCAGGACGACCATTACCTTAACAATAAAGATGGGCGACTTCGTCACGAATGAATTCAAAATCAATGGCATTGGATATTTTATGAACAAGGTTATCTTCAGAAACGAGTGTCCGAGGTTAACCATTTCAAGCTCGTATTGCGGTGTATAGGGATTTTTGAGCATAAGCATATCCTTTTTGATACACCTATTAGCTCAGAGTAACCGCTTTTGGTCTATAGATTTGTCAGCGCTCAGAGATGACTGTGCCATCACTCCGTTACCACTGTAACAGATGAGTTTCTACCTAATTTCACTTACTATGAAAAAATTACTTGATCTAAACATAAAAAAACCTCTATAATTTCACCCATTGTGAAATTATAGCAATAAACCTCGTAATAGTTTGAGTTAATAACAACTCGGAGGAAACTCCAGCCTGCTTATAGGTACAGTTGCTAACCTAACAAGTTAGTTTAGCAATTACGCCTACGGCGTTCCGCAATGCGTTGAGGACACGACGCATTGCGGTTAGAATAGGGTCAAGTGGTGGGTGTGCTATTTTGATACTCCACGAGGAGTTACAGCAATCCTGCTGTAACGAGTAATCAAATGAGGCTCATATTTATGTCCCAAAAACAAATTCACAATACACACCAAACCCCAAATAAACCAAACAAAAAACGAAATCAATACTTTAAATGGCTTATCTTAGCTGCAAAATGTATTTATAGAATTTGGCGTTGGTATTCAGATAATGAATAATATTTGGGGTTACCCTACTTTCTAAGGATAAATTATGCTAAATCAAGCCCTAAAATTAACAAGACAATTCCATAAATTAAACCAATCTGAGTTAGCCAAAGCACTTAATGTTTCCACCTCACATATTTCAGAAATTGAAACAGGTAAAAACACCATTACATTAGATATGCTACAAAAATATGCAACATATTTTGATATTCCTGTTTCGCATTTAATGTTATTTGCTGAACAAATTGAAAATGAAACGCTTCGTTCTGAAAAAGTACGCAAATTTGTCGCAAAAAAAGTGCTTGCCATAATGGATTGGGTGGTCAAGCAAAATGAAAAAAAAGAAAAAGCTCATCACTCATAATAAAGAATATACGCTAGATAAAAGCCCTTTATTTAATATTGAATATATTAAAAGGCTTGTTTCTGTTCTCAATGCTGATGAAGAAATCATCACGTCACTTATTAAGTATAAAGCTGAAAATTACAATTGTTTTTCGCAAGGCAAGAAAAAAAGAGAAATTCAAACACCGATTAATGAGCTTTATCTTATTCATAATCGTATCGCTTCATTACTTGCAAGAATAAAACTTCCTAAGTATCTTTATTCTGGGGTAAAAAATCGTTCTTATATCGATAATGCGAAAGAGCATTTAAATAGTAAAGCAATTTTAACCACGGATGTTACTGCCTTTTTCCCTTCTACAACCCGAACAATGATCTTTTGGTTCTTTAAGGATAAAATGCAATGTAGTTCTAGGATGGCAAATATTCTTGCTGATTTATGTTCCATTAATGACCACTTGCCTACAGGTAGTCAAATTAGTATGCCGTTAGCGTATTGGGTTAATTCTTCAATGTTTAAAGAACTGCATAGATTAGCTGAAGATCATAAATTAAAAATGACAGTATATGTTGATGACCTGACTTTCTCAGGAGAAAAGGTTCCTAAAGGATTTAAATATCAAGTAGAACAAATTATTAAAAAGCACAAACACCAAATTAAATCTGAAAAAACGACATTATATAACAATCAGTCGGTAAAAGAAGTAACGGGCTTAATTTTAAAAGAGGGTAAATTATTACCTCCTAATCGCCAATTAAAAAAACTTCATCAACATTTAAACCTTTGGGAAAAACTCATTGAATCACCTAGAAATGGAATAAAGATTGAATGGTTATATCCAAAAGTGATTGGGGTACTAAATAATATTACCTATTTTCGTCCTGAATATAAAAATGTAATTTTTGCCATTCAGAAAGAATATCATCAATACAAAAATACGCCTTCTAACTATAAAAACCAGATTGATGCCAACTAAACTTCGGATTAAGATAGCCCAACTACAAGCCGTTCTAAACGACTTTTTTGTAAAGAAACACAATGGCTCAACAAAACACTAAACCCGTCAAATTTCAATTACAGGGTGAAACAGGAAAACGTGTGGCACTTGCTGCAGTTAAACGCATCTTCAAAATGCACAACAAAGAAATCAAAGTGCTAGCAGATAAATAATTAGTATTGAGAGCAATCGAAAAAATAGCAAACATATTAGTGCTATTACTAGGGTCTGTTGATAAAGTGCGGTCAATTTTTCCATTATTTCCCTTTATATCGTTTTGGTTTAATAGACAAAATCTCCCCCAAAACCAACCGCACTTTCATCATTCGCTACTCCCCTTTCACCACGCTTTTAACCCAGTCGAACAATTCGTCCAAGTCATAATCACCGCTATGGGGAACGCCCCACGGGAGTGCATAATCCACCGCTTTGCCTTCGTTTTGCAGTTTAAGGGCGAGCAGGGCTGAAATGGCGAGAGAGGTATCACGATCATTTTCGCCCACGCGAATGCGGTAATGTTGGGTCGGGCTTTGGTAGTTCATCGCATTCATTAAGCCGACAATGGCGTTATCCACCCGTTTTGCGTTGGCGGCGGTGCTGTGTTGCATTGCAAAGTCGGTGAAATGTTTTTTATCGGTGTGGGTATCGCCGAACAGTTGATTTTCGCCCGATGAGAGATCCACCGCATCAAATGCTGGTGCGGTTTTCTGTCTGCCGACAAATTTTGCATAGCTGTCAAAATCCGCTGCTGTAACGTTGCCATTTTCGATGGTGAGCCACGTTTGATCGCTTAAATCAGTGCCGTTATCCAAGGCTTTTTGGGCGGATTCCATCAATTTCGCTTCGATAAATTGTTTAAAGCTGCCGTTGCCCTTTTCGTCTAAGGTCAGCGGCTGCCCTTGTTTGTCCTTGAAATTTAACCCATTCACATAAGCCGGAAACAGCGGTTTTAATTGGTCGGACAGGGCAATTTGGGCAGCGGTCTGCGTGCCGTTAATCAGCTTGCGTTCCACCCGATAATCAATATTGTGCATATCAATTTTCTTATAATCATTCACGCCGTTGAACTGCCATTCATACGCCATATCTGCGTGTTCCAAGTTGGTAATCGGGCAATAGACGGAAACGGCAAAAATATCGTCCGTTGCCGCTGCAGCCCCTGCCGCTTTGAGATAAGGCTCATACTGCGGTGCATTGCCGCTTGTGCCTAACAGGGCGGATAATGCCCCACCGGCACTCGTCCCATTAGAGATAATTTTGTTGGCATCGCCTGCCATCAGTTTGTCGTTAGCTTTCAGATAACGCACGGCGGCTTTTAGGTCGATAATCGCTGCCGGGGCTTTGCCGTCCGACTCGGTTCGCCCCCTTGCACCGACACTTGCCACTACATAGCCTTTGGATAACGCCACCATAATCGCATTCGGTGAATCGCCGCCCCTTGTGCCTAACTCCGGTTTGCCAGCCGTTGCCGGCATATAGCCGCCCACATCATTCGGGAAGAAAATCGGGGCGGTGTCGGCATTGTAGCCGTCAATCGTCCCACCGTTAAAATAGGCTTCAGGGATATAAATATTCATCGTTTGATAGCGGGTATCGCTTGGTTTCAGCACATACACAATATGCTCAAAAGCACGATACGGCACGGCATTGCCATTGATCTCAAACTGGCGTTTTTCGCCCTGAACCTGCGAAAAGTCCAAATTTTTCGGCACAGGATAACGCACCGGCTCGGCTTTCGCTTTCATCGGCGGCTTCGCCGGCTGGCTGTTTATCGAACCATTATCGGCAGCGGCATTCGCGGAGAAAAAACCGGCGATTAACATTGCTAAAAGAGATGTTTTCAATTTCATTGTTTTTCCTTGTGTAAGTTAAAAATTAAGCTTTTCCTTTAATGATTTTCATCATTTCCAAAAAGTGCGGTCGTAATTGCTCAAATAATGGCTGTTTACGATTTTCCAACATTACTTCACCCATCAGTTTTAGCCCCACCGCAAAGCGTTGAGCCATTTCCGGTGTAAAACCGTCCCGTTGCTGTATTTTTTCGATAATCTGAAAAATATTATCGTGGTTCGGTGCATTAAATTGTAAGGGGGCGGCTTGCACGGCGTTGCCTTGCTCATCGGTTAAATGTTCAACGGTGATCCGATATTGATGTTGTTTCATTTTTGTTCTCCTAATAAATCTTGATAAATCGCCAAGTCAATGTCTTTAAACACGTTAAAAATAACCTTGATTGACGGATTATAGGACAAAAATCGGCGGACTTCACGCACGGCAATTTCGGCGGCGGCTTGGTTAGGGAAGCGAAATTCGCCGGTGCTGATGCAGCAAAAAGCGATGGATTGAATGCCGTTTTCCACGGCAAGTTCTAAACACAAGCGGTAGCATTGTGCCAATAATTTGCAATCCTGCTCGGTTAATTCCCCTTGAATAATCGGGCCGACCGTGTGGATCACATAATCGCTGGGTAAGTTGTACGCCGGCGTGATTTTCGCCTGTCCTGTCGGTTCTAAATGCCCTTGTCGTTGCATTAGCTCGGCACAGGCGTGTCGTAGTTGCAAGCCGGCTTGGGAGTGAATGGCGTTGTCGATGCAGCGATGTAAGGGCTGAAAACAGCCGAGCAGTTGGCTGTTTGCCGCATTGACAATCGCCCCCACTTTTAAGCGGGTAATATCCCCCTGCCAGAGATAGATATTCGGTTCAATCGGAGTGAGATCCGCCAAGCTGACAATGCCTTTTTCCGCCAGTTGCTGCTGTAAAATTTCATCTTGCCATTGCCAAAACGCCGCCGTTTCCGCTTGTGGCGGTCGGATATTCATTAAGGCACGCAGCAATAAACGCTGTTCCGCTAAGTTGTCGGGAAGGACAACGGTTGGGTCAAGATAATGAATCAGTTGAGCGATATTATTCGACATTGTTACTCCAAAAGTGCGGTTAAAATTTCATTCGGATCGTCCGTTAAAGCTAGGGTTTGGGCAGCGGTTTCCGCAAAGCCGTTCGGCTCGTCCCGATTAAAACGAATTAAGGTTGCCTGCGGATTGCGAAAGGTCATCTGCTCAAACGGGTAGCGAATAATGGTCGGCGTGTTGTAGCCCACGCCCAGTTCTAGAAACACGGTTTTGCCCTGCATTGCCGAGTGTAAAAATTCGCTATAACGGCGTTGGGCGGTGTGCCAGTCGGCATTCTCGACAAAATAGCGATCAATGCGTAAGTGCATTGCCATTTTGCCGTGGCAAACGGGGCATTTTGGCACAAGGGCGGTCGGGATTTGGCAATCCTGCGTGTGTGCCAACCACTGTTTAACCAAGGCGTTATTGGGGTAAAGTTCATCGTGGCAGGCGGTCGCACATTGCAGCAAGCTGTAATCGCCCTGCACCCGAAAAATTCTCGTTGGATCAAAACCGGCTTGATAAAACTGCCCGTCTGCGTTGGTGGTGATTACAAAATAATTTTTATCTTGCACCAACGCCAATAATTGCCGATAAAGTGCGGTCGTTTTTGGTTCGAAACGGTTTACCCAAATATGCTTCGCCCAATACGCCCATTTTTCTTCCTCAGACGGAAACGGGTAGAAACCTGCCGAATACATATCCGTCATTCCATAGCGGGCAATAAAAGGCTGGAAATTGTCCGTAAACCGCTTGCCGCTGTAAGTTAATCCGGCAGCGGCGGAAAAGCCGGCTCCCGCCCCGATAACCAGATAGTCCGCCTGTTGCAATTTTTGTTTGACTTGTTCAACTAATGTCATCTTTCCCCCTAAATGTCCCGATACACAATCGGCACAATGCGTGCTTCAAATTCGGCAATCGACATTGGCTGAAGGCTTTTAATCAGTCGCACTTTGTCAATTTGCCGCACCAATTTCATTGTGCAATCTTCAAAGCGTAGCACCACACTGAAAAAATCGAAAAAATCATAGTTCACTTCTTGCACGGTGGCATAGTGTTCCAACTGCGGTGCAATATTGAAATAGCCGTGAATTGCCGCCTGATAATCCTTAAACGCCACTTCTTCAATATAAAACTGCCACTCATTGACACGAACGGTTTTGGCCTGGCGGAATGTGCCTAAGGTCATTATTCGCTGGGGGCGGTTGATTAACCAATAAAATAGACCACCGAGCATCAAACATAAAATCAATAACATTTTGCCCACCAATATTGCAAAAAATCCGAAAAAACCGACCGCTCTTTTAGGGTCTGTTGATAATTGTTTATTGTTTGAGCGAGAGGCTATTTTTCGTCAAGACAAGGCAAAAATGATGAAGTTGAGCGATCTCAATGAATCATTTTTAACGCAGGATTGGCGAAAAATAGCCCTCGCCCTTCGGGTTGTTGTCAAAATTGTGCCTATGCTGCGTTGTCATTTTTGGAAAGCATGTAAAACCTTACCTGCAAATTCCGCCTTGCTTAGGCGCAATTTTGATGACAACTCAAGCAATAAACAATTATCAACAGACCCTAAGCAAAAGCCCTGTTTTTTCACAGGGCTAGATGGCGCAAGTTTATAACTTGTCAGACCACTGACAAACCCACCTTTTCAAAATAATTTGATAAAAGTGGGTTTGTTTTTTTACATTATTGCTTTTCTCTTGATTTCTCCTTTCAGATAACCTCACAAGTGGTCATTTTCCCTGATTTTTTTGCAAATACTCTAGACGAGCATAATTTGAGCCATAAACAATACAAAAAAGCCCATACCACTAGGGCGATTTTCTT
>NZ_SLYB01000033.1:0-1641 GCF_004340985.1 Cricetibacter osteomyelitidis
TCGGTTAAAATCTCGTCGAGCTCAGGTGTTCCCGCCATTTGTTTTAACACAGATTCAGGGACGTTTTTCTTCGCCGCATCACGTGCTTCGGCTAAGAACTCGCTGTTATTTAACACGTTTTGCTCAAACTCATCATAGCGTTTCGCTTCAAGTTCCAATAATCCTTTCAGATTTAAGTTATCTTCAAGATTATCGTAATTCGGTTTGTTTGATGCATCGTTATCGGCAGCCGCGTCATCAGTACGCTTAGCTTGTTTTTCAGCATTTTCCTGTTTGTTTTTGCCTTTAAAGAAATTCTTAATTTTATCAAAAATTGAAGGACTTTCTTCTTGCTGCGCTTTTGGTTTGCTATCGGCTGATGTCGATGCGGATTCCGCTGAATTACGATTGTTATTATTGTTAGCATTACCTTCCTGGGTAGCAGGAATGTCCGCATAATCGCTTTCAGCGTGATTACCTTTTACATTACCGGTTTGTGGTAATTCTGGTAACTCACGTTTAGCTCTGTTTTTGCCTTCGCTTGCTGCCGGAATTTCCGCATAGTCACTTTCAGCATGGTTGCCCTTTGTATTACTAACTTGAGGTAATTCAGGTAATGCACGTTTAGCTTTATTTTCTGCACTTACTGCTGGAATTTCTGCATAATCGCTTTCAGCATGGCTGCCTTTTGTATTACCCGCTTGTGGTAATTCAGGCAATGCACGTTTAGCTTTATTTTCAACCGCACTTGCTGCCGGAATTTCTGCATAATCGCTTTCAGCGTGGTTACCTTTTGCGCTACCCGCTTGTGGTAATTCAGGTAATGCACGTTTAGCTTTATTTTCCGCACTTGCTGCCGGAATTTCTGCATAGTCACTTTCAGTGTGATTACCTTTTGCACCATTAGTTTGTGGTAATTCAGGCAATGCACGTTTAGATCTATTTTTGCTTGCACCTGCCGCAGGGATTTCTGCGTAAAGTGGTTCTTCCGTCGCATGGGATTGACGATTTGCATTAGCATCGCCTACTTTGGCATAGGTGCTGTCAACCGTATTTGGAATTTCTTCATAAATCGGTTCGCTGCCTGATTTTTTGCCTTTCGGTTTTTGTACTTCGCTGTAAACCGGCTCGTCCGCAGAACGGGATTGACGGTTTGCGTTAGCATCGCCTACTTTGGCATAGGTGCTGTCAACCGTATTTGGAATTTCTTCATAAATCGGTTCGCTGCCTGTTTTTTTGCCTTTTGGTTTTTGTACTTCGCTGTAAACCGGCTCGTCCGCAGAACGGGATTGACGATTTGCGTTAGCATCGCCTACTTTGGCATAGGTGCTGTCAACCGTATTTGGAATTTCTTCATAAATCGGTTCATTGCCTGTTTTTTTGCCTTTCGGTTGCTGTACTTCGCTGTAAACCGGCTCGTCCGCAGAACGGGATTGACGATTTGCATTAGCATCGCCTACTTTGGCATAAGTGCTGTCAACCGCATTTGGAATTTCTTCATAAATCGGTTCGTTGCCCGGTTTCTTGCCTTTCGGTTTTTGTACTTCGCTGTAAATCGGTTCTTCCGCAGAACGGGATTGACGATTTGCATTAGCATCGCCTACTTTGGCATAGGTGCTGTCAACCGCATTTGGAATTTCTTCATAAATCGGTTCGTTGCCC
>NZ_SLYB01000033.1:1648-29669 GCF_004340985.1 Cricetibacter osteomyelitidis
CCGCAGAACGGGATTGACGATTTGCATTAGCATCGCCTACTTTGGCATAGGTGCTGTCAACCGCATTTGGAATTTCTTCATAAATCGGTTCGTTGCCCGGTTTCTTACCTTTCGGTTTTTGTACTTCGCTGTAAATCGGTTCTTCCGCAGAACGGGATTGACGATTTGCGTTAGCATCGCCTACTTTGGCATAAGTGCTGTCAACCGCATTTGGAATTTCTTCATAAATCGGTTCGTTGCCCGGTTTCTTGCCTTTCGGTTTTTGTACTTCGCTGTAAATCGGTTCTTCCGCAGAACGGGATTGACGATTTGCATTAGCATCGCCTACTTTGGCATAGGTGCTGTCAACCGCATTTGGAATTTCTTCATAAATCGGTTCGTTGCCTGGTTTTTTGCCTTTCGGTTGTTGTACTTCGCTGTAAACCGGCTCGTCCGCAGCACGGGAGCCTGCATCACTTTGTTGTTCTGATTTATAACGTTTGGCTTTATCTTTACCTTTTTGTGCTAATTCCGCTAAATCCAATACTTCAAAGCTAAAACTTGTGCTGGCGTATTTGTCATCACGCTTAACGGTTTTGGATTTTTCAAGATCCCGGTTAATCGGTTTTTGTACATTCCCTGTATCAACACCTGATAAGGTTGAATCTTGAGTCGCTTCATAATGTTTCTGCTCAGAACGTCCGCCACGTATCGTTGCCTGTGATGTTCCACGTTCATTGATACCAAGGGATAAACCAAATTCGCCACCATCCTGATGATGATAGTCCGCCAGAGATTGATGTGTTACATCACCATCAATCTTAAATGATTTACCATCACTTTTATCTACGAAATAACCGCCTTTCAGATCCAATCCTTTGGTTTCGCCTTCCATTTTGTTAGCGCTGATTCCTGATTGTTTATTGATCTTACGGCTTTGTTCGGTTTCTCGGCCATAACCACCGCCAAGACTGCCGGTAGGAGTAATCGGTATTCCGGTTGAAATAGACATACCCGCAGAGGCAGAAGCATCAAAATGCTGACTGGTTCTGTCGTAAGTATCTTGTTTTGACTCAATATTTGTTTTTCCTGCAACTTTGGAACGATAAATATCTGCATCAAGATTCGCACCGGATAAATTGAGGTTTTTATCCGTTTTGATACTCAATTGCTCTGCTGATAATTCGCTATTCTGATAGCTTGTTGACGTTGAATTCATAGAGCTTCCATTGATCTCAACAGATGCTGAAGAACCAACTGCACAGCCTTGTGACATTAGTCCACAAGAAGTGCTTACTCCTTCAGAATATTTAACACCAAATGAGGATTCAGACTCAGTTCTGTCTGTTTTACCTGCATTAATATTAACGTCATCTTTAGCATTAATATTTAATTTACCTGATTTTTTATTCCGCTCAACATTGTTTAATTCCACGCCGCCTTCAGTGGCAGTTAGGGTTAAATTACCGTTAAGCTGTGTTCTATTATCAGATTTTTCATTAAATTCATAAGATGAGGAAGAAGAACCCAATTGTCTTTTAATAGAACCGCCAATTAAATCGCCGGTGACTAAATTCGCTGCATCACTTGCGATTTGTAATGCCGCCGTACCATCTTGTTTAACGCCTTTTTTAGCATCCTCTGCCTGTTTAATCGAATGGCTGATAACATCCGCTACTGCTGAATGTGTTTCAGCTACTATACCTACCGTAAAGTTTCGTTTGTCTGAATGATAGTCAGTTTCATCTCTCTGTTTGGTAGAAATCACTTTTTTAGCGGTTAAGTTTAAACCCTCTGTCGGTTCATTCGCTTGTTGTTCAAAGAACGACTGATCTTTTTCTGCCATTAGCTCATCAATTTCTTCTTGAGATAATTTTTTCAATTCAGGTTTTTCACCAGTCGGTGCAGGTTGTTTATCTTTTGCCTCTTTCGCTAAAGTATCATCGGTATTATTTTCCGCTGCCGGTTTTTCAGCTTCCGCAGGTTGTTGAGCATTATCTTCAACATTTTCTGCTTTATCGGATTTATTAATATCCAACCCACCAATATCCAACGTGCCTAAAACATGTAAATCACCGGTTTCGGCATTCAATTGGCTATTGGAATGCTTCAACTCTGTTTTACTTTCATTTTCTGCAACCATTTTCAGACCGATTTCGGTATTTATGCCGGTATGCGTACTTTCCGTAGTTTGTGTGGATGCACCATCAGCCGTGCCGTGTTCAAAGGATTTTGAATAACCGCCACCACTAAAAGAGATACCTGTAGCTAATTGTGAAGAGACTTTTGATTTTTCAGTGTGCTCAACATTTTGTCCCGCTTTAGTATTGTAATTTCCTTTTACTACCCCGGTAATACGTTTAGCATTCAGGTTACTACCAACCTGATTCACGTCTTCCTCAACGGCAAGATGTAAGTGATCAAAGGTTACATCAGAACCAACTGATTCAGCTTTATAATGGCTTTCACTTTCGCTACCAACCGTTTGATTACGGAAGAGATTATTGCCAACAATATCCTTTTGTTTATGTTCACTACTGAATTTATGGGAATCGGTCATATTAAGTTGTTTTGTCTTCGCAAAACCGGTTTTACCTTTAACATCCGAACCTTTGATATCAATGGTGCTATCTAAATCCGTTTCTAAATGTAAATGTTTATCGGAAGCAACTTGAGATTTTTGTACCTCTGTATTCCCTTTTTCATCCGCATAAGAGGTGGAAGAAAGTTCAACGCCTTTATGACCTTTCAATTTAACCAATTCTTCACCTAGCACACTGCCTTTATTTTTAATTTTATTTTCAGCTTCAATATCTATTTTTTTACCGGCAATCGTGCCTTGGTTATAGACATCTTTCGCTTTTAAGTGCATTTTTCCGGCTTTGATCGTCGCCTGACCTAAGCCATTATATTTTTCAGCTTCTTCCAATGTGCTCTTAGCGAAATAGACTTGTGGTACATAAACTTCCTTACCGTTTACATTTGATTTTACATACCAAATAATGTCTTCTTTCAGATTTGCTTGTTGCTCTTTAGTTAATGCTTTACCTAAAGTTAAGTTCAGATCACTAGAAGCACCGGAAGCGTTATCCATTAAACGTTTAACTAAATCTGCATTCGTTAAATCGTATTTCAATGCCAAATGGTTATCGACTTTCTTCTCAATGCTACGCGTAATCAATTGATGCTCAAAATAGCTATCGCCAATTACACTGACTTTGTCTCCTTCACCTTTAGGGGCAACATTATTAAAGAAGTATTCAGATCCTACATAATCTTTTTGATTGATATATTTCATTCTGGTTTGATATAACGGATCCACTTCAATACGCGGGCGGTTACTTTCTTCTGCTCGTTCCCGTTGTTTTGCTAAATAATCTCTTTCTACTTTTTTATTTTGTAACGAACGATCAAGGAATAAATTCGGTGTCGCCAACAATTCCAATAATGTTGAGAGATCGATGTCACTATCATCTTGTGATGGTGCAACAAAAGGTTTAAATTCTACATTCTGTGAGTTAATTTGATGTTTACCAACAGCAACATTCTGGTCAAAACCACCTTTCTCGCCTTCACCATTTATTAATTTTTCAGCCTCTCCCTCAAAACTACCCGCTAAGAATTTTGCTTTTTGAGCCGGATAAAATGCACGATCGTGTTGGTGTTTTGTATAATTCAAATATTGCTCTCTTAACTCTTTAATCGGTTTATTTTCCCAATTTGAACCAAAAATAGTGGTTAATGTCTGTTGAAGATCCGGGGAATCTATAGACTTTAATAATTTCAGTATTTCTCTTTTACTTGCGCCATAGATTCTTTTAGTAATATACTCATTTGAATCTTTAAATAAGAACTCACTATTAAACAGATCATCTAATGATTTAAGCCCATCTCTATCAGTTGGCTGTAAACCAATACCAAGAAAATTTAATCTAGGTAAAAATTTTAATTTCAGATTTGTTTGTTTTTTTAAATAATCCAGAACAATATCTTTGTTGATAGGACGCATATTATTTTGAATGGCTTTAGTACCATTTGAAATAAATTTCCCTTGTATATTAATAATACCGGCATTGACAATACCTGCATTGTTATCATTTGATAGTTTTTGGATAAATTCAAAATCCCCTTCTCCACGAATATTACCTGTTTTAGCAACACCTAGAAAAGAGGCGCTCAATTCAGGTAAATTTCCCTCTAGGGTATAAAAATCAGTTCTTGTGATACCTGAATCTTTACGTATAAATTTGATCTGTTTCCACGTTGTATTAACATTTCCTTTTAATTTCACATCATTGGTTAAGCGTTCTGCAGAAATCGTTAATTTATCTTTTGATAAAATATCACCAAGATTATAGACAGAGGTTTTTGCATCTAAATTCATTTTTCCATCGGAATAGAATACACCGCTTTGCTGATTGCTAATGTTTGATGAAGTAAGATTTAACGCATTTTTTGCACCTAATAATCCGCTATTTACAATAGATTGCTCACTTGTGATAGATAAAATATTACCGCTGGTTAAAGCACCGTCATTTTTAAAATCATTACTCTTAATTGTGAATGAATTAGCTACTTGAACTTCCGAATCTTTATCAAAATACACTTCATCGGCAGAAAGAGTTAATTCTTCTTTGGCATCCGCTAATTTATGTGATTTAGAATTAAAATGAGTCTTATCTTTAAAGGTAAGCGTAGCCTTACCTTCACTTTGGATAGTTCCATTATTTTGATAATTATTTTGACCGCTCTTTTGGTTTTCAGCTTTTTCAGAATTCCCTTTAGTCGTAATATTTAGGGTTTTCTTTGCCAAAATATCTTTATTATTTTTTAGCTTATCCGTTTCAATGGTATTAGAGTTGGCGGAAATGGTTCCGTTATTGGTTAATTCTTGAGTTTTAATAGTTAAATTTGTTGCAGCGATAGTAGAATTTTCACCTACATCGGTACTATTCTCGTTTGTTATATTTACGTCAGATCCAGTGACTTTACTATTCTTTTTAGTTGATAACTTTTTCGATTGAAGATTGACTTTATTGCTACTATTAATTTGAGCATTATCAGCTAAAGTAATGTCATCTCCCATCAAATCAACTTCTTTTTCAGCAGCAACTTTTGAACGAATATCTAATTTCTTCGCTTTGCTAATTTTTACTTTTTCTTTAGCCTGTAATGTTGATATTTCAACATCCCCTTGCTGGCTATCAATTTGAATGTCTTTTTCCGATAAAATGATACCTTTATGGTTAACCCCGGCACCAGTATCGGTGGTAATAAATTTAATATGATGACCATACATCGCACCGGCTTCTTCACCGGTAATAGCAATTTCGGTTGAAGAAACATTTTTCGATTTAGCAGATCTTTGTTTTACATCATATTCTGTTGAACCAGCAACAAAGTTAATATCCGTTTTTGTCTGATTACCAACTTGTTTAGCCCCTTTTTTAGTATCCTCTACATCACGAATTGCGCCTTTTTGTTCTATTTTTTTCGCCACAATATCAAGATATTTCAAACCATTCGTAGCAAGACCATCCGTATCAATAGTTACTGTCCCTTGATCAACATCTAGCTTTAAACCGTTTTTTGGATCAATAACATTACTGGTAGAAGCGACAAAACGCTCAGTATTAAAGGTTTGTACGCCATTAATATTGATTCCATTTGGGTTAATAATAAGCAAATCGGCTTTATCACCAAATACTTCAAGCCCGCCTTTAATCTTAGTCATTTGGCTGCCGGTGACTTGGGTTAAAATCGCTTTTGCTGTTTCTTTATCTAAGTTTTTATTTTTATCTAAATGACCGATTAAATGCGAAGTACCTTCTTTTAAACTATTATTAAATACCGCACCATTAGGAATATTCAGCTTTTCAAATTTATTATCGGAAATACCATCATTTTGGGGTTTGGCGATTTCAACAACTAATACATTATTTGTAGTATGGGAAATCTTGGTTTCACGATTGTTTGAATCTAAAACCGTATCTTGTGCTTGTGCAAAAACACTATTAGGAATCACAATAAATAATGTTAATGTTGCCGGTTTTAAGGTTTGATTGATAAATCTGGATAAGGTAGAAAAACAAAATACATCGGTGAGTATGTTATTTTTTCCTAAATCTACGTTTACTGCATTATGAGAATTATCCTTTGAGTTTTCAGTTGCATAACTAATATATTCTGCAACGGGAATCAAACAGGATTTGGCTTTGCTAAAGATAAGTTTGTATCTGTTTTTATTCATTGTTTTTCTCCTTTTTATAAATAATTAAAATGAAACAGAACCATTCATATAATACACACCGGCATTACCGGTTTTATTATCGCTAATATTTTTTAGCGGTTTAGCATAAGTAAAAGATAACGCCAATTGTTTTATTTGAGTTCTTGCTCCTATAGCAAAACCGGCAATAGACTCATGTCGGTTTTCGATACGTCTGAAGGTTCGACCAAAGTCAATGCCCACAAAAGGTTTTATTTGTGATAGATAGGCTTGCTCCGGATAAAACGGTAATTCCAGGGTTTGAGAAAAATAATAGCCACTTTCACCGGAGCTAATCCCTCCTTTAAACCCTCTTACCGTATATTCGTCACCAATAGAAAACTGGTTATCGGAATATAAAGCGTAAGGTGAATATTGAAGCCCTATGCGGAATTGATAATTAACATAACGTTGATTAATAACGAAAGGTTTATACCAGCTTATACTGCCTGAAATTAATTTTAACGTTTTGCTTTTTTCCCGGGTATAAGCCAGACTATCCGCATGGAACCAGTTTAAACCGTTGGAATAGGAAATATCGTTATATAACTTGCCGTCTAAAAAATTAGTAATATAGGATAAACCAATCGTTAATTTATTATTATGATAAAGGCTGACTAATCGGGTTCCGATATAGTTTTTTCTTTTTTTAAATTCTAATTCGCCATAAGCAGATAAAATCGATGTTTTACTACGAGATAATACATTGGATAGTTTGATATTGGCTGTTTGGATTTTTCCGCTTGATGAATAGGAGTTTCTTCCTCTAAGTTCTTTTTCATTATCAGATTGCGAAAGGCGTAAATCCAATGTATAGAAACCAAAAGGCTGGCTATAACTTAAGGAATAATTTTGTTGATTATTTTGTTTGTGACCTTTATAAAGGCGGTATCCGGTAGAAAAATACCAACGGTCGTTTGTGCCCAATAAGTCACTCCAGCTTACATTGGCGGTTAACTGATTACGGCCATTGGCATTATTATCCGCACCGGAATTATTAAAACCTAATGTGAATTGGGGAAAGAACGTTCTCTGCGTGATAATATTTAAATTGGATTCTCCGGTTTTTTCTGCGGCAAGAACTTTAATTTCCGCCGATTTATTCGTGGTATTTAAAATCTCAATAAACTGATCGATATCATGCACACTTAGAATGGCATTTCTAATATCCGGTAAGACGGCAACCATGGCTTTATCCCTAAATTGTTTAGGTTGCTCGCCATTGACTAAATAATTACTTACATAGCCCCAATGAATAATAAAATGCAGTTCGTTTTTATCGGTCACTTTTTCTTTTAAACCGATGGCACTCGTTACATACCCTGCCTGATACAATACATCGGTAAGGTCTTTAACTAAATTAAGGACTTGATTCGTTGTAAGCGGTTTGTTTTGATATTGTTGAATAACCGATGTGAAATTCAAATTGGTTGATTTCCCGGCTTGATCGATGGTAATTAAACTGATACGTTTTTTTACATTGGCATTATCGTCATCTAAAGCTTTATCTTTAGGACGATCAGGTTTTTCTTCAGATAGAAATTCTTCAGCTTTCTCAAAAGCCCGCTTTGTTTCTCTAAGAATTTGTTGGTGTTTTAATCGTTGTTGTTCTTGTGTCAATATATCGGCGGCATAAGCAGAAGCGGAAAATAAAGACAAATAAACAAGAGAGCTTGTAAAAGCCCTCTTAATTGATGATTCCATCAATTTTCTCCTTTTTTGTAAAATATAAAATTAGTTCGCTAAATGAAAAATTTCTTTCTATCTGGTTTAATGCCAGTTTTTTTCGGCATTTTACTCCATGTTAATATAAAAATAAAGTGTTTTTTACTTCATTTTTTTCTTAAACTGATTGATTTATATCAAGATCTCATATAAAGAGAAAAATAAAATTCTGTTTACCTTACCTATCATCAACAGTTAATACAAACCGGAAGATATCCTTATTAATTTATGTCTAGAAATCAATAAACCCACCTGATTTTGTATTAGGTGGGTTTGTTGATAATTTTAGGGCGTATCCCTACGCTCTATATCAAGATTAAATCGCTTGATTAGTATAAAGATTAATTTTGCTTAATTCCGCCATTTTTTCCACATATTGCGCAACTTTGGTAGGGAAATGCACGCCTTTTACGCAAGTGAAATTACGCAAAACCGGGAATAAAATAATATCTTCTAATGATGGGTGACCCGCGGCATATTCACCTTGAATTAACGGTTCTAAAGTTTCAAGATCTTTATGTAAATGTGCTAAATAGCTTGCTGTATTTTCGAGGTTTTCGGCAAAGTTCCCATAACTTTGTTGTTTTTTATACACAAAATAATCAATGGCACTTTGTGTTGCAAATTCAGGCAAATTGATTTTTACATAACGAGGGCCGACTAATTTACCGGTATATTCACTGACGGTTTTAAGCCAATTTTCAATTTCCGGGCGAATGTCAGATGACAACCAATTTTGAGTTTTATCACCGGCATAATTTTCATCAATATATTTCACAATATCCAAACTTTCCGGCATTGCCGTGCCGTCTTCTTTGACTAAAATCGGCACCATTTTTTTGCCCACTAAACCGATTGGGGTTACTTCATCATCATTTAAAATCGCCAATTCTTCCACCGGTACATTCTTTAATCCAAAAATCATTCTGGCACGCACGCAGAACGGACAATGATCGTAAACGTATAATTTCATAGTAATTTCCTTTTATTGATTAAGTAATTTTGCTAACCCGCTTTGTCGTTTAATCGAATTTCTTACCGCACTTTTCCAGATCTTTTCTTGGGTGAATACGGTAAGTTCTTGTTTTGCTCTTGTTAGTGCAGTATAAACCAATTCTTTTGATAAAACAGGGGAAAATGAGTTTGGTAAGATAAAAAATACCTGCTCAAATTCTGATCCTTGGGATTTATGTACGGTCATTGCAAAAGCCGGTTCATGATTAGGTACTCGGCTTGGAGAAAAGGCTTTATATTGCTTATCGCCTTGTTCAAACCAAACTTTGCCGTTGCCTTGTTCATCCACCAAAAACAAGCCGATATCGCCATTGTATAATCCTACGTTCGGATCATTTTCAACGACCATAATCGGTTTTCCGGCATACCATTCGCGGAGTTGTTTGAATGAAAGCAATCCACGATTTCGTAATACTTCGGCAAAAAAGACATTTAAACGTTCAACGCCGAAATCACTGTTGCGAAGTGCGGTTAAAAATCTCACTTTTTTAAATGCCGTAAAAATCCCGTGAATGGTTTGTTCCAAGGGTTTCCGCCCTGTTTGCACCGCTTGAACCCGCTTTAAATATTCACCATAGTGTGTTACTGCGGATTCGATTATCGGAAGTAATTGTTGAGCGTGGTTCTGTGACGAATTCTGTTCACAAAGACGAATATCCCCATAATGTTCAAATAATTGCCAGCTTTGCAGGCTTTGTCCGTCATTGACCGCTTTGGCTAAATAACCGATACCGGATTGACTACCAAAACGGTAACTGTGTCGTAATGAACAGAGATAATCGGCGATTTCCGCGTATTTGCCGTTGTGAGCCTGTAGCGGCATATCTGTGACCGCCGTTAAATAATCCGTCAATGCCGGGCTATAACCCTGTTGTTCCATTTCACGGATAAACTGCCCTAATTCGCCGATAATGGCTCCGGCTTCTACCGATGCCAGTTGGTCTTTGTCGCCTAATAAAATCAATTTACAATGCGGCGGTAAGGCTTTCAGCAATTTTGCCATTAAAGATAAATCGATCATTGACGCTTCATCTACCACCAACACATCGGCAGTGATCGGATTATCCTGATGAAATACCGTGCTATCGTCAAAAGGTCGAACGCCTAATAAACGATGAATGGTGGAAGCCTCCGTCGGTATTGATAGGGTTATTTCCGCCGGTAAATCAAGTTTATTAATGGCTTTAAGAATGGATTCTTTTAAGCGAGCACCCGCTTTGCCGGTGGGCGCGACCAGTTTGATATTTAAAGGTTCGCGATGTTGCTTAATCTGCAACCATTGCAACCCCGCTAACACGTTCGCAACCGTAGTGGTTTTTCCTGTGCCCGGTCCGCCTGAAATCAAACAAAAGGCTTGTTTTAACGCTACGGCAACCGCGATTTTTTGCCAATTAACCTGCTGTTCAGATTGAGCGGGAAAAAGCTGATTTAACACATCCCGCACGGTTTCCATTTCTAGTGTAGTAAAATTTTGCGATTTTTTTACCGCACTTTTCAGGTAATCCGCCACAAAAAATTCATCTTGCCATACGCGATAGAAATACAATGCGTTAAATTGAAAGACTAGCGGCGTGACTTGTTGGCGGGGATTTTCCGTAAACGCAATATGCCCTTTTAATGCCGTCTGCCATTGTTTAATCGGCAGAAAATCAATGGTTTGGCGAATTTCCGTAAGATAATGTTGTGCTGTGGTATATTTCAAATCAAAGAGATTTTTTTCGCAATCATCGTCTAAATATAAACAACTATTGCCTTTTTGTTGGCTAAAATTGCACAGTCCAGCCAATAAAATTGCCAGATTCTGCACCGTCGGTGAATAATTTTCCCCTTGCTGTTTATCCGCAATGAGTTTGGCAAAATAAAAATCACCGGAGCTGATCAGCTGTTCGTCTTTGAGTCTGGCTAAAATCTGTAACATTATCCGCTCCTAAAATAGTTGATCCAATTGTTCTATCAATGTGGCTTTCGGTTTATTAAAATATACGCCGAAATCGCTATTTTTGCTGTTCATTCCACGGATAAAGGCATAAATCACCCCGCCAAAATGTTGCTCATAATTATAGTTCGGATTCCGCACTTTAAGATAGCGATGTAATGCTACGGTATAAAGCAAATATTGCAGATCATAGCCGGACTGCGACACCACTCTACTTAATTTCGATTTCTCGTAATGTTGCGGTAATCCGCCGAGATAATTGGATTTATAATCCAGAATATAATATTTGCCATCGTGACGGAAAACCAAGTCGATAAAGCCTCGAATCATTCCTTGAATTTGCTCAAAATGCCACGCCGTTTGATACAGCGGGTGATGTTGTTGCAATAACCGATTAAACTGTTGCAGCGGAAAATTCTTTCGTAATTTCAAATAGAATTGCATTTCCTTTAAACAAGAAGTGCGGTCAATTTTGGCTAAATTTAAACCGAATGTCAGCGGTGTGGATAAAATTTCAAACATCCAAATTTTCGTCGGCATCAGCCAGCTTTCGTCTAATTGCAGGCTTTGACAGAGTTTTGCAATGGCTTGCTCGTCAATAGGCTGATTAAATTCGCAATTTTCAAAATAGCGGTGCAATGCCGTTCCTACCTGACTGCCGTGGGGAAAATCAAAAGGCGTTCTGCCTGCGGGATAATGTTCATATTCCTTATTTAATACCGGTGCATATTCGTCTTTTTCCACATAGATTAAGTCGTAATCCTGAGCCTCATCATAAAAAATTGCACTGTTTTCTACCGCACTTTTTCCTACTTTACCTGCCCGTTCATTCATTTGTTTTAATGCGGTAAAACTGCTGATTTGCCAGTTTTTCTCAATATTGCCGGTAAAAATGCCTGCTTCCAATTGCGGTTTTTCCACCGGGAATTGCCAATTCTTATCAGCTTGTAATACATCTAAAGACTGCTGATTAACGGTAAAATCCACTCTTTGAGCGAACCGTTCCACCAAAGAGATAAAATCCGACGGGTTGGATAAATCCCCTTGTTTTAAGGCATAATCTAAAGGATTCCAGTAAATTTCCTGTGCTTTCGGAGTAACGCTCATTGTTTTCGGCAATGTGATATTCAGCTGGCATTTTGCTCGCGTGAGCGCCACATAAAGCAGCCGCATTTCTTCCGCCTGCAATTCCCGCAACACATCATCGCTGTGCTGATTTTCAATATCCCACAAAGTTTGGCGGTCTTGTTCGGAATAATAGGTATTCACCGCATTGTTATACGCCTTGATGCCATTGCCTAAAAACGGTAACCAAAGTATTTCGTATTGTAAGCCTTTGGATTTATGAATGGTGACAATTTTCACTAAATCCTGTTCGCTTTCAAGGCGGATTTCTTGCCCTTCCGCCCGATTTTTACCTTGAATTTGCAGTTCAAACCAACGTAATAAATCCGTTTCTTTTTCCTGCAAACCGGAAGCCTGTTGCAATAATTCCGCTAAGTGTAATAAATCAGTAACCCGCCGTTCGCCGTTTGGCTGCGACAATATTTTTGCCGGGATCTCTTCCTTTAAAAATAATTGATGCAACATCGGTAATACGCCTTGCATTGCCCAAGTGCGTTGATAGCGTTCAAAACGGTCTACCCATTTTTCCCATTCGCTTTCATTTTGCTTTAAGCGTTGAATTTCTGCCGTTGAATGAGCAAATAAAGCCGTAGCAATGGCATTTAAAATATTGCGTTCATTATTCGGATTCAAACAGGCTTTGAGAATTAATGCCAATTCCTGTGCTTCTTTGCTGTCAAATACATTGCTTTGATCAGACAAATACACCGATGCAATGCCGAGTTCTTGTAAGGCATTTTTTATCAGTGCGGCTTCATTTTTATTACGCACTAAAACGGCAAAATGTTTCGGTAATAATGGGTTATGCTCTAAAGTCTGATGAGAATTATCCCATTGCACGATAAATGCGTTATTTTCTACCGCACTTTTCAGACTTTGCTGAATACCTGCAGCACAGGCTTTAGCTAATTGTAATTTGGTCGGTTTTTCGGCGAAATAAAAATTAAATGCCGGTTGCATTTGTTGGTTTAATTCAAAACCTTCATCACTTCGCCGTGCATGGCGTACCGGGTGAAAAGCAATATCATCATATAAAAACGGCGATTGCGGAAAATCAAATAACGCATTGACACCGTTCACTAAATCCGGAATGGAACGCCAATTAGTCTCTAAGTTAAATATTTCTTTTACTTGGTCAGCGGCGGTGAGATATGTAAAAATATCCGCGCCACGGAATTTATAAATAGCCTGTTTCGGATCACCGATCATAATAAATCCGCACTGTGGGGGAGCATTTTCAATATAAATTTTTGAGAAAATTTGATATTGCTGTGCATCCGTATCCTGAAATTCGTCGATCATTGCAAAAGGATATTGATAGCGGATCAACTGAGCCAATTCATTGCCGTTTTTGCCAACCAAGGCATCTTTTAATAAACGCAGTAAATCATCAAAACTTTTTTCTGCGTGATTTTGTTTGTAGCTGAATAATTTTTGCTTCAGTAAATTGAGATAATGCCACAATAACACTTTATGGTTGATGGTTTGATTGAGTTTGCCGCTGATTTCATCCACCAAGGCAAAAATCGGATGCTGCATAGGTTCCGCACCATCTTCCGCATATTTGGTGTTTAATGCTTCTTGACTGAAATAAGTTAATAAACGGTTTGCAATTTCCGTGCCGTTGCCATTATTTGCCCACAATTGGATTTCATTAAACCAATTCGGCACTAGGTTAGATTTAAAAATTGTGCGTTTTAAACGTTTCTTTTCACCTTTTTTATAATTTTTTGCAAGTTCCGCTAAAAATTCTGCTTTAATCTCATCACAATGTTGCAGCCATTGTTGTTTTAAATTATCAATAAGCTGTTGTTCTTGTTCAATATATTGCGATAAAAATGTCGGTAATGATAATTCCAATAAGTGCGGTTGATTTATTTCGAGTTTTAAGGTGTCCGCAGATAAATAAGGTTTTAAGGCTTGTACCACATTATTCGGGCTAACCAAATATTGATGAATAAATTTCGCCGCTGTTAAACTGACAGAATAAAAATTCTCCCGCCACACTTCATTGGCAAACCGTTGCACCAATTCACTTTCGTCCGCCGTTAAATCCAGATCAAAATGAATACCGGAATTAAAGGCATACCGCGTCAGCATTTTGCGACAAAAACCGTGAATGGTGTAAATTGCTGCCATATCCATATTTTGTTCCGCTAACCGCAAGCGGTAAATCGCCGTTTTCAGTGTTTGCTCATCCGGCATTTCATCAATCAACTGCACAAGAAATTCATCTGAAATCGCTGTCTGATCTTTGGTGTCAAGGTAGTGTTGGAATGCTTTTTTCGCTTCATTGATAGTAGTGCGGATACGCTCTTTCAGTTCTTGTGTCGCCGCTTCCGTAAAAGTCACCACGAGAATTTGTTCCACGGTCAATGGCTGCGGAAAATTCTGCTCACCGATTTGCAACAATAAGCGTAAATACAAGGATTTAATGGTATGGGTTTTACCGGTTCCGGCAGATGCTTCAATTAAACTGACAGAATTCAGCGGTGTAGAAATCGGATTAAGTGCGGTCAGTTTTATCATAGTTTTGCAGTTCAACAGAGAAAAACAGGCGGACAACCGCCCGCCAGTTAAATTTAGAATGTTAATACTTTATCCGCCCAGATTGTCCAAGCGGCAACATCATCCAAAGTACCAAGTACTACGCCTTCTGCAAGCGGTAAATCCGTAATACCTCGTGCTTTGGTGCAAGTAGTACAAAGTTTTGCCTCCGCTCCCTGAGCCGTTAAGATTTCAAGCACTTGCTGAATATTCGCACCGTCTTTTGGATGCTGACCGGCTAATCCCGCTAAAACGGAATCAGAGAAAAAGAATAACTTCACTTCCGCATCTTTGCCGTATTCTTCTTGCAGATTCACTGCCAAACGCAAGCCGTTAAAGGTTTTTTCTGTGCCGTAAGGCGATTCGTTAAAGATAAAAAGCAGTTTTTGCATAATTTATTCCTTTGTCTTAATAATAAATTAATCTACGAAAATCATTTTTGCTGCAAACAATAAGGCAACAACCCAAACGGAAATGCTTACATCCTTGGCTTTACCGGTAAATAATTTGACTACTGCGTAACTGATAAAACCAAAAGCAATGCCTTCCGTAATAGAATAAGTAAACGGCATCATGACGGCAGTAATAAATGCCGGTGTCGCTTCCGTTAAATCATCCCAACGTACTTTTAATAAACTGGAAGACATTAAAATACCTACATAAATTAATGCTCCGGCCGTGGCGTAAGTGGGTACGATAGAAGCCAAAGGTGACATAAAGATAACCAATAAGAATAGTAAACCGACTACAATTGCCGTTAAACCGGTACGACCGCCCACGGATACACCCGCACTGCTTTCAATGTAGGTACTAATAGCCGATGTGCCGATATAAGGACCTAACACGGAACTTACGCTATCTACATACAAGGCTTTTTTCATATTCGGGAATTTACCGTTTTCATCGGCAAGCCCTGCTTTTTCGGTCACACCGATTAGCGTACCGGATGAGTCAAATAAGTTCACCAACATAAAGGAGAAAATCACACCGAGTAAACCCATATCTAAGGCTCCGGCTAAATCCACTTGCCCTACAACACCGCTTAAACTTGGCGGCATTGAGAATACACCGTTAAATTGAACGTCACCAATCATTAACGCAATGGATGTGGTAATAACAATCGAAATCAACACTGCGGCGTGAATATTTTTTGCTGCTAATACAACAATAATAAAGAAACCAAGTAAACCTAATAATACTTTCGGTGAGTGCATATCAC
Organism: Cricetibacter osteomyelitidis; assembly: GCF_004340985.1. Lineage (GTDB taxonomy): Bacteria > Pseudomonadota > Gammaproteobacteria > Enterobacterales > Pasteurellaceae > Cricetibacter > Cricetibacter osteomyelitidis. Next base: position 17,462 of record NZ_SLYB01000033.1, read on the forward strand.
CTAATGCCATTAAAGTTGCCGGATTTGGTACAATAATACCGGCATTATGAAAACCCATTAAGCCGATAAATAATCCAATCCCCGCAGTGATCCCCGCACGCAAACTCACCGGAATGGTGGAAATCAGCCAATAACGGATTTGGAATAAGGTTAATAAGAATAATCCCACCGCACCCCAGAAAATTGTCGCCATACCGATCTGCCACGGTAATCCCATTTTGCCTACCACAACATAAGCAAAAAAGGCGTTTAAACCCATAGCCGGAGCCAACGCCACCGGCAAATTAGCAAACAGGCCCATACAAATACTGCCGAATGCCGCGATGATACAGGTGGTGACAAATACCACACTGGTATCCATTCCCGCTCCCCCTAAAATAGACGGGTTAACAAAAACAATATACACCATTGTTAAAAAGGTAGTGAGCCCGGCAATAATTTCGGTTTTCACGTTAGTGTTGTGCTCTTTGAGTTTAAACATTCGCTCAAGTAAAGATGTGTTTTCCATGGTTTTCCCTTAGTCTTTAAAAAATTAATAACCTTGTAAATAAATTGATTCCGCTAATTTTACCGCCAAACGAGCCAACGTGAAACGCTGTTCATCACTTACCGTCCAAAAATTTTGTTGATTTTCTACCGCACTTAAATTGCTAATATGCAATGAAGCCGTATCTTCGCTGTTTTCCGTTTCACCGTTCGTTACCGGTGTGATAGTTTTTTCTGCATAATAATGGATAAATTCATTATTTTCCCAACCGTTTAAACTAATTTGAGGTTCCAGTTCATAATCGGATTGCACCGTAATACTTTGAGCCAATCCATAAAATACCGGCGCTTGTACCTGATGAAAAATAATTTGTTTAATTTGTGGGAAGATTTTGTGCCATTGTGCGGATAAATCCGTGGTTTGCACAGGAAAAACATCAAATGCCAAACGCTGCACGTTTTCATCTAAGGGAATACCGTTAAGTAGTTGGGCGGTCTGCCCCACCAATTTATTCACGGTTTCACCGCTTACATAGGATGCCGGTAACAAGGATGTAACCATAATTTGACTAAGATTTTCCTGAGCTAACGGTGCAATCGCCAAAGCTGCCTGACTCACTTGCGGATCAGGCAAGGCCACAATATTGCGTTGGCGTAATTCACCTAACTGTTCGTCATTCACACTCGGCACTACAACCGGTACGTCAGACAGACCGGCACATACACCTTTCATATCAATCACTACACAACCGCTGTTAGACGCTTGTGCCAGATAGGCAGCTTGTTCAATATCACCGGCAAAAAACACATAATGATGTTCCGACCATTCAATTTCATCAATGGCCACTTGAGCCACTGCTCGATTATTAAATCGAATTCCCTGTTCTTCACTGAAAGGATAAATTTCTGCTACCGTCAAACGTTCAACGACTAATTCGCTTTGCTCTAAACATTCGGCAATTTTTTCTGCCAAAGCAAATTCTGCGGCAATAATAATAGATAAATCGTTCATTGTTATTTTCTCTTTTTGGGTAAATAAGAATCCCCTAAGTAATATTAGGGGATTAATTAATCATTTCCTTTCATTTTTTCTCAGTGACTTAGCACCTAAAAAGGCAAGATAGGCAAATGCCGGAAGTTCAAATGCACTAAATATAATGAATGATACACTATATTGCCAGAAAATAACAACGGGCAATGCAAGCAATGATACTTTGCCGATATCTTCGAGCGTTTTTGCCAGCGCTTCTACGGTATCCTTATCAATCGGACGTTGAAATAAATTAAGCATATTTTTCTCTATATAATAAATGAGAAAATTACTGTATCGCAGCAAAACCTAAAACCTTAATAATTTAAAATCTAAGGTTATTTTTTGGAAAACAGATCACAAAATTATCTTTTTTACGATAAAAACTTGCTGAAATTTCACCGCACTATACAATATTGCTTAACTTTTATTGTCTGCATAAGGATAGATTATGACACCCGCAGTAAATCTGTTAAAAAAACAAAAAATTACTTTTCAATTACACGAATATCATCACGATCCGGAAAATACGCATTTTGGTGACGAAGCTGCTGAAAAATTAGGCATTCCTCCGGAACGTTCTTTTAAAACCTTGCTAGTAGCAGAAAATGGAGATCAGAAAAAATTAGCCTGTTTTGTATTGCCTACGGCGAATATGCTGAATTTAAAAAAAGCGGCGAAAGCCTTGGGGGTGAAAAAAGTGGATTTGGCAGAAAAAGATGCGGCACAGAAAAGTACGGGCTACTTGGTTGGCGGTATTAGTCCGTTAGGGCAAAAGAAATTACTCACCACTATTATTGCGGAAAGTGCGGTCAGTTTTGACACTATTTATATTTCCGGCGGCAAACGGGGGCTAAGTGTAGAACTTGCGGCTCAAGATTTGGCTCAAGTATTAAAGGCGGTTTTTGCCGATATTGTAGACTAAAATAGACGACTAAAAGTTACGCATTAAAAAAGGGCTCTTGCCCTTTTTCTCTATACAAATTAATGTTGTCGATAATCATTCGCTTGTTTAAGCAATTGGCAGCTTTCTTTCATAAAAGTTTCAGAATATTCACCGAACCATTCTCTCACCTGATTAAAACAATCAATAAAACCTTGTTTATCATTTTGTTCAAAGAATTTTAAGGCTTCTGTGTAAATATCTTTTAAGGATTTAATCACAGCCAGATTTTCCGGTTTATCCATAATAATGTCCGCATATAATCCCGCATCTTGAGCAAATAACCGCCCAATCATGGCTAATTCCAAACGGTAAATCGGTGATGATAACGCCAATAATTTTGCTAATTGCACCGGTTGTTTGGATAAATGCAGACCGTTAGCAAAAGTCGCAAAATGGCGTAAAGCTTGAATGTAGGTCATATGATGATCGTGTTCGGCGGCGGTTTCCGTATAAATCACGGCTCCCCAAATAGCGATTTGATCAATAAACCATTGATAACGTTCCGGATAACGCCCATCACAACATACCACGATTTGTTTTGCCATACTCGGGATATCCGGCCCGAACATCGGATGTAATCCCACTACGGCTCCGCGGTGCACCGCCAGCATTTTTTCTAATGGAGCACGTTTAACAGAAGTGAGATCCGTCAATAGCATATTTTCCGTTAAATAAGGTTTTAGCCGTTCAATGGTCTCTAAGGTTTTAGCAATCGGCACGGAAACAATCACCACATCCGCTCCGTTGAAAATTGACCCGGCTTGCTCCCAATCCTGACTGCCCAATGCTGCCACATCATAGCCCGAAGCAGTAAGGTAACGCAGGAATAAGCCCCCTAATTTACCTTTACCACCCACGACTACAATTTTTTGAATATTCGGATTGACCGTTTTAAAACCAAATTGATTTTCGCTGGTATAAGATTCACGCATAATGCGGCGTAGCACATCTTCAATTAAATCTTCCGGTATACCCATTTTTTTTGCTTCTGCACGACGGGCGGCAAGCATATTCGCTTCACGATTAGGCACATAAATAGGCAAGCCATGCTGGTGTTTCACTTCTCCGACTTTTGCTACTAATTTCAATCGTTTGGCTAATAATTGCAAGAGTTTCTGATCTACTTGATCAATTTCATCTCTCAATGATTTTAATGCTTCCACCGCTATTCCTTATTTTTTATTGGCTAATTGAACACTTATTTTACGCAATAGTTCATCTGTTGTCTGCCAATCGATACAGGCATCGGTAATGGAAACGCCGTATTGCATTTGTTCAACAGGTTGTTCTGCGCTTTGATTGCCCGCACCGATATTGCTTTCAATCATTAAACCAATAATAGATTGAGTGCCTGAAACAATTTGTTGTACGGCATTTTCTGCCACCGCCGGTTGACGACGATAATCTTTATTGGAATTACCGTGACTGCAATCGATCATAATGGCGGTTTCAAGACCGGCTTTTATCAATTCTTGTTCGCATTGTGCCACAAATTCCGCTTGATAGTTCGGTTGTTTACCGCCGCGTAAAATAACGTGTCCGTCCGGATTGCCCTCGGTGTGTAATAACGTCACTTGACCTTGTTGGTTCATTCCGATAAAGCTATGTCCCATTGATGCGGCTTTCATGGCATTCGTCGCCGTGGCAAGACTGCCGTCTGTGCCGTTTTTAAAGCCTACCGCCATTGAAAGACCGGATGCCAATTCGCGGTGAGTTTGTGATTCGGTCGTTCTCGCTCCAATGGCCGACCAACTAAATAAATCCGCTAAATATTGCGGGGTCATCGGATCAAGGGCTTCCGTTGCCAATGGCAATCCCATTTCCGCTAATTCAATAAGCAATGCACGAGCAATGTGCAAACCATGTTCAACATCAAATGAACCGTCAATTTTAGGATCGTTAATTAATCCTTTCCAACCCACTGTAGTACGCGGTTTTTCAAAATATACCCGCATCACAATGTAAAGTTGCTCGTTCAATTCATCCTCTAAGGCTTTCAGACGACGACCGTAATCTAATGCGGCTTCAGGATCATGCACAGAACAAGGACCGATAACCACCAATAAACGATTATCTTTTTTATGGATAATATCGGCAATTTCACGACGAGAACGTTCGATTTGGCTTCGAAGTGCGGTGGAAAGAGGAAATTTTTGTTTTAATTCAGCCGGTGTGATTAAGACTTTTTCGTCAACAATGCGGACGTTATGAATGCTATCTTTGTTCATTGGTACAACCTTAAAATAGAGTGTAAATATTTTTTTACATTTAATGTGTTAAATAGTTTACACTCTTAAAAATCCAAGTCAAGAGAAATGCTTAATTAATTTTGCCGCAGTTCAAACAATATAAATATTGGCCTTTCGGATCATTAAATTTTGTGAGTATATCTATAGACTGCTTAACTTGTTTTGTTTGTTGCGGCAGGCCGATCACATTAATAATCGCATTTTGTACCGCACTTTTTGCACTGTGATGAAGCGGTGCAAATAATTGCCCCAGCAAGCTATCATTTTTTTCCTGCATCCATTCCAACCCATAATCATCAAGCTCAGCCAACATAGCTGCTCGAGCTACCGCCGCATAAAATGTGCCATTCTCATCAACCAAATCAAGATCTGCCGCTACACGGCCTAACCAAATTTGACCTTGTGCCACTTTATCCACCTGTGCTTTGGTAAGATTACGACGACCTTGGCTTACCACATCTAAAAAGCGATCATAACCATGTTCAATATTTAGCTGCACAACATCCTTTACATCTTGCGATAAGCCGGAAGTCAATCCACTTTCGCTTAACGTAGATGTAGCAATACCGTCTGTTGTAATACCGACTTTTTTCAAGGTTTTTTCAAAGGTAGGGAACATCGCAAAAATACCGATTGAACCGGTAATTGTGTTACGATCTGCCACAATCCAATCTGCCGTACTGGAAATCCAATAACCGCCTGATGCCGCCATACTGCCCATAGACACTACCACCGGTTTTTTAGCGATTTGCAGATTATCCACTTCTTGACGAATTAATTCCGAGGCAAAAGCACTACCGCCGGGGCTGTTTACTCGTAAAATTACCGCTTTTACTTTAGGATCATCATGAGCCTGACGTAATAAACGGGCAATCGTATCACCACCGGCATTGGTTTCGTCGCTTTCACCGTCAATAATCGTTCCTTCAACATTCACCACTGCAATTTTGTCGGACTTCTCTGTTGTCATACGATCCGGTAAGGCAGCCAAATAACCGAATAAATCAATGGAGCGAAATTTATGTTCATCATTTTCACCAAATAATTCGATTAGTTGTGCATTTATTTCCGCCCGAGTCGCCAAATCCGTCACTAAATTACGCTGTTTGGTATAAGATGTTGTATCCCCTTTTAATGCTTTTAATTCGGTTAAATATTGTTGGGCTTCAGGTAGCACGGCTTCCGGTTTAATGTCACGATTTGCTGCCACGATTTGGCGATAATCATTCCACATCGGTTCAAGCCATTGTTTGGCATTTTGCTTGGCTTCCAGTGACATATCATCCCGCAAAAACGGTTCAACGGCAGATTTATAAGTACCTACACGAAAAATGTGCGGTGTGATTGCCAATTTTTCTAACATGGATTTGTAGTATAAATTTTGATAGGCTAAACCGTGAATATCCACTTCACCGGCTTTATTCAAATAAATTTTGTCAGCGTAACTTGCCAGCAAATATTGTGATTGACCATAATTATCGGACATCGCTACTACGGTTTTACCGGAATGTTTAAAGCGAGATAAGGCCACTCCAATATATTCAATCGACGGTAAATCAGCCCCTTCAAAATAATTAAGATCGAGCACAATACCTTTAATTCGATCATCATTAATAGCTTGTTCAATAGCATACACCACATCAAAGGTGGAAATTTGCATTGGGATATGCTGATTCTCAAAACGTTGTACCGCAGTTCTTAAACTTTCCACTTCACGATTATCTGCCAAATAGCCGTCAAGATTGAGTAATAACGCCCCTTGCTTACCTTGCAGAACAGCGGTTGTATCGGTTTTAGCATGATAAGTTGACACTAAACTGAATACCGTTAATGCCAACATAACAAATAGCAAAAACACAATATTCATGACACAATCACGAATAAAATTTAATACTCGCCAGCAATATTTAATAAAATTTAAAATAGATCGCATATGTTTCCCTTGAAATAGCCCTTAAGGGCGGTTAAAAATTTTGTTAAAATACTTTAACACAAATTCAATATATCAAAAAGGAACAATATAATGGATGCGCTTACATTATTAACTACCCGCCGTTCAGAAAAAAAATTAACCGTTCCGGTACCAAATAAAGCTCAGTTAACACAAATGTTTCAAGCCGCTTTACATGCCCCGGATCACGGGAAACTACATCCTTATCGCTTTGTTGTGATCGAAAACGAGGCACGTCAGGCATTAGCAAATTTACTCAAAAATGCGGTAGTTGAATTTGATTTAGGTGAAGAACGCTTGAAAAAGGCGGAAGGTGTTGCCACTAAGGCGCCGATGATAATTGTAGTTATTGCCAAAATCGATAAAACCATTAAAAAAGTACCCGCTTGGGAACAAATGCTGTGTGCCGGTAGTGCGACCTATGCCTTACAGCTTGCCGCCAATGCACAGGGTTTTGCAAATGTGTGGGTAACAGGCCCTTGGGTGGACGGTTCTGATTTACGTGAAGCCTTTGAATGTGAAGAAAACGATAAAATCATTGCATTTTTAATGCTCGGCACTGCAGAAGAAAAAACCGAACGGGAAGTGAAAGTTGCAGATACCACTAAATTTGTCAGTTATTTATAAAGCCTGTAATTAAAAAGTGCGGTTGAAAATTTTTATTTTTTCAACCGCACTTGAGGATTACAAATTAAAACCCTTCTTTCAAACTCACCGTTAAGTTAAACACTAAATGTTCCGGATGGCTGTCTTTACTGTCTGCACAATAATAACCTTCCCGTTCAAATTGATAAGCCTGTTCCGCTTGTGCGTTGAATAAGGATTTTTCCACTACGCCGTGTTTCACCACTAAAGATTCCGGATTTAATACCGCTTCGATATTCTCTTCCGCCCCCGGATTCGGCACGGTAAACAAACGGTTATACACACGAAATTCTGCCGGATAGTTATCTTCGGCAGAAACCCAATGGATTACGCCTTTTACCTTGCGACCGTCCGCCGGATTTTTGCCTAAAGTGTCTGGATCATAAGTACAATAAACCGTTGTAATATTGCCGTTTTCGTCCTTTTCCACCCGTTCGGCTTTAATCACATAAGCGTTACGCAAACGCACTTCTTTGCCTAACACTAGACGTTTATATTGCTTGTTCGCTTCTTCACGAAAATCCGCTTCATCAATAAAGATCTCTCGGGTAAACGGCAATTCGCGAGAACCTAATTCTTCGCGATTCGGGTGATTTGGTGCGTGCAAAATTTCTTTCTCACCAAAATTTTCAATTACTACTCTTAAGGGATTTAACACCGCCATTGCACGGGGGGCGTTGGTGTTTAAATCATCGCGGATACAGGCTTCTAACGCACTGTATTCCACCATGTTATCTTGTTTGGTGACACCGATACGGCGGGCAAATTCACGCAGAGAAGCCGGTGTGTAACCGCGGCGGCGTAAGCCGGAAATGGTCGGCATACGCGGATCATTCCAACCGTCCACCACTTGCTCTTCCACCAATTTCATCAGCTTACGTTTAGATGTCAGTGTGCTTTCCAGATTCAAACGGGAAAATTCATATTGGTGCGGCAACGGACGTTCGATAGAAATATTGTCCAACACCCAATCATATAAACGGCGGTTGTCTTGGAATTCCAAGGTACACAACGAATGAGTGATACGCTCGATAGCATCAGAAATACAATGAGTGAAATCGTACATCGGGTAAATGCACCATTTATCACCGGTTTGGTGATGGCTGGCAAATTTAATGCGGTATAGCACAGGATCACGCATAACCATAAACGGTGATGCCATATCAATTTTAGCACGCAATGCCGCTTTGCCTTCTGCAAATTCACCGTTTTTCATTTTTTCAAACAAAGCTAAGTTTTCTTCTACGCTGCGATCACGATACGGACTGTTTTTGCCCGGTTCCGTTAACGTGCCACGATATTCACGCATTTGTTCCGGTGAGAGCTCATCCACATAGGCTAAGCCTTTTTCAATTAATTCAATGGCGTAACCGTAAAGCTGATCAAAATAATCGGACGCATAATGCGTTTCGCCGTGCCATTTAAAACCAAGCCATTCCACATCGCGTTTGATGGAGTCCACATATTCCACGTCTTCTTTCACCGGATTGGTGTCATCAAAACGCAAATTGCACCAGCCTTGATAATCTTCCGCAATACCGAAGTTCAGGCAAATGGATTTTGCGTGACCAATATGCAAATAACCGTTTGGTTCAGGTGGAAAGCGGGTGTGGATTTGTGTATGCTTGCCGGCTGCCAAATCTTCATCAATAATTTGACGGATAAAATTGGTTGGTTTGATTTCTGCTGTTTCTGTCATTGTTATCCCATTATTCTGTCATGTTTAACTAAAAAATTCTGACTATTTTACACTGTTTATGCGCATAACAAAAGTGCGGTAAAATTTTTATAATTTTAACCGCACTTGACTTGCGAAACATGGCTTATACATCCAGCAAAATCAAAATCGCCGCATCGCCCCCCCATTCTTTCGGCGCTTGATGCAAAGCCCGTATATTAGGATGTTGAACTAACCAACGGGGAATTTGCTTTTTCAGCGTATAAGTGCCGTAACCGGTCATAATACTGGCACAATAAATATGTTCATGCTGACAGGCTTGAATCAAGGCGGCTAATTCCCGTTTAGCTTCTTCGCGTGTCAATCCATGTAAATCCAAAAACAAAGCCGGTGAAAAATCGCCTCGTCGCAACTGTTTCAGTAAATGCGAATCTTCTCCCGCCCGCAAATACTTTACTTTATCCTCTTCATTTAAGTGCGGTTCATATTCATCGGAAAAATAAAACAGTGTATCTTCCGTTTCCCGCACCTCGCGGATTTCCGCTTTCTTTTTCAAATTTATTCTTGGGGCAACATAAGTATTTTGCTTGATTTTTTTCACGCCCTTCACGGCTTCTTTAAATAAATTAATATCGTCTTGTTCTAACATTTTTCTACTCTTTATATTTCAATCCGTCAAATGCTAACATCATTAAGCTAAATATGCTATATTGCACCAAATTTTACTCCCATCTAAGGAATATAGAATGCAAAAATACGAAAAATTTAATCAGGATTTATTGGAATCTATTCAATTCGATCAGGTTACGCAGAATCTGTTGACCATTAAAGATTATTTACGTTGGGCATACAGTATGTTTAACCGTTCCGATATTTTTTTCGGACAAGGCTTAGACAATGCCTGGGATGAAGCTTCTCAGCTAATTTTGCACGGACTCGCACTACCGATGGATGTGCCGACAGAACTTTACGATACCCGCCTGACTCAATCCGAAAAACAAATACTGGTAAATTTGATTTCCGAACGCTTGGAAAAACGCATTCCGGTGGCTTATCTCACTAACTCATCGTGGTTTTGCGGATTAGAATTTTATGTAGATGAACGCGTATTGATTCCCCGTTCCCCTATTGGTGAGCTGATTCAGCAGCATTTTGAAGGCTTTTTGCAAGATGAACCGCAACGCATTTTGGATATGTGCACCGGCAGCGGCTGTATTGCTATTGCTTGTGCTGCCGAATTTCCCGGAGCGGAAGTGGATGCCGTAGATCTGTCATCTGAAGCATTACAAGTGGCCGAAATGAATATCGAACGCCACGGATTAAGCCATCGAGTTTTTCCACTACAATCGGATTTATTCGATCAGCTGCCGCAAGATCAATATGATCTTATCGTCACCAACCCGCCTTATGTGGACAAAGAAGATATTGACGATATGCCGAAAGAATTCCGCCACGAACCGTTGATGGCATTGGAAGCCGGTCATGACGGTTTGATTCTGGTTAAGCAAATCTTAGCTCAATCGGCTGATTATCTCACCGATAACGGCATATTGATTTGCGAAGTGGGTAATAGTATGGTGCATTTAATACAACAATATCACGATGTACCGTTCCAATGGATTGAATTTGAGCAGGGCGGTGACGGCGTATTCGCTTTAGATAAAGCCACTTTATTATTACACCATGAAAAATTCGTTATGACATAAAAGTGCGGTATAAATTAACAAAATTTCAACAAATTCAGATTGGATTTTTTTAAGTTTTACACAGACTTATATTTGTCAAGAGAAGTAATTCAAATTTTTGAAAAATTTTCTAAAAAATTTACTGGATTTTTATTAACTAATTGATTTTAAATAAAATGTTATTTTACAATCAATTTAAAGATAAAATCGTCCGTAGCCTGTTTTTATAAGACTTTAGGCGTTCTAAAACAAAATAACTCACAGAGTTATCCACAGGTGTTGTGGATAGAAAATTTAATAAATCAATTGGAGAAATATTTGTAAATAAATCATTGACAACAGCGATTCAACGCACTATTATTCGCACCAAATGATTTAATATAAAAACTTATTCCTCCTTAGTTCAGTCGGTAGAACGGTGGACTGTTAATCCATATGTCGCTGGTTCAAGTCCAGCAGGAGGAGCCAGTTTTATCTTTTGATTAGTTTTTATTTGTCTCCTTTTATAAAAACTAGATACAGTCAAAAGATTTTGGCCTATAGGTGTTCTATGGGCTTTTATTTTTTGTAGTCTCTCAATCCAATCACTTTATTTTTCCTTCTGTTTTCTAGATTCATTATGATGGTGCATCATTACTTATGATGCATCACTAGAAAACGAGAACAGCGAGCGACGATTAAGACGTATTGCCAAACATTGCCCAAACTACGGGACAAGAGTACAATATTCAGTATTTGAATGCGAAGTAATCTCGGTTCCATGGATTAAATTAAAAAGTTGAACACTACGGTGCAAAAGCCTCGATTGATATTTTCCGCACTCCTCTTATCATTTAATTTATCGCTAACCTCCTGTTCTCATTAAATTGCTGTAAGGTTAGCACACGTCTCCTATCAATAAATTGAATAGGTTAGAAAACCAAAGGATTTATTGATATACTTCATCTGTCAATTTTTGGTAAGGTTAGCGTAAACCGCACTCTTCACCATTGATAGATGTGTTATCCTCATGATGGCACTCGCACCTTTCACGGGTGCGTGAGTTGAAACCCCAACGTTTTTGACTAATTTCGCTTTTGGCGTCCTCGCACCTTTCACGGGTGCGTGAGTTGAAACACTTTATAAGCATTAATGACGGCATCTAGCTTTCTCGCACCTTTCACGGGTGCGTGAGTTGAAACTGCCCAAGCGATTTGTTTTGGTGTGCCGGTTAGCCTCGCACCTTTCACGGGTGCGTGAGTTGAAACTTTAACAAATTTACCTAAGAACTAATTTACCAACCTCGCACCTTTCACGGGTGCGTGAGTTGAAACGTAGTGGTGTATCAGTGTAGTGATACACTAATCTTGCAGTCCTCAATAGGTGGTAAAATACCATCCAAAAGAGGAAACCAAAATGAAACAATCAAGACGCACATTTAGCCCTGAATATAAAGCAGAGGCAGTAAAACTCGTTACAGAACAAGGTTATTCAGTTTCTCAAGCTTGTCGAGAGTTAAAAGTGGGAGAAACGGCATTACGTCGTTGGCTGTCGCAAAT
>NZ_SLYB01000034.1 GCF_004340985.1 Cricetibacter osteomyelitidis
TATCAAGAGAAAGGTGAAAAAACTAAAAAATAAACCCTCTTTTATCAAATTGCTTTGAAAAGCAAAGCGGGAGTGGGTTTGTCAGTAGTCTGAGGATTAAGTTCATTGAACTTAATCCTTAATTTTTTAAAAGTGCGGTGGAAATTAATTTAATTTTCCAGAACCATCGACTTCTATTTCAACGCGACGGTTAGGGTGTAAACATTTAATTAATTCATTGCGTGGTAAGCTGTTTGCACATTCTTTAATTTGACGCGTTTTACCATAACCTACAATACTCATTACACCGGCCGGTACGCCTTTGGTGATTAAATAGCGGCGTACGGTTTCAGCACGTTTTTCAGAGAGTTTTTGGTTGTATGCCGCACTGCCGAGACGGTCAGTGTGACCTTCAATGCGGATTGAGTTCAAACGATCGAATTTGAGTACTTTGCTTGCAAATTCATCTAATCTGGCTTTACCTTCCGCATTGATATCGGTTGAGCCGCTCTTATCAAAAGCAAATAAGGCATCGGCATCAATAGTATAACGCTGCGTATTCGGGGCTGATTTGTGTCCCGGAGGGCAAATGGCATCTTTCGGGAATACAGGCTTCCAGAAGAAACTACGTGCGAATTTATCTTTGTCATAAATAACTTTAAACTGACAAGTCGTAACATCCGGTACACCGGCTTTATTATCCGGATCAAGCGGTACGCCCGGTGTGTGGAAGTGGAACAAATAATCCCATTCACGCACGCCAAACAATCCTTCGTCATAATGCGGACGGCCAAGCAATTTATACAGTTCGTCCTTGGTTAAACCCGCTTTCACTTGTGCCAATTCATCAGTTGTCGGGAACGTACCGCGATCATTATTAAAAGTCAGTGAATAGGGCGCCGGGAATACGGGTTCATCAGTTGTACCGTCTGATTTTACATTACTTTTTGTTGCACAAGCGGCAAGTAAACTTACGGCAAGTACGGAAAAACCTAGTTTAAAAAATTGTGTTTTTTTCATATTTTTGTCCTTTTAGAAAGGCGGCATAATACCGCCAATCAGTTTATTACCATTGATAACCGATAGCTGCACCGGCACCGAAGTTTCCGCGTGAGTCCGCATTTGCTGTTGTTTTCAGGATCCAGTTACCGCCGTCAGAAATGGTTGACATCCCTAAGGCAACACCTGATTCACCGCGGTATGTACCACCACCTACAGCAACCAAGGATTTACCCGGTAAATAAGCTTGTGGCAAGGTAGCTGTTGCAATTGCACCCGCAATACCGGCACGGGCATTATTATCCACTTTGTTGATTTTACCGGCGATATGGTTTGCTATACCGCGTAATTGATTTACGTTCACTGCATCTGTACCATCAACACCCGGTGCAACATTAGTAATACGGTTGCCGCCATTGTTTAAGCCGTCTGCGGTTAAGCTTATGGTTTTACCATTGTTACCGGCAATGCTAATGCCGTTACCATTTACATTGGTAACATTACCATTATCGTCTTTAAATTCAGCACTAGTTAAACCGGTTAATGCTTTCGCTAACTTCACATTTAATGTGCCATTTTCCGCAACGACACCGATATTGTTATCCGTTAACTTCGCCGCTTCTTTCACACCACCGGAAATTGTCACTTTTTTACCTAATGGAGTTTTAAATTCACCATTATCACCGGCAAATGTTAAACCGTCAGTAATGACTTTATTCAATTGGCTACCATTAATGGCATCGGTACTGTCTTCTGAAATTTTACCGTCGGCTACATTAGTCAGCTGCATTGGCTTCTCACTAGTAATACGCACTTTAGCCGGCGTTGACGGAGTTAAGATTTTTTGACCATTACCGCCGTCTTTTTGTGAATAGAACTGTCCACCGATATTCACTAATGTGTTACCCGCTTCATCTATATATTCCATTGGTAGTCCGGTTACATTAATTTCATAACTGTAATTACCGTTTTCATCTTTTTTGATTTCAGAAACTTGAGTATTCACACCGTGTTTCACTGTGACTGTCTGGTTAGAAACGGATTGTGCTTCTTTTTTCGCATCAGATTGCCCTTCCGTATTAACTTTCCAAGTTACAGCATCTTTGACTTTGTTCGTCGCATCGTTTAATTGACTTACATTAACGGCATCCGTATCGGCTTCACCGGCTTGTACATTAGTAATTTTTTTACTTCCTGCATCAAGACCTTGTTTAGTAACACTTGGTCCGCCATTAATGACTAGTCCGTTTCCATCAAGTTTTGTATCACCAATTTCAACTGAACCGTCTTCACCTAGGTTAAGGTTTTTCGCTAAGTCAACAGTGAGATTATTCCCATCATTAGTAATTTTAATGTTGCCATCTTTGTTAGCGAAATCAACGGAATCACCCGGCTTAACATTGGATTTAGAGGCACTGTCTCCGTTTGTAGTTAAGTTCCAACCTTTATTAGCAATGTTTTTAACATCATTCAATTGGTTTACGTTCACTGCGTCATTGCCATCAACACCTTCTTTCACGTTGCTGATAACTTTATTTCCCGCATTGATACCGGCCTTAGTCACACTCGGTCCGCCTGTAATGGTTAGCCCATCGTTGTTGATAAACGTATCACCGACAGTAATACTGGTTAAATCCGTTAAGTTTTTAGCCATCTTCAAGATCAACTCGCCGTTAACGCTGTCAACACGTAAGTTTTTATCCGTTACTTCGGCTTTAGAGTCAAGGTTCCCTTTAATTAATAAGGTTTCGTTAAGTTTTTTAGCGATAACGTCACCTGTATCACCTTGGAATTTCAAACCGTCGTTCAATGTTGCAATGGTTTCAGTTGTGCCATCTGTTTTCTTATAAACAATGCGTGTTTTGCTTTCGCCATTTTCACCATCATTGCCATCAAGACCTTTGGCACCGTTTTGTACACTAATGTCAGCGGAAGCACCATCTTTACCGTCAGTGCCACGCGGTCCGGTTAACCCGATAGAACCGTCTTTACCATTTAAGGTAACAGAAGCACCGTCTTTACCTTTAACGCCGATAGAACCGTCTTTGCCGTCTTTGCCGTCCTTACCAATTTGAATATTATCGTTAAGGCTAACTTCAAGTGCTTTAGAACCATCGTTTTTAGTAATAACTTTAGTACTTATATTGTCATTACCGACAATTTGTGCGGTTGACCCTAAGTTTTGTTTAAACTCATTGCCATCTTGGTCTTTTAAACCAAAAGCATTAGTAGTTAACTCGGTTTTTACTTTATGTAACTGACTACCGTTAATCGCGTCTTTGCTGTTTTCAGCAATTTCACCGTCTGAAACATTGATGATTTTCTTATTACCCGCATCAATACCTGTGTTTTTCACACTTGGACCATTAGTGATAGAAAGACCGTCATTATTTATAACGGTACCACCAACAGTAATACTGGTTAAATCCGTTAAGTTTTTAGCCATCTTCAAGATCAACTCACCCTTAACATTATCAACGCGTAAGTTTTTATCAGTGACATCGGCGTTAGCATCAACATTTCCTTTAATTGATAAGGTTTCGTTAAGTTTTTTAGCGATAACCTCACCTGTATCACCTTGGAAGTTCAGACCGTCGTTCAATGTTGCAATGGTTTCAGTTTTGCCATCTGATTTTTTATAAACAATGCGTGTTTTGCTTTCGCCATTTTCACCATCATTACCATCAAGACCTTTGGCACCGTTTTGTACACTAATGTTAGCGGAAGCACCGTCTTTACCATTAGCGCCACGCGGTCCGGTTAACCCGATAGAACCGTCTTTACCATTTAAGGTAACAGAAGCGCCGTCTTTACCGTTAACACCGATAGAACCGTCTTTGCCGTCTTTACCGTTCTTACCAATTTGAATATTATCGTTAAGGCTAACTTCAAGTGCTTTAGAACCATCGTCTTTAGTAATAACTTTAGTGCTTATATTGTCATTACCGACGATTTGTGCGGTTGTTCCTAAGCTTTGTTTAAACTCGTTGCCATTTTGGTCTTTTAAACCAAAGGCATCAGTAGTTAACTCAGTTTTTACTTTATATAACTGACTACCGTTAATCGCGTCTTTACTGTTTTCAGCAATTTCACCGTCTGAAACATTGGTAATTTTGTCACCGCCCACATCTAAATTACCATCAGTATTGCTGGTGATCGTCGTTGATTTGGTTGGGTCATCTTTATTCACTAAAGTAACAGAGTTCAAGTTTTTCAAATCTTTGTTCAATTGAACTTCCAGTGTATCTGTGCCATTCGCTTTAACATTGATATTGCCTGAAGCACTTGCAAATTTTTCAGATGCTGCTTTATCCACGCCTTCGCCAATAATTTTCACTTTACTATTCAGTTTGTGTGCATTATTGACTTCATTGTTACCGGTGAAATTTAAGCCGTCATTTAGTGTAGCAACGATTTCTGTTTTATTAGTATTCGGATCAGTATATTCAATACGAGTAATGCTGGTTCCGTCTAAACCGTTTGCACCGTTCTTACCGTTAACACTAATTGCAGATTGGCCATCTTTACCATTAACACCATTAAAGACGATAGCATCTGGTTTGATCGTTATGCCATCTTTACCATCAGCACCTTTTACGCCAATAGCACCGTCTTTTCCGTCTTTACCGCCCACATTAATGGTATTGTTTAAACCGAAGTCAACATTATTCTCACCATCAATTGTGGTGATCACATTGCCATCTTTACTGGTAAATTTCACGGTTTCACCCGGAGCAACATTGTCAGCGTTTGTTACACCGTTCGCTCTCTTATCGGCATCAATATTAAAGCCTTTGTTGGCAATTTCTTTTACTTCATGTAATTGGCTACCGTTAATCGCATCAGTGCTGTCTTTGCTAATCTCACCTTTCGCAACGTTAGTGATTTTGTCACCACCCACATCTAAATTACCGTCTTTATCACTGCTGATCGTCGTTGATTTAGCCGGATCGGTTTTATTCACTAAAGTAACAGAATTCAAGTTTTGTAAGTCTTTCGCAAGTTGAACCGTTAATGTATTGTTACCATCGGCAACAACATTAATATTACCCGTTGCACTGTTGAAAGTTTTAGACATTTCTTCAGTTACACCTTCACCTTGAACTTTCACTAAACTGTTAAGTTTATGTTTATTTTCAGTGCTTACATTATTACCAGTGAAACGTAAACCATCGTTTAACGTTGCTATTTCTTCTTTAACGGTATTATTGTTTTTATCTTTCGTTTCATAAACGATACGGGTTTTACCGTCAGTGCCGTCACGACCATCTAAACCTGCCGCACCATCAACGCCTGGTTGACCGTCTTGTACGCTGATATTGGCAGATTTACCGTTAGCACCGTCTTTACCGCGTGGTCCGGTTAACCCGATAGAACCGTCTTTACCGTTTAAGACAACGGAAGCACCGTCTTTACCGTTTACGCCGATTGTACCGTCTTTACCATCAGCACCGTCTTTACCGATCTTGATGTCATCGTTTAATGTATGTTTAACTACACCGTCTTTATCGACCGTTGCGGTAATATTTTCCGTACTCATGAAATCTAAACCTTTGGCAAGTGTCACGGATTGGTCATTTTTGCCATCAGCTTTATAGGCTAGATTAGTACCAGAAGCATCTACGGACAAATCATAAACAGTGCGATCACCTTCTTTAGTTTCATTAACGGTCACTGATTTATTGTTAGATGTAATTTTTGAGGTCACCGTTTTAGCGGTATCTTTGATCGCATCTTCTTTTACCGCAACTTTAACATTTGTACCTGAAGCCTCAGTCGTGACGTATTTGTTATCACCCACCACATTAAATTGCAAACCATCTTTTTTGCTTAGTGCTTGACCGTCGGTTGCGCCGGTATCACCGCCCAATTTAATGGTATTATCTTTCAGTGCATCAATATTTGTTGTGTTCTTGGTAATCTCGTTATCAAGTGCGGTGCTATCTACATTAATCGTAATGCCTTGTTCATTGGCAACCGTATTAGCAGAAATCTTGCCTGTTGTTTTGGTATCAACCTTTAATGTTTGATTTGCCAAATTTACAGAACCTTTACCCGAATCGCCTGCGGTTTTGAGTGTTACTTTTGCCACTTCACCATCTACATAACTTTTGTTCGTTACACTATTATTTGTGGTCGGCGCATTTTTTACTGTCATATCATTTGCAGTGATATTATTAACGGTAATATCGTCTTTTAACGTATGTTTTACAACACCGTTAGCATCAACCGTTGCGGTAATATTTCCCGTACTTGTGAAATCTAAACCTTTAGCAAGTGTCACGGATTGGTTATTTTGACCATCGGCTTTGTAGGCTAGATTAGTGCCTGAAGTGTCCACGGATAAATCATAAACAGACTGACCATTTGCTCCCGTCGTTTGGGTTACGGTTACGGAATTATTGTCAGATTTTACTTCCGTGGTTACGGATTTTGCCGTTTTTTTGACCGCACTTTCATCTACACTGATTGTCACCGCATCGCCAGTTGCTGATGTGGTAATATATTTATTATCACCCTTAACATCAAATTTTAAACCGCCTGATTTATTAAGTGCCTGTGTCTCAGTCGTTCCTTTATCGCCACCTAATTTAATCGTATTGTTTTGCAATGTCGTGATGTTATTAGTGTTGTTGGTGATATTTTTTGTGTTATCGGCAATAGCATTATCAATTGCCGTGCTGTCCACATTTATTGTAATACCTTGTGCATTTGCAACGGTATTTGCTGCGATTTTGCCGATTGCATTAGCTTTAACGGCGAATGTTTGGTCTGCCAACTTCACGGAACCCGTGCCTGTATCGCCCGCTGTATTGAGTGTCACTTTTGCTACTTCACCGTCTACATAACTTTTGTTCGTTACACTATTATCCGTGGTCGGTGCATTAGTTACCGTCATATTAGTGGCATTCACATCACCGGCCTTAATCGTATTGGCGGTTACAGTGCTTACATTAATTGCGTCATTTAAGGTGATAGCAATATTGTTATTCGTTACTTTAGTTGTGATATTTTTATCACCGTTGTAAGTTACGGTTTCACCTAATTGGACATTATCCGGTGTTTTGTTATCGGCATCGATATTAAAACCTTTTTCGGCTTTAACTAATGTATCTTTGGTTTTTTTAGATAAATCGACGACATAATCGGTAACATCTGTTGCATTTGTTGTACCTTCTACTGTAACAGCCTCAGACCCTGCTTTTGCCGTGGTTGCTTTGGCATTAACGGTATAAATTGTATGCCCATCTTTCGCACTTGTCGTATCAGCATCGACAGTAACGTTATTACCGGCTTTCACTTCGGTTTTAGCGGCAGCAACAGATTCATCAACATATTTTTTGTTGGTTACACTCGTATTATCCGTTGGGGCATTGTTTACTGTCATGTTATCTGCAGTCACATTTTTAACAGTAATATCATCTTTTAAGGCATGTTTTACGACACCGTTAGCATCAACTGTGGAAGTGATATTATCAGTGCTTGTAAAATTTAATCCGTCAGAAAGGTTCACTGCCTGAGCATTTTTACCGTCCGCTTTATAATTAAGTGTTGTGCCTGAGGCATCGACGGATAAATCATAAACAGTGCGGTCACCATCTTGGGTTTCACTAATGGTAACGGATTTATTCTTAGAAGTGACTTTTGTTGTAACCGTTTTAGCGGTATTTTTGATTGCATCTTCTTTCACTGCAACTTTAACATCTGTCCCGGAAGCTGTAGTCGTGACGAATTTATCATCACCTACTACATTAAATTTCAAACCACCATCATTGCTTAATTTTTGAGCATTGGTCATTGTTGCATTATCACCACCTAATTTAATGGTGTTATCTTTTAACTTAGTGATATCCGTAGTATTCGTTGAAATATCGGTCTTATTTTTATCAATGGCAGTTTTTAGCTCTGAAGCATCGACATTTACCACGATACCCGTCGCATTGGCTACCGTGCGGGCACTAACGCCATTTGTGCCCGTCGCCGTAACATCTAACGCTTGAGTGGCTAAATTGACTGCACCTTCACCCGTATTACCTTTAGTTTTTAAATTGACTGCGCTAATGGAATCATCAACATATTTTTTATTGGTTACGCTTGTATTATTCGTTGGCGTATTGTTTACTGTCATGTTATCTGCAGTTACATTTTTAACAGTAATATTATCTTTTAACGTATGTTTTACGACACCGTTCTCATCAACTGTTGCAGTGATATTTGTTGTATCAGTGAAATCCAAACCGTTTGCCAAAGAAACAGATTTTGCATTTTTACCATTGGCTTTATAGGCTAAGTCTGAAGCAGTTGCAGCGACAGACACAGACAAATCATAAATAGATTGCCCGTTCGCTCCAGTCGTTTTTTTTATGGTTACTGATTTATTATCAGATTTAACTTCCGTCGCAACCGTTTTAGCGGTTTCTTTGATTGCTTCTTCTTTTACAGAAACTTTAACATTTGTTCCGGATGCCGCAGTGGTCACATATTTGCTATCACCCACGATATTAAATTGCAAACCGCCAGATTTGCTAAGTTTTTGTGGTTCGGTTGTTACCGTGTTGGTGTCTCCGCCGAGTTTAACCGTATTATCTTGCAGGGCTTTAATATCTGTTGTGTTTTTTGTGATGCTGGTTTTGTTACCTTCAATATTAGTTTTATTAGTGTTGACTTGACTCAACGTTGTTTTCGTTGCATCAGATAAATCAATCTTATAATCAGTGATATTGGTTGTGGCATCTTTCTTACCGTTGGTTACAGTTACTGCATCAGAACCTTTTGAGACTTTTGCACCATCGGCATTGACGGTATAAACCGTCTGACCGTCGGTTTCTGTTTTTTGAACACTCGCAATATTTGTGCCGCCTTTCACATCGACTTTAGTACCACCATCGCCACCTTTATTTAAGTCGTTAATGGCACTTGCCAATGCGAACAACTGTGAACCATTTACCGCATCGGTGGATGTTGCACTAATAGTACCTGCGGCAACATTTTGAATTTGGCGATATTGATAATTTTGTGATGAGGTATAAGTATCATAATAAGTTCCTCTACCATTAGCTCTTCCGGTTGGTTCTTGAACTGTCGTGCCAGCACCAATAGATAGTACAGAGGTATTACGATTGGCTTTTCCGGCAAACTCATAAGTTTTGCCACTAATCTCAATTGACTGAGAACCAGTTCCGGTATTTGCTGCTTTTGTCGATGAAAACGCACCTAGTGCAATACTACCATCTTTACTCCCATTTTTTGCTTCAGCATTAGCCTTATAACCCAGTGCCGTTGACCATTTATTATTATCTACTTTTGCACTACCACCAATAGCGATCGAATGGTGGTTAGCAGGCATTAGATTTGGGTTATCAGACGAAGCGCCCGAATATGCACTTGCTGCCCCATCCTGACCTGCCGTATCATTTTGTTCACCGATTACCAGTGCACTAAAATCGCCTTTATCATAGCCGTTTCTTGTGGCAGGTGCGGCGAAAACCATGCTTGGAATAAGAAGTGCCAGCATCAAACTTAAAGGTTTAAGTTTGAAACAGCCTGTTGTGGCAGACGCTTTATTCGTTTTTTGTTCACATTGTCGAGAACTTTTCACATGTCCTTTCGCAAGCTCAGTAACTGCTTGGAATATACCAAGTGCATGGTTATAGATAACTTTATAGATTTTATTCATAATTTTTCCTTAAATATAAAATATTAGACAAAAAAATAGCTAAAACTTACTATTTAATAAGTTCTTACGTTATTTTGTTCGGTATTAGTTTATGTTAACTTTCTGATTTGGCTTCGATGTGTTGCTTGTCATATCGGATAGATCTTAATCCGTAATGTCATAGACATTTACTACTGACAAGATTACAATGAAGAAAACGAAGTATTATTTGAAATGAGAAAATATGATATGCATGCTAAACACTCCTTCCTTTAAATAAAGTAAATATAAGATTTGTGTATTTTATAAGTTAAAATACAACAAGAAAACCATCAAAAAGGCAAGATTATAACCATTTTTTGGAATATAATAAACACATTTATGGGGGATTTTATGAAATTAAATCAAAAAGTGCGGACTATACGCGAAATCAATCAATGGACACAAGAAGAAATGGCAGAAAAGTTAAATATGTCTGTTAACGGTTATGCAAAAATAGAACGTGGCGAAAGTAAACTCAGTTTAGAAAAATTAGAACAAATCGCACATCTTTTCAATATGGATGCATTAGAGTTTATGAATGCCACCCAAAAAGGCGTATATTTTCTACTCAATGATAGTGTGGATAACAATGTGGTCTATTATGGACAGAGTGATGAAAAATTGTTGATGGAAATTGAAAAATTAAAATTAATGCTGCAACACAAAGATGAATTACTTGAACAAAAGCAATTAGAAATCAATAGATTAGATCGTATTATACAATCATTAGAACGTTAGAAGAACCTATACTAAAATTTTTAGCATAGGCTTATTTTTTATCACGATTTGTAAGTATGTTATTTTATTTTGTATAAATCTCTTAATGCATACAATGCCACTAAATTGCGTGCTTCGTTAAAATTCGGATCAGCAATCAACTCATCAATTTTTTCTAAAGGTATCCGCACGATTTCTAAAGGTTCCGGTTCATCGCCTTCTAATTTACAAGGATAAAAATCTTTCGCAATAAGAATGTGCATGGGGGAATTCATAAAAGTGAGATTAGAATTGACGGTACGTAATCGTTCAAAATAATTGGCTCCCAAGCCGATTTCTTCTTTCAGTTCGCGGTCGGCGCTTTGTTCCGGCGTTTCGCCGATTTCCATTAAGCCTTTTGGAAAGCCCAGTTCATATTGTTCCGTCCCCATGGCATATTCCCGCACCATAATTAATTCGTTGTTTTCAATCGGCAAAATCATCACCGCAGCACGCGTGGCGGGCTTAAAGCGTTCGTAAGTGCGGTAGGTTCCGTTGGAGAATTTCAGAACCACGGATTGAATTTCAAAAATGCGAGATTTAGCGGTCAGAGAAATGGATAGGATTTCCGGTTTTTTTAATTCTTTCATTGATTTTCTCACTTTCAAAATTTACAAAATTGGGGAATGGATATACCATAAATAATAATTGAATAGATAATGATACAAAACGAACTTTATGGCAAATAAATCTACTAAAAATATGGAAAAAGATGATGATGTCACACGTTTAGACAAATGGCTGTGGGCGGCACGTTTTTATAAAACACGCACTATCGCCAAAGAAATGATCGACGGCGGTAAAGTGCATTATAACGGTCAGCGAACCAAACCCAACAAAAGTGTGGAAGTGGGCGGGCGGATTAAGCTCCGCCAAGGTAATGATGAAAAAGAAGTGGAAGTGCTGGCGTTATCCACTCAACGTCGCGGTGCACCGCAGGCACAGTTGCTGTATCGGGAAACGGACGAAAGTGTCGCGAAACGGGAGCAAATGGTAATTGCCCGCAAGATGAACGCAATGCCGCACCCTGATCATAAACCGAATAAAAAAGAACGCCGTGATTTACTCAAATTTAAATTTCAGGAATAGTTAGCGATGTCAGAACAAGAACAAACACAAGAAAATGCGGATAAATCGATACCGATTAAAAAGAAAAAATGGTGCAGACGTGCATTGTGTATCACAAGTGCGGTGATTTTTGTACCGGTTTTTGGTGTGTTGGGGATGCTGGCTACGGATATTGGTCAGCGAACATTGGTGAAATTAGCCGATAAATTTGTGGATCAGTTGTCTATTGGTGATGTGACGGGCGGTTTATCTGAGGGGTTAGAATTAAGCAATGTGCGTTTTCAAACAGACGGCGTTGAAACATGGGTGGAAAAAGCCCGCTTACAATTGGATTTCGGCTGTTTGTGGGAGCGCAAAATTTGTGTGGACGATATCACCATTAATAAGCCGCAAGTGAAAGTGGATATCGGCAAAATTCCCCCTTCCGAGAAAAAGCGGGAAGAATCAAGCGGTTCAATGCAGCGTATTGAACTGCTGATTTCGATTGTGGTGAAAAATATAGCCGTAGATGCAGTGGATGTAACGGTGGATAATATGGCTATCCGGTTGGCTGATTTCAAAAGTGCGGTGAATTTGGATAACGAATCCGGTTTAACCTTGTCGCCAACAGTGATTGATGGCGTGAATTTCACCATTAACCAAGTCGAACAAACTGTACAACCAACGGAGCCGGTACAAACTGAATCCGAACCGCTGGATTTACGGGCGTTGGAAGCCGCATTACGCAAACCGCTTTTATCGGCATTAGCGGAAATGAAAAAAATCGAGCTGCCTTTTGATATCCACGTGCAAGATCTTCAAGGCTCAAATTGGCAATATCAAGACAGTGTTCAAACCATTACCGTGCCGAAACTGCAATTGCAAGCTGATGCTGCAGGCTATGATGTGCAATTACAAAACCTTGATGTGATCAGTTCAATGGGAACGCTGCAGGCTCAGGGCAAAATCACGTTAAACAATGACTTTCCGTTGGATTTGCAATTAAACAGTAATGTTGAAACTATTAAGCAAGAAAATGTCGTTATTTTGCCAAAAACGGCGTTAAACCTGTCGGTATCAGGAAATTTATTAAAACAGACCGCACTTTCTCTTACGGCAACAGGTGGTGTGAATGCTCAAATCAAAGCCAATGCGGAATTGAACAGCGAAAAAACACCGCTTAATTTAAGCGTGCAAAGCAAACAAATCCAGTATCCGTTAGCTGGTAAAGCACAAGTCAAACTCAATAATGTGGATTTAAAACTGAGCGGAGATTTGTTGAATTATCACACCGAGCTTAAATCAATTTTTAATAGTAAAAATTTAGCACTCAGTGGGCGTTTAGGCTTAAAAAACGATGTGTGGAATTTACCTGATTTACTATTCGTTTACGGTGAAAATAAAATCAGTGGAAAAGGAAATTTGAATCCGGACAGCCAAAAACTGACTTTTAATGTAGATATCAACGCGCCTAATCTCAGTGGATTAATGCCTGATTTAACAGCAAATATTGTGGGTAAGGCCAAGGTTTTCGGTAAATTAACCGAACCTAATGTGGATTTGGAGCTCACAACGAAATCATTAAAATTCCAAGATCTGAATGTGCAAAATCTCGTTGCAAGCGGCAAAATCACTACGGATAAACAAATTCAAGGAGATTTAGCGGTTGATCTCGCAAGCCTGACCTATGGCGAGGGCGTAGATGTGCATAATTTAGCACTAAATTTCACCGGTTCTGAAACCAAACACGAATTACATTTACGTTCACAAGGCAAACCCGTTGCGGCAGAATTAAATATTGCCGGCAGTTTTGACCGCACTTCGCAAGTGTGGAAAGGTACGCTGTCGAATACCAATATCCAATCCTTAATCGGTGATCTGAAAAACAGTCAAAATGTGGCAGTGATTTATGATAACAAAGCACAGCAAGTAACTGTAGGAGCACATTGTTGGCAAAATCCGAATTTGGAATTATGCCTGCCGCAACAATTTAAAGCAGGTGCCGGCGGCGAAGTGCCTTTTGCAATCAAACGTTTGAATTTGCAATTAATCAATGAAATTACCGAGCAGGATAATTTGCTCAAAGGTGTGCTGAGCAGTCAAGGCAAAGTAGCGTGGTTTGCCAATAAGCCGGTGGCTTTTAATATTCAAGTGGACGGCAATAATCTCGCGGTAGCACAAAAATTAAACGGTAGAATGTTTAATTTGCCGATTCCCAAATTAGCTGTGAGCGGTAAGCTTGAAAATAATAATTTGGCATCAAAAGCGGATGTTCATTTACAGGATCGAGCCTTGATTGCGGCAGAATTTAATTTACAGGATATTGCGAAAAGTCGCAAATTAGGCGGTAAATTAGCAATTAATAATTTAAGTTTGAAGTTGGCGAACCAATTATTAGCGCGTAATGAAAACGTGGATGGAGCAGTACAGGCCAATTTGACTTTTGGCGGTGATCTGAAAGCCCCGTTATTGAACGGTAGTTTTGATATACGAAGTATTCGGGCAAAATCGGCATCAATGCCTTTTGATGTGAAATCCGGCGATATTGCGTTGCGTTTCAACGGTCGCAGTTCCACGTTACAGGGAAATATTCAAACCGATGAAGGTCGTTTGGATATTGATGGCGATGCTTCTTGGCACAATTTAAACAGCTGGACAGGCCGCGTACATACCAAAGCTAATAATTTCAAACTGGATATTCCGTCAATGGCGAAGATTAAGGTCAGCCCGGATGTTACCGTGAAAGCCACACCAAAATTGTTGGAATTGACCGGCGAAGTGAATATTCCTTGGGCAAGAATTGTCATTGAAAGTCTGCCGGAAAGTGCGGTTTCCGTGAGCAGCGATGAAGTGATTTTAGATGGCAGCGATAAAAAGCAAAGTGTGGCTACTTCAATGAAGGCTACTCAGCAACGAATGAAAGCGGCGGCTGAAGCGGACGGTATGGCGATTAAAGCTGATCTGAAAATCAACATTGGCGATGATGTCAGCATTGAGGCTTATGGTCTGAAAAGTGATTTACGCGGCTTGCTTTCGGTGAAGCAGGAAAAAGGTCAGTTAGGTTTGTATGGTCAGGTGAATTTATTCCGCGGACGTTTTGCTTCTTTCGGGCAGGATTTGATTATCCGCAAAGGGGAAATTAGCTTTGCCGGATTGCCATCCCAACCGTTCTTAAATATTGAAGCGATTCGCAATCCTGAAGCCATGGAAGATAGCAGTATCACGGCCGGGGTAAAAGTAACCGGCGTGGCAGATGCACCGGAAGTGAAAGTGTTCTCGGAACCAAGCACATCGCAGGATCAGGCGTTATCTTATATTCTCACCGGTCGTTCTTTGGAAAACAGCGGTGAAGCGGGATCTGCCGGTTCTGTGGGCGCTGCCCTGCTGGGTATGAGTTTGGCGAAAAGCGGTAAAGCCGTGGGTAAAATCGGTGAAACTTTCGGTATCAGCGATTTAAGTTTAGGTACGCAAGGGGTTGGTGACAACTCGAAAGTGACCGTTAGCGGCAATATTACCGACCGTTTGCAAATTAAATACGGGGTCGGTTTGTTCGATGGCTTGGCGGAAGTCACATTGCGTTATAGACTATTGCCGCGTTTATATTTACAATCAGTTTCGGGCACAAATCAAGCCTTTGATTTGCTTTATCAATTTCAATTCTAAAGGAACCGATATGGATAATATGATGCCGGTGGATACCATGTTGCACACCACCGATAACGGTGATGTGCGAGAGATTGCAGCCATCGATCTTGGATCTAACAGCTTTCATATGATTGTGGCCCGTATTGTAAACGGTTCCATTCAAATTTTATCCCGCCTGAAACAAAAAGTGCAGTTGGCAAAAGGTTTAGATGAAAACGGCGTGCTAAATCAAGATGCCATTACCCGCGGGGTGAATTGTTTGGCGTTATTTGCCGAGCGTTTGCAAGGATTCAAACCGGAAAATGTGAAGGTAGTAGGGACTTACACTTTGCGAAGAGCGGTCAATAATGAGGAATTTTTACGCCAAGCCAAAGCGGTGTTCCCTTATCCTATTCATATCATTACAGGTAAAACCGAAGCGGAAATGATCTATTCCGGCGTGTCGCACACTCAGCCGGAACAGGGTCGCAAATTGGTGGTAGATATCGGTGGCGGTTCTACGGAAATGATTATCGGCGATAATTTTACCCCGTTAATAGCGGAAAGCCGCCATATGGGCTGTGTGAGTTTTGCCAAGAAATTTTTTCCGAACGGTGATATTACACCGCAATATTTTGACAACGCCTATCAATGTGCATTAAGCAAAATCGAAGCTCTTGCTTGGCAATATCGTCAGCTCGGCTGGCAGTCGGTATTGGGATCATCAGGCACCATCAAAACCGTGCAGCAAGTGATTATGGCTAATATCAGCAAAGACGGTATGATTAATCGCGAACGCTTGCAACAGTTGAAAGAACTGACTTTGTTGGCAAAAAATATGAATGATTTACAATTGGGCGGCTTGGTTGAAGAACGAACTGATGTGTTTGTGCCGGGATTGGCGATTTTAATGGCGGTGTTTGATACTTTCGGCATTGAAACCATGCGTTATTCTGACGGTGCTTTGCGTGAAGGCGTGATGTACAGTTTGGAAAAAGCCTTCCAAGTGGCGAATATCCGCCAGCGTACCGCCAACAGTTTGGCGAAGCAGTTTAATATCGACCAATTTCAAGCCCGCCGTGTCCATCAAAGTGCGTTATATTTATTTGAAAATTATCAGCCTTGGTGCAATGTAAATTATGTCAATGAAATGCGGGATATTTTGCTTTGGGCTTCTCAGTTGCACGAGGTGGGGATCGTGATCAATCACAAAGGCTTGCAGCGGCATTCCGCGTATATTCTGCAAAACAGCGAATTGCCGGGATTTGACAGTGAACAGCAGCGGTTATTGGCGACGTTGGTACGCAATCATATCCAAACTTTTAATTTTGCCGAAATTCCCCCATTCGGACGTTATCATTCCAAAGATGTATTGGCGTTAATCCGTTTATTCCGTTTGGCGATTATTTTAAACAAGCCGCGACAAGCTACCGTTACCACCGAAAATTTCTCACTCAAAATCGACCGCACTTTAAATAACTGGCAATTGCAATTCAACGATGCTTATCTTAAGCATAATCCATTGATTCGTAATGAATTAAATGCAGAAAATAAATTTCTGAAAGAGCAGGGATTGGGATTGGAAGTTGTATAATGGCAAGGCGTATTGCATACGCCCATACCGAAATCACATTTTCTTTAATTTCGCCAAATGTGCGATTAACCATTTAATCCCTTGATTTTGAAAGGCAATTTGTAAGCGGGTGTTATTATCCGCGCCTTCCACATTGATAATTGTGCCTTGTCCGAATTTTTCGTGATAGACTTTTTGCCCCATTTTCCATTCCGACTCTGCATTTAAAAGTGCGGTGGATTTTAGCGTAGAATTATTCACAATCCGTTTAGACGGATTGCTCACCCCACGGGTCACTGTGCCGCGTAAACGGATTTCCTGCACGCATTCTTCCGGTAATTCGTTAATAAAACGGGACGGCAAATGACGTTCTTCTTTACCGTATAAACGACGGCTTTCCGCATAGCTGATGGTGAGTTTGCGTTTTGCCCGCGTGATCCCCACATAAGCCAAACGGCGTTCTTCTTCTAATCGCCCCGGTTCGGATAAGGACATCATACTTGGGAAAATACCTTCTTCTACGCCTACCATAAATACGCGAGGAAATTCCAGCCCTTTAGCAGAGTGCAGTGTCATCATTTGCACACTCGGTTGATTTGGTGCTGCCTGTCCTTCTCCCGCTTCTAATGATGCATGCGTTAAAAATGCCGTTAAATCAGACATTTCATCTGCTTCATCGGGTTTGATAAATTCACGGGTAGCGGTTACTAATTCTTCCAGGTTTTCAATCCGCACTTCGCCTTTCTCGCCTTTTTCCTGCTTATACATTTCATATAAACCGGAATGTTTGATCACAAAATCCGTCTGTGCAAACAGCGGCATTTCTTCCGTATCTTGTTGTAATGAATTGATGAGTTCGGTAAAACGCAAAAGCGATGTTGCTGCCCGGCCTGCCAGTTTGTTTTCGTGAACAGCTATTTGTGTAGCCTGCCATAATGTAATTTGTCGATCACGGGTGATATTGCGTAAAATATCTAAGGTGCGGTCGCCAATGCCGCGGCTTGGCGTGTTAATCACCCGCTCAAAGGCGGCATCGTCTTGGCGGTTGGCAATCAAACGCAGATAAGCTAACGCATCTTTGATTTCCTGCCGTTCAAAGAAGCGCATTCCGCCGTAAATTCGGTAGGGAATATTGGAGCGGATTAAGGCTTCTTCCAACACGCGGGATTGACTGTTACTGCGATACAGCACCGCACAATCGCTGAGCTTGCCGCCGTCTTCCTGCCAGATTTTGATCTGCGATGCCACAAACAAGGCTTCATCCAATTCATTAAATGCCGCATAAATTCCCACGGGATCGCCGTCGCCGAATTCCGTCCATAAATTTTTACCCAAGCGGTCGCTGTTATTGGCAATCAACTTATTGGCACTGTTGAGAATATTGCCGGTGGAACGGTAATTTTGTTCTAATCGAATGGTTTTTGCTTTGGTGAAATCGTCTAAAAAACGTTGGATATTTTCAATTTGTGCGCCACGCCAACCGTAAATAGATTGGTCGTCATCGCCTACAATCATCACGTTGCCGGTGTTGCCTGCCAATAATTTAATCCACGCATATTGAATTTTATTGGTATCTTGAAACTCGTCCACCAAAATGTGCTCAAACCGCATTTGGTAACGCTGTAAAATTAATGGTTTTTTGCAGAATAATTCATACGCCCGCAACAGCAATTCGGCAAAATCCACCAAGCCTGCACGGTCGCAGGCATCTTGATAAATCTGATAAATTTTAATCCACTCGCGTTCTTGCCGATCGTTATTATCATCAATATCACAGGGGCGTAAACCGTCGTCTTTTTTATTATTGATATACCAGCAAGCCTGTTTCGGCGGATACATTTTTTCATCATAATTATGCAATTTCATCAATCGCTTAATTAAACGCAATTGGTCTTCTGAATCTAAAATCTGGAAATCTTGCGGTAAATCCGCATCTAAATGATGAGCCCGCAATAAACGGTGAGCAATGCTGTGAAAAGTGCCGATCCACATACCGAACAAACGTTGTTGCGTGCCTGCAAGGGTGGATTCAATACGATGACGCATTTCTGCCGCTGCTTTATTGGTAAAAGTCACTGCCAGAATACTGCCTTCCGACACGCCTTCCACACCGATTAACCACGCAATACGATGAGTCAGTACCCGCGTTTTACCGCTGCCGGCACCCGCCAACACCAAATAATTGCCCAAGGGGGCAGCCACCGCTTCCCGTTGTTTATCGTTCAATCCGTCAAGTAATTCAGAAAAATCCATATATTCACCACTGTTTTTTTTTACAGCAGAATTATAGCAAGATTTTAGCGTGGAAATAAAGGGAAAATCCATTTGTTATAATTCATTTAATGTTTGTTGTAGCTCTGCTTGTTTAAACGGTTTATTTAAAATCGGATATTGAGTCGATTTGGCTAAATTATTTGTATGATTGCCGGTCATCAGTAAGATTTTTACGGACGGACAATGCTGATGAACAAAATTTGCAACATCAATACCGGTAATTTTATCGGCTAAAATAATATCGGAGAGCAAATAGTTGATCCTATGGCCGCTTTTTAAATAATTTAATGCCTGTTCGCCGGATTCAACACCGGTGACATGATATCCCATACTTTTTAACTGTTCCGTTAGGGTTTCGCGTAACACGTGTTGATCTTCGACCAGCAGAACGGATTGTATTTTTGCTGATAGCGGGAGGGGATCATGAGTAAGTGTGGTCTGTTTTTCGTAAGAAATTTCGGCTATCGGTAATTGTAAATGAATTGTCGTGCCTTTGTTTATTTGCGATTCAACAACGACACGACCTTTTGATTGACGAATAAATCCATAGACCATAGAGAGACCTAATCCGCTGCCTTTGCCGTTTTTCTTGGTCGTAAAAAAAGGTTCGAATATTCGTTTTTGCGTTTCTTCATCCATGCCGCAGCCTTCGTCGCTAATTGATATTTGCAACATTTCTTCGGAATGATGAGTGCGTTGCACCATTAATTTTTGTGATTGAATCGTGATGTTGCCAATATCGTTCATGGCATCTTTTGCATTCACGATTAAATTCACCAATGCCGTTTCCAATTGATTTTTGTCCATGTAGGTCAAAGGTAAATTTTCCTCCAAATTTAACCGCACTTTTATGCTCGGCGGTAGGCTATGCTTAATAAAATCCTGAAATTCCATAATTAATTGATTAATGTCTAATTCCGTCGGATGCAAAGGTTGTTTGCGTGCATAGGCGAGTAAACGTTGAGTGAGTGTGGCACTGTTTTCCGCGGCTTTTAATGCCCGATTGAGGCGTTGGGCTTGTTTTTCCGTCAGTGTGTCGGGATCGATTAAATCTAAATTCCCGATAATAACGGCTAATAAATTATTGAAATCATGTGCGATTCCGCCGGTTAAATGCCCCATAGTCTGCATTTTTTGACTATGAACCAAATCATGTTGAAAAGAGTGAAAAGCACGAGCCAAATCACCGATTTCATCCGGTGATTGTTGTTGCGGAATCGAAACGGTTTTATCGCCTTGTGAAAATTTCTTTAACGCCTGCGTGATTGAATAGAGGCGTTTGCCGATAAGCGAATAAATATACCAACCTAAAATGATAATTAAGGCGATAGTCACAGCGGCGAAAATAATAATAGAGGTTGTTTTATCGGATAAATAGCTTTGTATTTGTTCGGAAATCGTGTTGACATCTTTCACTTTTTCTTGGGCTAATAAGGAATATTCCACATCAATTTGTTTGACTAACGCGTCAATTTGGTAAGTGAGGAATTTGATTCTTAAATTCACTTCCGACAAAAGTCGGGCATCTTCAATAAGCGTTGAAAACGTATTTTTCAATTTAGCGAGTTCGTCATCAATATCAACTTCTGACGGTGTGACGGGCAATTCGGACAATTTGGCTTTAATAATTGAAAAGATACTGGAAGAAAAAGAGGTTTTTGCCGTATCTTCGATTAAGTTTTCAATTTCTGCAAGTTGAGTGCGAAATTCCTGCGAGGCGGGAAATTTTTTATCCAGTCTTTTAATATGTTGAATATACAGTAAATTTTGACTCAATCCGCTAAGAATATGGGTGTGAGTAATGTGGCGGTTATGTGCTTGTAATAATAATTCTTTCACGCTTTTTTCTAATAACCCGATAAAATCAACAATTTTGGTAAAGCGCATATCTTCGTTATTTTGGGTGTTTTGAGTGGCGTAGTTTAATAAGTTTTGCAATTGTTGTGCATGTTGTGCAAGCAGTTCGGATTCTTCTTTATATTGTAATGCGTTGATCGTTTGGTTAAGGCGTGTGGCATAAGTGGAAATTTGAGCGGTTTTTACGCCTAAGGTCATGGAGGAAAACATCTGGTTCAGTGATTTTTCCCTTAAATCAGATAAAGAATTATAAGTGTTATTTAAACCGATAATCGCGGTAATACTGATAAATATGACCAACAATATCGCCCATATTACAAAGGCAAATAATCTTAATCGAACACCATAATGCTTTGAAAATAAATTGTTTTTTATAAAATCCATGTTTTTTGACCGCACTTTTATTATCCGTTTTTCTTATTGTAAAAAATTATCGGCAGTAAATTATGACAAATATGAATGAGATGAAAACATTTTCTGTTCATATTGTTATGGTTTAATGCATTTATGTTCAATATAAAGGGTGAATAAAGATGGAACGAGCAGACCAACCACTTTTAGAAATGAAGGATATCGCAAAGCGTTTCGGTAATTTTTATGCACTAAAAAATGTGAATTTACAAATCTATAAGGGCGAAATTCACGCTTTGATGGGAGAGAATGGTGCGGGCAAAAGTACATTGATGAAAATTTTAGCCGGTGCGTATACGTTGACTTCGGGAGAGATTTATATTGACGGTCATGCGTATTCCATTTCCTCGCCGAAAGATGCGATTAATGTGGGTATTAGTCTGATTTATCAAGAAATTCAGTTATCACCTAATTTGACCGTAGCAGAAAATATTTTTCTCGGACGTGAGTTAAAAACCGCGTTCGGGTTAAATCGTAAAAGAATGGAAGAAGAATCACAAGATGTGCTCAACCGTTTGGGGGCTCAATTTCTTGCTTCGCAAAAGGTATCTTCATTGACGATTGCCGAACAGCAACAAGTGGAAATTGCTCGTGCTTTACATCGTAATACCAGTATTCTGGTTATGGATGAACCGACTGCCGCATTATCTTCTCGTGAAACGGAACGTTTATTTGAAATTATTAAAAATTTACGCGAAGAAGGTATGGCGATTATTTATATCAGCCATCGTATGGCAGAAATTTATGAATTGGCGGATCGCGTGAGCGTATTGCGTGACGGGCAATATGTCGGCTCATTAACAAGAGAAGCGTTAAATGCGTCCGTGTTAGTTCAAATGATGGTAGGAAGACCGCTAACGGATTTATTTAACAAGGAAAAAGTTGAAGTCGGTGACGAAGTATTACGTATTGAAAATATTTCCGACGGTAAAAAAGTGAAATCGGCATCTTTAACGATCCGAGCCGGTGAAATTGTCGGATTATCGGGATTGGTCGGTTCTGGCCGTTCAGAGTTGGGGCATTTATTATTTGGTGTTTCGCAACCCACAGCGGGAAAAATTTACTTAAATGGTGAAGAAATCAGTTTGAAATCTCCTAGGGAGGCGATGAACAAGCAAATCGCATTATTGCCTGAAAACCGCAAAGAGGAAGGTTTGTTCCTTGATCTTGATGTATTTAAAAATATTACTATGGCTACGCTTGAACGCGATGCCAATATGATGGTGATTAATCATGCGAAAGGGAAAGCGGAAACGGATCGGGCTATTGAAGGATTGAAAATTCGCGTACCAAATTCGAATGTGAGCGTGAGCGGTTTATCCGGCGGAAATCAGCAAAAAGTGTTACTTTCCCGTTGGGTTGCGATTCATCCGAAACTATTTATTCTTGACGAGCCTACACGCGGCGTGGATGTGGGGGCAAAAAGCGAAATTTATCGCATGATGACGGAAATGGCGAAACAGGGCGTGGCTATTTTAATGGTGTCCAGTGAATTGCCTGAAATTGTCGGAATGAGTGATCGGGTGTATGTTATGAGGGAAGGTTATACTGTGGGTGAATTACAAGCACAGGATATTAATCAGGAAAAAATTATGGCATTTGCTTGCGGTGCTACGGAATAATATTTTTATTGTAAGGAGATTAAAATGGGAACTGAGTCAGTTAATATAAAACCTGCCCTGAAAAAAATCGCA
Source organism: Cricetibacter osteomyelitidis (assembly GCF_004340985.1). Classification (GTDB taxonomy): domain Bacteria; phylum Pseudomonadota; class Gammaproteobacteria; order Enterobacterales; family Pasteurellaceae; genus Cricetibacter; species Cricetibacter osteomyelitidis. Next base: position 22,913 of record NZ_SLYB01000034.1, read on the forward strand.
TGGGCGGATGCAATGCAAGCAATGGGAATTTTACCTATTTTGATTCTGATTGTGATTGTATTTTCATTTATCGCACCGAATTTCATGACCGAAGCCAATGTGATGAATATTACCCGTCAGGCGTCTATTAATATTGTGTTAGCTGCCGGTATGACATTTGTTATTTTAACCGGCGGTATTGATTTATCCGTAGGTTCTATTTTAGGTGTGACGGCGGTAATGGCATTGGTTACATCGCTTAACCCGGCATTAGCAAATTTTGCCGTTCCTATTGCATTGCTTGCTGGTTTGGGGATGGGCGCGTTTAACGGATTATTGGTCGCTTATGCGGGATTGCCGCCGTTTATTGTGACATTGGGTACATATACCGCATTGCGGGGAGCGGCATATTTGGTGGCTGACGGCACGACGGTAATTAATTCCAATATCAGTTTTTCTTGGATCGGTAATGGTTATCTGGGGTCCGTACCTTGGTTGGTGATTATGGCATTTTCTGTGATTGCGGTTTGTTGGTTTATTTTACGCAGAACCACATTGGGTACGCATATTTATGCCGTGGGCGGTAACTTACAAGCGGCCCGCTTAACCGGTATCAAAGTTTCTTTAGTCTTAATTTTTGTTTATGCCGCCAGCGGATTATTGTCCGGTCTTGGCGGTGTAATGAGTGCGTCAAGATTGTACAGTGCCAACGGTAACCTTGGTATGGGATATGAACTTGATGCGATTGCAGCCGTTATTTTAGGCGGAACCAGTTTTGTCGGCGGTATCGGTACGATCACCGGGACATTAATCGGTGCGTTGATTATTGCTACCTTAAATAACGGTATGACTTTAATGGGAGTGTCATATTTCTGGCAACTCGTTATTAAGGGCGGGGTAATTATCGTGGCCGTATTAATTGATAAATATCGTACTCGCAACCATTCTGCTTAGGAGAAAACATATGAAATTAACAACATTAGCTGTATCTTTAATGATTGCCGTCGCACCTTTTGCACAAGCAAAAGAATTGAAATCCATCGGTGTCACCGTGGGTGATTTGGCTAATCCGTTCTTTGTACAAATTGCGAAAGGGGCGGAATTAAAAGCAAAAGAACTTGCCGGTGACAAAGTGAATGTAACTTCAGTATCCAGTGGGTATGACTTAGGTCAACAAGTGGCTCAAATTGATAATTTTATCGCGGCAAAAACCGATATGATTATTCTTAATGCAGCGGATTCCAAGGGGATCGGTCCTGCGGTAAAACGTGCCCGTGATGCGGGTATTGTGGTGGTTGCGGTGGACGTAGCGGCAGATGGTGCGGACGCCACGGTCACATCAAATAACTATCAAGCCGGCGAAATTGCCTGCCAAACTATCGCGGATAAACTCAATAACAAAGGCGATGTGGTAATTATTAACGGACCGCCGGTATCTGCGGTACAAGATCGCGTTCAAGGTTGTATGGATGTTTTTGCCAAACACAAAGATATTAAAGTATTGTCTCACAATCAAAATGCGAAAGGCAGTCGTGAAGGCGGTTTAGAGGTAATGACTTCATTATTGATTGCACATCCGAAAATTGATGCGGCATTCGCGATTAACGATCCAACGGCAATCGGTGCGGATTTGGCGGCAAAACAAGCACAACGCAGCGAATTTTTTATTATGGGCGTGGACGGCTCTCCGGATGGTGAAGAAGCATTGAAACAACAAAATAGTTTGTTTATGGGAACGCCGGCACAAGATCCGCAAGTGATGGCATCTGAAGCAGTGCAAATCGGTTACGATATTTTACAAGGTAAAGCGGCACCGAAGGAACCGGTGTTAATTCCGGTAACTTTAATTGATCGTAATAATATTAAAGATTATAAAGGTTGGACGGTGAAATAATCACGAAATATCCCCCGCTGACAAGGTGGGGGACTGTTTTTAGCTTTGTTCGACACTTGCATCGAATAAATAACCGGTGCCCCGAACGGTTTGAATAAAGCTCGGATTTTTTGCATTAGGTTCGATTTTTTTACGTAGCCGCATAATAAGTACATCAATAGTGCGGTCGAAAATTTCAAAATTTTCGTTGTGGGTTAATTCCAACAGTTTTTGGCGGGAAAGCACTTTGCGGGCATTCGACACCAAAGCGTGCAATAACATATATTCGCCTTGAGTGATGTCAATTTCCTGTTGTTGCGGGGAAAACAGTTTGTGGTTTTCCGTATCCAGCGACCAGCCTTGAAAACGAAAGCCCTGATGAACATAATTAGATTCAAAGGATTGCGGTTGGGTACGACGAAGTGCCGCTTTGGCTCTGGCAACCACCACGCGCGGATAAAAGGGTTTGGCGATATAATCATCGGCACCGACTTCCAAGCCGACAACAATATCAGATTCGGAATCCAAACCGCTTAACATAATGATCGGAATATTGGTCACGGATTTTAAACGTTGTAATAAGACCAGTCCGTTAATATCCGGTAGGATAAGATCTAAAAAAATTAATGAAAAATCATGTTCGGATTGCAATAAATCTACTGCAGCCTGACCGGTTTGGACGGATGTGACCTGATAACCATGCTCATCAAAAATATCGGTTAAAAGTTCACAAATTTGAATGTCATCATCAATTACTAAAATAGAAATTTTAGGCATAGCGAGTTCCGTCTAATAAAATTTTTGATGGGCAGTATAGCGAATTTTATCAATAAATCATATTTGGCTTTGCAGTTTTGTGAACTAGTTCAAATTTTAGGAGAATTTATGCGAATCGGTATTGATCTCGGCGGTACAAAAATTGAAGTGATCGCGTTATCTGATCAGGGGGAAGAGCTATTTCGTAAGCGTATCGCGACACCGCGAGGTTCTTATCCCGACACATTAAATGCTATTAAAAGTTTGGTGGACGATGCGGAAACGGCGACCGGACAACAGGGCTCGGTCGGTATCGGTATTCCGGGGACCATTTCCCCGTTTATGGGAAAAGTGAAAAATGCCAATTCCGTCTGGCTGAACGGGCAAAAATTAGATCAGGATTTGACCGCACTTTTGCAGCGTGAAGTCCGTATTGCCAATGACGCTAACTGTATGGCCGTTTCAGAAGCTACTGACGGTGCAGGAGCGGGGAAAAATATTGTATTGGCACTTATTTTAGGCACGGGCAGCGGTTCCGGTATTGTTATTAACGGCAAGCCCCATAACGGTTCAAACGGTATCGGCGGCGAATGGGGACATAATCCTTTGCCTTGGCCGGATGAAGAAGAAAGTGTGGCTGTTAAGCAAAATCAATGTTACTGCGGAAAACACGGCTGTGTTGAGCAATTCGTCTCGGGAACTGGATTATGTGATGATTATGAACGTCGCGCCGGTGTCCGTTTAAAGGGGAGCGAAATCGTTGCATTAGCAGAACAAAGCGATACTACGGCAGAACAAACCCTACAAGCTTACGAACGCCGTTTAGCCAAAGCATTAGCCGCTTATATTAATGTTTTAGATCCTGATGTAGTGGTGCTTGCCGGCGGTGTTTGCAATATTGATCGGCTTTATACCAATGTACCGAAATTATTGGAAGACTATATTTTCGGGCGGGAATGTCATACGGAAATCCGTAAAGCCGTGCACGGCGATTCAAGCGGCGTACGCGGTGCTGCTTGGTTATGGCCGCTGGAAAAAGCATAAAACTTTGCGATTTTTGACCGCACTTCTGTGATTTTATTGGGAGAATTAAGATGAAACGTTCTGACATTAACCTGGCTATTCTTGAAGCGAAAGCATTAATGAAAAAATATTGTTTTCATTTGCCGCAATTTGCACATTATGATCTTACGGATTGGCAGACTGCAGATTTAATCTTGCAGCAAGAAATCTTCGAGGCTCATTTAGGTTGGGATGTGACGGATTTTAATTTGGGGGATTTCCGCAATATCGGCTTGACTCTTTTTACCATCCGCAATCAATCACCGAACAATAATAAACCTTATGCAGAAAAAATTATGCTAGTACAACAAAATCAAGTGACACCCATGCATTACCATTGGAAAAAAATGGAAGATATCATTAATCGTGGTGGCGGAACATTGGTGATTAAATTGTATCGTCGTGACGAACAAACGGATTTGTTGGATTATACGGCAGATGTTTCCATTGCAGTGGACGGTACGCAATTAACCGTACCGGCAGGAACGGAAATCCGTTTACTGCCGGGGCAGAGCATTTGCTTAACTCCAACGTTGTATCATAGTTTTTGGGCGGAAAATGATGCGGTGTTGGCGGGAGAAGTTTCTATGGCAAATGACGATGTAACCGATAACCGTTTTCTCGAACCTTTAGGTCGTTTTTCTCATATCGAAGAAGATGAAGAACCTCTTCATTTGCTTTGCAGCGATTACCAACAATATTTCAATTTGAACTGATAAGGAGTTTTTATGTCATTAATTAATTTAGCGGATATGCTTGCCGTGGCAAATCAACATAAATTTGCGGTAGGGGCATTTAATGCCATTGACTCGAATTTTATTGATGCGGTTTTTACTGCCGCCCAACAAAATCAGTCGCCGGTGATTGTGAATATGGCGGAAGTTCATTTGCCTTATATTGATATGTATTCCGCATCGGAATATATCAAGAAAAAAGCCGCACTTGCCAATGTTCCGGTGTGTTTAAATTTAGATCACGGCTTAACTATGCCGACGATTGAAAAAGCGATTGAATGTGGTTTTTCTTCCATTATGTTTGACGGATCTCATTTATCTTATGAAGAAAATATTACTCAAACCCGCAAAGTGGCGGAGTTGTGTCATCAATACGGCATTTCGGTGGAAGGCGAATTAGGTGCTGTGGGCGGTGATGAAGGCGGTGCATTGGAAAGTTTGGCGGATCAGGCACTTTACACCAAAGTGGAACAAGCAAAAGAATTTGTCGGCGAAACCGGTATTGATGCTTTAGCGGTGGCTATCGGCAACACTCACGGCAAATATAAAGGGGAACCGAAATTAGACTTTGAGCGTTTGCAACAAATTCATCAAGCGGTGGATGTGCCTTTAGTGTTACATGGCGGTTCCGGTATCAGTGCGGCGGATTTCCGTAAAACTATTGCGCTGGGGATTTGCAAAATCAATTTCTTTACCGGTATGTCACAAGCGGCGTTGCAAAGTTTAGAAAAAGATGCAGGTAATGCAGAATTGATTCAAAAATATAACTACTATTTGTTAATGATGAGCAATATGCAACATGCCATCAGTCAAACCGTTGCGGAACAAATGGACATTTTCCGCAGCATTAATAAGGCCGAACTCTATGCAAGAACGTAACGGGATTTTGGCAGCCGGAAATTTGTTGATTGATAAGACTTTGGTGATTTCCGAATATCCGAAAGAATCGATGTTGGCGACCATCTCCAAAATAGAACAGCATTGCGGCGGTGGTTGCACCAACGTATTGTTTAATTTGGCAATCCTTGCCCCTGATTTGCCATTATTTCTAAGCGGTGCGGTAGGTCGTGATGCGGAAGGTGATTTTATCCTTGAACAAGCTAGAAAACATCATATCGATACCAAACAAGTGGTGCAGACGAAACTGCCCACTTCCTTTACAGATGTGATGATAAACAGTCAAAGCGGCGACCGCACTTTTTTTCATTATGTGGGAGCGATGACCGAATATTTGCCCGAACATTTAATGCGGGTAGAGAGCAATGCCAAAATTGTACATATTGCCTATTTGCCGTTATTGCCTGCTTTTTTAGAATTAGAGCAACTCATTTCGCTATTGAAAGGATTACAACAAAAAGGATTTTTGATTTCTATTGATCTCGTTTCGGTAGAAAATAAAACAATCTTTACGGATTATATCCGCCCGATTTTACCTTACATTGATTTTGCTATTATTAACGATGTGGAAGCGAAAATCTTGGCAGATATGGAAAATGCAGAATCCAACAAAGATAATTTAGAAATTATTGCCCAAAAAATTATGCAATTCGGTGTCAAACAAAATGTTATCGTTCATTATCCCCAATGGGCAGTGGCTTGCGATCAACAAGGGCAAGTTGTTTCCGTGCCGTCTTATTGGGTAGAAAAACATCATATTCTGAGTACATTAGGTGCGGGTGATGCTTTTTGCAGCGGTGTGTTATACGGTTTGCATCAAAACAAACCGTTACGGGAAGTATTGCAATTAGGTCACGGCTTGGCTTATTTTAATCTGTTCTCGCTGTCAGCGACCGATGGGGCAGTGCCTTATGATAAACTAAAACAGCATATAGACAACCATTAAAAACAATAAGACGTATAATTTGTAAAAGATCAGACTTGATCTGACAAATCACTATAAAAAGTGAGAGTTTCCCGTTTAGAATATGAGTGTCAAAATTCAATCTAAACAAAAAAGGAAACT
>NZ_SLYB01000035.1 GCF_004340985.1 Cricetibacter osteomyelitidis
CTGAAAGGGAATATCAAGAGAAAGGTGAAAAAAGTAAAAAGATAAACCCACTTTTATCAAATTGCTTTGAAAAAGTGGGTTTGTCAGTAGTCTGAGATATTCGTTTGAATATCTTAGTTTGTTGACAAACAGGTGTAATAGACGGCTTAATGGTGTAATAGACAAAAGTGTTAGTAAAAAGTGCAATGAAGCCTTGTAGTACAAGGCTTTAACTCACTTTATAGCAATTATTTTGTCCATTACACCATAAAACATTATAAATTCGCTAACGACGTATTAATAGATTTCAATACATCCACTGGATTTGTCGCTTGAGTAATCGGGCGACCGATAACAAGATAGTCAGATCCCGCTTTGATTGCTTCTTCCGGTGTCATCACACGACGTTGGTCGCCTACTTGGCTACCTTCAGGACGAATGCCCGGTGTCACTAATTTGAAATCGCTACCGAATGTACTGTTTAAAATTTCTACTTCTTGCGGTGAACATACTACGCCGTCTAAACCTGCACGGTGAGTTAAACGGGCTAAACGGATCACTTGTTCCATTGGAGATGTGTTAATGCCAAGTTGTAGTAAATCAACATCTTCCATACTGGTTAATACGGTCACGGCAATCAACAATGGAGCCTCTTTACCATAAGGTTCCAGAATTTTTTTCGCTTCTTCCATCATACGCAAACCGCCGCTAGCGTGCAGATCCACCATCCATACGCCTAAATCTGCCGCAGAACGCACCGCTCTTGCCACAGTATTCGGAATATCGTGATATTTCAAATCTAAAAATACATCAAATTTACGTTGGTGTAATTGTTTTACAAATTCAGTTCCCAAAGTAGTAAACATTTCTTTACCGACTTTCAAACGGCATAAGCTCGGATCAATTTGATCAACCAGGCTTAAAGCTTCGCGTTCCGTTTCATAGTCCAATGCAACAATAATTTTGCTATCCATTTTTTCCCCTTATTAATTTAAGTTAAATCCCTTGTGTTGGTTTGACTGTTTCCCACCGGCGACAAGACGGGCAGCACCATGTTAATTTATGGGTTTGATACCCGCAAGCCGTACAACGATAATCAAAACGTTGTTTAATTCGTTCGCCGACCATTTTATGTAATAAAATCAAACTATCTTTCGCGCGTCCGGATTCCGCTTCATCAATTTGATATTGAATAAAGCGATGAAATACAAACATAGTCGGATTTTTATTGAGTTGCTGATATAATTTCGCCTGGGCGGCAGCTCGACCATCTTTTTCTTCAATAAAGTCCGCTAATGCCAATTCGACTTGACTATTGTCCTCCTGCTGACTGGCTCGAATTAAAAATACTTCAAAATCATCAAGTTGCTCCAATTGATGATAACAATATTTCAGATCTTCTAAACTTTCACCTACATACGCCGGGTTTTGTTGCAAAATATTTTCTAAAAATTTGACCGCACTTCGATAATCTTGTTGCTCAATATAATGCTTACCCAACAATAATGAGGCTCTGGCACAACTATTAGACACTTTCAGTGCTTGCTGTAAAAATTGTAACGGATTTTCTTTATCTTGCGATGTTAATGTCTGAGCATATTCGCAATAATAATGTGCCAACTCGACATTATTTTCTTTGGGCTTAATTTTGGCTAATTTTTCCGTTACATTAATAGCTTTCTTCCACTCTTTGGTTTTCTGATAAATTATCGCCAATTGTTGTAATGCGCCTTCGGCAAATTCCGGTTCATCCACCAATGTGATATAAAGTGTTTCGGCCCGATCATAAAATCCCACGGACATAAAATCTTTTGCCAGCTGTTGTTTCGCTAACAGTTTTTGTTCAAAACTATAATGCGGACTGCGATCTAATGCTTGGTGAATACGTAGAGCTCTGTCCACTTCTCCACGGGAACGGAATAAATTTCCTAATGTCAATTCCGCTTCAAATTGGGAATCCGTGTGGATTTCGTTTTCATTTTCCTGTTTTTGTAAAATATCTAAAAATAAATCAACGGCTTTTTCTTGTTGATTAGACAGCAAAAAATTAACTCCCGTCACATAGTCACGGGAAAGTTTATTACTGATATCTTCCTGATCTTTCTTCGCACTGCGATGCCCCATATACCAACCATAAGCTACGGCAATAGGCAGAAGCAGGAAAAGTAATTCCAGCATTATTCAGCTGCCTTTTCTCGACTGGTGGTCAATTGGTTAATTTGCTGGGTTTGACGTTTAACTTGGCGGTTTAATGCCATATTTTTAAATTTCAATTTAAGATAGAAGAAACCACTAATCAACCAACCTAAAATTAAGCCTAAACCGAATAAAATAGCAACTAATGTGGATAATCGAAAATCACTTTTTGCCACAATATAATTAAAGCTGATAATTTGATCATTATTTGCCCCCACTGTAATTGCAACTAAAACGATAGCCAGCACAATTATAAAAATAAAAATATATTTCAACATAGTACACTCCAATAAACATCAATCCTGATTGTTAGCCATTATGCCAAAATTTACCATCGGGTTATAGTAATTTTTCAATAAACTACTGAAAATAACACATAAAAAAACGACACTTTTTACAGTGTCGTTATCTATCGTATCGGTTAAGTAATATTATGAATGAACGTCCACACGCTCTCTTAATTCTTTACCCGCTTTAAAATGCGGAACCGCTTTCGCTTCCAACTTCACTTGCGTACCGGTTTTAGGATTGCGACCAATACGCGGTTGGCGAAAATGTAAAGAGAAACTGCCAAAGCCTCGAATTTCAATGCGATCACTGTTTTCCAATGATGAAGAAACCTGATCCAGAATTTCTTTTACCGCATTCTCAACCGCTTTAGCTGAAACAGTGTGGTTTTTAGCAACTAAATTTTCAATAAGTTCTGATTTATTCATACTCTGCTCCTAACCTTTATTATGACAGGTATGCTTTTCAACATACCTGCTTTTGAGATGGGAAGGGAATTAACTAATTATTCGCCTTTAGCTGCTTTGAATGCTTCCGCAAATGCGTTTGGAATAGCAACTTCTTCTTGTTTGTTATTCACACTTGCAACTGCTGCAGCTTCTTCGGCCTGATCTTTAGCTCGTACAGATAAGTGTACGATACGGGCTTTACGATCTACGCCTGTATATTTAGCTTCAACAACATCACCTGCATTCACTTCTTCCACTAAATCCGCCGCACGGATGAAACCTTCAACGCCGCCTGCTAATTCAACTTTAGCACCTTTAGCATCAGCTTCAACAACTGTTGCAGAAACTATTGCACCTTTTTTGGTATCAGCTAAAAAGTTATTGAACGGATCAGATTCAAGTTGTTTAATACCTAAAGAGATGCGCTCTTTCACTGCATCCACTTGTAATACGACTGCCGCAACTTCATCGCCTTTTTTGTAGCTACGAACTGCTTCTTCGCCCGATACATTCCAAGAAATATCAGATAAGTGAACTAAACCGTCAATACCACCTTCAAGACCGATGAAGATACCGAAATCCGTAATTGATTTGATTTTACCTTCAACTTTGTCGCCTTTGTTGTGGGTTTCAGCGAAATGTTGCCATGGGTTAGGTTTACATTGTTTTAAACCTAAAGAAATACGACGACGTTCTTCATCAATTTCCAATACCATCACTTCAACGGTATCGCCTAAACTTACTACTTTAGACGGGTGGATGTTTTTATTTGTCCAATCCATTTCTGAAACATGAACTAAACCTTCAACGCCGTCTAAGATTTCAACGAAACAACCGTAGTCTGTCAAGTTAGTTACTTTACCGGTTAATTTGCTGCCAACCGAGTGATTTCCAGCAATAGCAACCCAAGGATCTTGACCTAATTGTTTTAAGCCTAAAGATACACGTGTACGATCTTTATCGAATTTTAATACTTTAACGGTAATTTCATCACCAACGTTTACGATTTCGCTTGGGTGTTTAACACGTTTCCAAGCCATATCGGTGATATGTAATAAACCGTCAACGCCGCCTAAATCAACGAATGCACCGTAATCGGTTAAGTTTTTAACTGTACCTTTAACTTCGGCACCTTCAGATAGGTTAGCAAGAATTTCTTCACGATCTTGGCTGTTTTCAGTTTCGATTACAGCACGACGTGAAACAACAACGTTGTTACGTTTTTGGTCAAGTTTGATTACTTTGAACTCTAATTCTTTACCTTCTAAGTTCATGTTGTCACGTACCGGACGCACATCAACTAATGAACCTGGTAAGAATGCACGTACGCCGTTTAACTCAACAGTGAAACCACCTTTCACTTTACCGTTGATTAAACCGACAACAGTCGCTTGTTCTTCGTATGCTTTTTCTAATTCAATCCAAGACTCGTGACGTACTGCTTTTTCGCGAGAAAGTTTGGTTTCGCCGAAACCGTCTTCAACTGCGTCTAACGCAACTTGAACAACGTCGCCTACTTTAACAGTTAATTCACCTTGTGCATTAGTGAATTCTGCAGCATCAATAGCCGCTTCAGATTTTAAACCTGCGTCTACAAGTACATAGCCTTTTTGAATAGCAACAACAGTACCGTTTACGATTGAACCTTGACGGGTTTCAAGTTCTTTTAGTGATTCTTCAAATAGTTGAGCAAAAGATTCTGACATAATTAATCTTCAATTTTAAGTTAATAAAATCCGCTTCAATTCCATACAAAGCGGGTCTATGGATAAATGTTCATTCAATCCGTGAATAAACCAGAGTGTGAATTTTAACCTAAATCAAGCTTGTTGTGAATGAAATTTAAGGCTTTTTCAATTACTTCTGCAATACCTAAGGCAGTGCTGTCTAATAATAACGCATCGTCCGCCGGTTTGAGCGGTGCTACCGCCCGATTTCTATCACGAAAATCGCGTTCTTTGATCTCGGCTAAAATCCCGTCAAAGTTACCATCAATTCCTTTTTCTTGCAACTGTTTATAGCGTCTTTTTGCTCTTTCTTCCGCACTGGCATCTAAAAACAGTTTGACCTGTGCTTCAGGAAAGACCACTGTCCCCATATCGCGACCATCGGCAATTAAGCCTTTTTCGCCGGCAAAATCCCGTTGACGCTGTAAAAGTGCGGTGCGAACCAAAGGAAAAACCGCAACTTTGGAGGCTGCATTGGCAGTTTCTTGGGTGCGAATCTGTTTACTCACATCTTCACCGTTCAGCAGTACCTGCACCTCACCGTTTCTCGGCACGAATTGCAAATCTAACTTACTTGCGATTTCCGCCAAAGTTTCTTCATCGTCCAATGCTACGCCATGCTTTAATGCCGCTAATCCGGTCACACGATAAATCGCACCGGAATCCAATAACTCAAAGCCTAATTTTTCTGCCAACGCATAACATAATGTTCCCTTGCCGGCTCCGCTCGGACCATCAACCGTAATAATCACACTCATAATTTTACTCACTTGATAACTGTTTCTTTATTATAGAAAAAATTCTTAAAATTTGCACCGCACTTTTGTCAATTCAATGTAAATATTTTTGAAATCATAGACATTCAAATAAATTTCGGCTATTGTTAATTCCGAACAATAACTCAAGCAAATTAAGGAGCAAAATAATGGGTTTATTTGATTTCGTTGGTGATATCGGCAGAAAACTTTTCTCTAAAAAAGAAGAAGCCTCAGAAGCAGTAACCAACCATATCGCAGAAGATAATCCGGGCGTTGAAAACGTTTCCGTTAAAGTGGAAGACGGTGTAGCAACAATCGAAGGTCAAGCGACTTCCGCCGAAGCTTTAGAAAAAGCGATCTTAATGGCGGGTAACGTAGCCGGTATTTCTTCTGTAAAAGCTGACGGCGTAACCATCGCAAACGGCGATATGTTAGCCGGTGACGATGAATTTTATGTAATTCAAAAAGGCGATACTTTATGGGCTATCGCAGAAAAAGCATACGGCAACGGTGCAAAATACACTGCTATCGTAGCTGCAAACAAAGAAGTTATTAAAGATGCGGATAAAATCTTCCCGGGACAAAAAATCCGCATTCCTAAATCTTTGTAATTTAATCAAAAAAAGTAAAAGTGCGGTCAAATTAATCTGACCTCAAAAAGTTGGTTAAATCAAGGACTGTTTCCGATATTCAATTGGACTCAGTCCTTTCAATTTTAACTGAATACGTTTCTGATTGTAATAAGTGATGAACAGCACTCTTTTGCTACTGCCAGCTAGAAATTATAACCCAGATCTAAACCGATACTCACATCGGAATGTTGTGAACCATAACGTTGTAGTCTCACATTTGAAGCAATGGATAAGCCGTTAGCAAAGCGTTTTTCTATGCCAGTAGTCAAGCCATAAACCGTATTACTTGAATCAATTTTATATTGATTAGTCGAATCGTTGGACTGTGACAAGGTTGCATCATCTTTCACGAAAGCAACATTCGGACGTATTACCACATTTATATCGTCAAGTTTATACGTAATATTTACGCCAATATCGCCGGCGTACACCGTGCGTTTATTCATCGCTACATCATCGTCAATCAAGGTTCTTGACGAACGAGAAAGATAAGCACCGACAGATGGACTAATACTTAATTTATCATCCACTTTGATTTGATAGGCATAGGTCAAATAGGCATCCACATTTTTATTTCGCTCAATAAACTCAGAATGCTTAACACCACGATAACGCACAAATCCCGCAATCCGGTTATTCCCCCAAGTATATTTTGCTCTTATACCAAATTGTTGATTTTTCTGATTTTTATTGCGGTATTCCATAAATAAACCGGCTTGTAAATTATCGCTGAAGGTTTTATTTATCCCTAATGATAATTTATTATGTCTTGTGCCTGCATCATAACTGACGAACAGATCATCAAAAGTGCGGTAGATAATATCGTGATTATATTCATTAAATTTTTCAACGTACTGCGTATATTTACTGAAATCTAATTTGGTATTTAACGCTAAGAAAGTACCACTTAATCCATTATAAAGATCCTGTATGCCCAAATAATCCAAATAAGTACCGTTATCAATACGCGCAATGTCATTAACATTATGCAAAGCATTACCAAAGGCTTTTTGTTTCGACGGTAACGCTTTGGTTAACGCTTTAGCCAGCTCAGCTAATTTTGCACTATCTATTTTTAACTTATTCATCGCTTTATCTATCGCAATGGATTGTGCAATAGCATTATCATTGGCACGACGCATTTTGGCGATTAATTCATCTTTCTGACCTTGATTTAAGTGTGTAAGCGCATTAATTTTAGCGACTTCTGTGGCAATTTCGTCCGGCAAGTTCCATTCTTTAGCCTTCGCTTCAATACTAGCCATATACTCGGTTAAGTTTTTTACCCTAATATTTCCGTCATCTTCAAACGCAACAAACAAATTACCTTCTTTGTAGGCTAAAGAAGAATAACCCGCACCGGCACCATTTCCTGAACCGGGACGAATAATAGCAACCTGATATTTATGACTCGGATCTTTCGCATCAAGCATCCACAATGCAATATTCCCACGTTTATAACCGTCCGATAAACCATTTGGTTTTGACACAAATAACACTCGTCTTCCACTTGGCAGCGTAACATAAATTGATGACCCTTGAGAAGGTGCCGCTGTTGTTTCGCTGAATCCGTTTACCGGGTTATAAACATGCCAGGTTTTACCAAGATCTTCACTATAATATGCCCATCTTTTTTTACTAGAATTATCCTCTCGTCCGGTCATAACCAGTTTATTGCCGATCTCAAATACCATATTTTCCAACGAACTTTGGTTTGGTGCGAGTGCATTCGTTATTGCAGGCATATCCCATGTTTTACCGTTATCTTTTGAATACATAATCGTCGTTGCAATACCGTTTTTATGTGCAGTTTGAATCGGGAAAACCAATGTACCATCACGCATAACAATACCGGACCCGACACCACCTAAAAAACCGATTGTAGGCGATCCACTTTTTTGTACTTTCTGAAAAATTTGCGAATTGACCAGATTGCTAAATTCCGCATTTTTCTCCCAAGTTTGCCCGCCGTCCGTTGATTTATAAATCGTTGCAGCCCATATATTATTGGAAAAATAATTAAATCTATCCTGATACCAATTACGTGTGCCGGAAGACCAAGTACCATGCATAGCATAAAGGCTACCATCAATAGGATTGTATAAAATGGTGGCATCCATTGCCCGACGTGTCGGTGATTTAGAATCATTGAATGTCCAAGCGGTTTTTTTCTGCCAAGAATATCCGCCATCAGATGAAATCGCAATCCCCGGATCAATACGATCCTGATCTGCCGCTTTATTCCATCGTAAATCAAACATCGCGACCAATTTATTATCATCGGTGACCGTCAATGCCGGAATACGGCTATAGTAAAGTGGTGTGGTTCCTGCCGGTTCGTTATTCGGACCAACCCCGGCCCATAATTGTCCTTTCTCATCAATAGTAAAATTATCAAACCCGGCTCTTTTAGTGATATTTGTTAAATTCTCATTGAGATCGCTCTTCCATTTAAAATTAACGGATTGTGAAAATGCATAGGACGAGGCAGACAAGGAAAGTAAGACGATAGATGAAAGTAAACATTTTTTAAATTTTTGACGCTGAATGTTCATAGAACTATCCTTAACAAAGTTAGTAGACCATAAATAATCACTGAAATTTATACCATTACGAACCACATAGAATGATTAAACTTCAACCACGGAATATGTAACATAATCCAATGTCTTTTTCTAACGGCAAATATCAAAAATGTGATCTACGCTTCATTTTTTTATAATTTTTTGAAATTTTTTTTCATTTTAACTAATCTCTTCAAGAAGCAAGTAATGGTAAACATTAATTTTAGAAAACAAATAACTGAATATTTTTTACGCAAATATCACTTTTTATACAGCATTATATCGACTAATGCCGTTTGTATCGCTATAATCCACTGTCTAATCTTTTTAGGTTGAAGTTTAATTTTTTTAGTTACGTGTTCGGTGTGAACCTTCGCCGAGTGCAAATGATTTATTTCGAGGTAGCATAAATGCAATTTTCTATTGAAACAACTCAGGGTCTTGAGCGTCGTGCCAGCATCACTGTACCGGCAGAAACTGTGGATAAGGCAGTGCGTGAAGAATTAAAACGTGCAGCAAAAAATGTACGTGTTGACGGTTTCCGTAAAGGTAAAGTTCCGCCACATATTGTTGAACAACGCTTCGGTGCATCAGTGCGTCAAGACGTATTAAGCGACTTATTACAACGTCATTTCTTTGATGCCATGTTCCAAAACAAAGTGAACCTGGCTGGTCGTCCGACTTTTGAAGTTGAACAATTTGAATCAGGTAAAGATTTAAAATTCACCGGTGTATTTGAAGTATATCCGGAAGTGGAATTACAAGGTTTAGAAAACATTAAAGTAGAAAAACCGGTTGTAGAAATTACAGATGCTGATCTTGATAAAATGATCGACGTCTTACGTAAACAACAAGCAACCTGGTCTGAAACCGATGCGGCAGCACAAGCGGAAGACCGTGTGACTATTGATTTTATTGGTTCTGTTGACAATGAAGAATTTGAAGGCGGTAAAGCGGAAGACTTCGTATTATTTATGGGTCAAGGCCGTATGATCCCTGGTTTTGAAGACGGTATTGTGGGACACAAAGCCGGCGAACAATTCGACATCAACGTAACATTCCCTGCTGAATACCACGCTGAAAACTTAAAAGGTAAAGATGCAAAATTCGCGATTACCTTGAAAAAAGTAGAAAATATGGTATTGCCTGAATTAACCGATGAATTCGTGTCAAAATTCGGTCCAAACAGCAAAACTGTGGCAGATTTACGTGCTGAAATCAGCAAAAATATGCAACGTGAATTGAAAAACACCGTGACCTCCCGCATTAAATCTCAAGTGCTTGACGGTTTAATCGAACAAAATCCGGTTGAAGTGCCAAAAGCAGCAGTAGAACAAGAAATCGAAGTATTACGCGGTCAGGCGACACAACGTTTTGGCGGCAACGCACAACAAGCTGCACAATTACCACGTGAATTATTCGAAGAACAAGCTAAACGCCGTGTCCAAATCGGTTTATTGTTAGGTCAAGTCATTGCGTCTAACGAATTAAAAGTTGATGAAGACCGCGTAAAAACGATGATCGAAGATATCGCTTCTGCATACGAACAACCACAAGAAGTTATTGAATATTACAGCAAAAACAACGAATTATTAAATAACTTACGTAACGTTGTATTAGAAGAACAAGCGGTTGATGCCGTACTTGCTAAAGCTCAAGTGACTGAAAAAGCACAGTCTTTCGATGAAGTAATGAATCAACAAGCGTAATCCGCTTCATATCTGACATAAAGTGCGGTTGTTTTTTCCAAAAAAATAACCGCACTTTTCATTTAAATTCAGGTAGAATAGCCGGATATTTGCATTTTATATTAGGAGATATAAATGAGTGTAATTCCTATGGTATTGGAGCAAACCGCAAAAGGCGAACGCTCCTATGATATTTATTCCCGTTTATTAAAAGAGCGTGTGATTTTTTTAAGCGGTCCCGTTGAAGACAATATGGCGAACTTAATCGTGGCACAGCTCCTGTTTTTAGAATCAGAAAATCCGGATAAAGATATCAACATCTATATCAATTCACCGGGCGGTTCCGTTACTGCGGGAATGGCTATTTACGACACGATGCAATTTATCAAACCGGATGTGCGTACCGTATGTATCGGTCAGGCTTGTTCAATGGGAGCCTTTTTACTTGCCGGCGGTGCTGCGGGCAAACGTGCCGCATTACCACACGCCCGTGTGATGATCCATCAGCCGTTAGGCGGAGCCCGCGGTCAGGCTTCCGATATTTTGATCCATGCCCAAGAAATTTTGAAAATCCGTAATACATTAAATCAGCGTTTAGCATTCCACACCAGTCAGCCGTTGGAACAAATCGAACGCGATACGGATCGGGATAATTTTATGTCCGCCGAAGAAGCCAAAGCTTACGGCTTGGTTGATGCGGTGTTAACGAATCGTTTATAATTCGGAAAAATAACATGTCAGAAGAAAAAGAATTACATTGTTCATTCTGCGGTAAAAGTCAAAAAGACGTAGATAAACTCATTGCCGGTACGGATGGTTATATTTGTAACAAATGCGTTGAGCAATGCCATGAAATGCTGGAAGGTGTAGCTTCGGAAGAATCTGCTGATGAAGAAGCAAAAACTGCCGAAAAACCCACCGCACTTCCAACACCACATGAGATCCGCGAGCATTTAGACGACTATGTGATCGGTCAGGATTACGCCAAAAAAGTACTGTCCGTGGCTGTATATAATCATTACAAACGCTTACGTTCGCCACAAATCAATGATGTAGAATTAGCAAAAAGTAACGTGTTGCTCATCGGCCCGACGGGTAGCGGTAAAACCTTATTGGCAGCGACAATGGCGCGTATGTTAAATGTACCTTTTGCCATGGCCGATGCCACCACCCTAACCGAAGCCGGTTATGTAGGTGAAGATGTGGAAACCATTTTGCAGAAATTATTGCAAAACTGTGACTACGATCCGGAACGTGCGGAACAAGGCATTATTTACATTGATGAAATCGATAAGATTACACGTAAATCGGCCAATCCGTCTATCACTCGCGATGTGTCAGGCGAAGGCGTGCAACAAGCGTTATTAAAACTTATCGAAGGCACGGTTGCGGCAATTCCGCCACAAGGTGGTCGCAAACATCCGCAACAAGAATTTTTACAAGTGGATACCTCTAAAATTCTGTTTATTTGCGGCGGTGCGTTCTCAGGACTGGATAAAATCGTGGAACGTCGCGTGTTTGTAGGCAGCGGGATTGGTTTTGAAGCTGAAGTCAAAGGTGAACAAGACGAACAAAACTTAAGCGAATTATTCAAACAAGTGGAACCGGAAGATTTATTCAAATTCGGTTTAATTCCTGAATTTATCGGTCGTTTACCGGTTATCGCACCACTTGCGGAATTGGATGAGCAAGCCTTAATTGATATTCTTACAAGTCCTAAAAACGCATTGACAAAACAATATCAAGCCTTATTCAGCTTGGAAAACGTAGAGTTAGAATTCACCCCGGAAGCACTCACTGCGATCGCTCAAAAAGCTCTGGCTCGTAAAACCGGTGCCCGCGGTCTGCGTTCTATTGTGGAAGGCGTGTTGTTAGATACCATGTACGATCTACCGTCACTTAAAGATCTGAAAAAAGTGATTGTGGATGAAAGCGTTATCAAGGATCAACAATCGCCGAAGTTGGTATATTAATATTCTCAACATAGCGTGGGCACTTATTGCCCACCGATAAAAATTTCAAGAAAATCAAAATGATGGGTAATAAATGCCCACTCTACAAAATATTCGGTTCAGGAACAATAAATGTCATATCCACAAGAAGTTAATAAACGTCGCACCTTTGCGATTATTTCTCACCCCGATGCGGGTAAAACCACCATCACGGAAAAAGTGTTGTTATACGGAAATGCCATTCAAAAAGCCGGTTCAGTGAAAGGCAAAGGTTCGGCACAGCACGCAAAATCCGACTGGATGGAAATGGAAAAACAACGCGGAATTTCCATTACCACATCGGTGATGCAGTTCCCTTATAACGATTGCTTGGTTAACTTGCTGGATACACCGGGACATGAAGATTTCTCGGAAGATACTTACCGCACTTTAACCGCAGTGGACAGCTGTTTGATGGTGATTGATTCAGCCAAAGGGGTAGAAGAACGCACCATTAAACTCATGGAAGTCACCCGTTTGCGTGATACACCGATTTTGACCTTTATGAACAAACTCGACCGCGATATTCGCGATCCGATGGAATTATTGGACGAAGTGGAAAATGTACTGAATATCCGTTGTGCTCCGATTACCTGGCCTATCGGTTGCGGCAAATTGTTTAAAGGCGTATATCATTTATACAAAAACGAAACCTATTTATATCAAACCGGACAAGGCCACACCATTCAAGAAGTGCGGGTAATTTCCGGCTTAAATAATCCGGAGTTGGATGCAGCCGTAGGTGATGATTTGGCCCAGCAATTGCGTGATGAATTAGAATTGGTACAAGGTGCAAGCAATGAATTTGATTTGGATTCATTCTTAAACGGTGAACTGACACCCGTGTTTTTCGGTACCGCACTGGGTAACTTCGGAGTAAATCATTTCTTAGACGGTTTAACCCAATGGGCTCCGTCACCACAGGCTCGTCAGGCAGATAGCCGAACGGTAGAAGCCGGTGAAGAAAAATTAACCGGTTTTGTGTTTAAAATTCAAGCCAATATGGATCCGAAACACCGCGACCGCGTGGCGTTTATGCGTGTAGTGTCCGGCAAATATGAAAAAGGTATGAAACTGCGTCATGTGCGGATTGGCAAAGATGTGGTGATTTCCGATGCTTTGACCTTTATGGCAGGCGATCGCGCGCAGGCAGAAGAGGCCTTTGCGGGCGATATTATCGGTTTGCATAACCACGGCACCATTCAAATCGGCGACACCTTCACCCAAGGGGAAGAATTGAAATTTACCGGTATTCCAAACTTTGCCCCGGAATTATTCCGCCGTATCCGTTTAAAAGATCCGCTAAAGCAAAAGCAATTATTAAAGGGCTTGGTACAGCTTTCGGAAGAAGGTGCGGTGCAAGTGTTCCGACCGTTAATGAACAACGATCTGATCGTGGGAGCAGTGGGCGTGTTGCAGTTTGATGTGGTGGTGTCCCGCTTGAAATCGGAATATAACGTGGAAGCCATTTATGAAACCGTCAACGTAGCAACGGCTCGCTGGGTGGAATGCATCGATGGGAAAAAATTTGAAGAATTCAAACGCAAAAATGAGCAGAATTTAGCTCTGGACGGCGGTGATAATCTCACTTATATCGCTCCGACCATGGTTAATCTGAATCTGGCTCAAGAACGTTATCCGGATGTAACATTCTTCAAAACGCGCGAACACTAGCTAGTATTTATGATAAAAAAGCAGGTGAACAAACCTGCTTTTTTTATGACATAGATCATATAATTCAATAGTATTTTAACAAATTTAACATTTTCTATTGTCGCAATAACAATAGCCTTATAAAATAATCAATTAATTAATCATTTTTACGTATTGGAAAAGAATATGGTGACGCCGCAAATTTTAATTGTTGAAGATGAAGCCGTTACTCGTAATACCCTAAAAAGTATTTTCGAGGCGGAAGGTTATGATGTATTTGAAGCAGCTGACGGTGCAAGAATGCATGATATTTTATCCGAGCAAGATATCAATTTGGTCATTATGGATATTAACCTGCCGGGTAAAAACGGTTTGATGTTAGCACGTGAATTACGCGAGCAAGAGCATATCGCATTAATCTTTTTAACCGGTCGCGATAATGAGATCGATAAAATACTCGGTCTGGAAATCGGTGCCGACGACTATATCACTAAACCATTCAATCCCCGTGAATTAACTATTCGTGCCCGTAATTTACTGCAACGCACAATGCAAGAGCACCCTAAAGAATCCGGTCATTTGGAAAATTTCCGTTTCAACGGTTGGACGCTGGATATTAACAGTCGCACATTAATTAACCCGGAAGGTGAAGAATATAAACTACCACGCAGTGAATTCCGTGCCATGTTACATTTCTGCGAAAACCCGGGAAAAATTCAGACTCGTGCGGAATTATTAAAACGCATGACGGGACGTGAACTTAAACCGCATGATCGCACCGTCGATGTAACGATTCGTCGTATTCGTAAACACTTTGAAGATCATCATGACACACCGGAAATAATCGCAACCATTCACGGTGAAGGTTATCGTTTTTGCGGTGAATTGGAATAATTTTACAGAATTGAAATAAATCGCATTCACATAATAGGACGTGTTGGTATATATGTCTACACGCCCTAATTGTTTATTGATTCAGCAAAAGTGCGATTGAAATTTTTTATTTTTAATCGCACTTGCTCATTCAATGAATTAACAGCTTCCCCACAAATCATATTCGTCAGCGTTGTGAATGGTCACTTGGATGACATCGCCCACTTTTACCTTTTGTCCGCTGAGATTATCCACATAAACAACCCCGTCAATTTCCGGTGCATCTGCCATTGAACGACCAATAATGCCTTCCTCGTCAATTTCATCCACGATCACTGCAAGGGTTTTACCGATTTTTGCTTGTAATCGCAATGCGGAAATTTCTTGTTGTAACTGCATAAAACGATGGAAACGGTCTTCTTTCACATCTTCCGGTACTTGTTCTGCCATATCGGTCGCAGCCGCCCCTTCTACCGGACTGAATTTAAAACAACCGACACGATCTAACTGTGCTTCTTTTAAAAAGTTCAACAACAATTGGAAATCGTCTTCCGTTTCACCGGGGAAACCCACAATAAAGGTTGAACGCAAAGTGAGTTCCGGACAGATTTCACGCCATTGCTTAATGCGTTCTAAAGTGCGGTCAATTTTGCCCGGTCTTTTCATTGCTTTTAAGATTTTCGGACTGGCGTGTTGTAGCGGAATATCCAAATACGGCAGAATTTTACCTTGAGCCATCAGCGGAATTAAATCATCTACGTGCGGATAGGGATACACATAATGCAAACGCACCCAAATACCCAATGTGCCAAGCTGTTCGCACAGGGTAATCAGATTATTTTTAATTGGTTTCCCGTTCCAGAATACGGTTTTATTTTGCATTTCTTTGCTTTGCTCCAACAAATACGCTGATGTATCTTGTGACACTACCAACAATTCTTTCACGCCCGCCTCTGCCAAACGCTTAGCTTCATCTAATACTTGCGTAAGCGGACGGCTATCCAACTTACCACGCATAGACGGAATAATGCAGAAGGTACAGTTATGATCGCAACCTTCAGAAATTTTCAAATAAGCATAATGTTTCGGCGTTAATTTCACACCTTGTTTCGGCACTAAACTCACATAAGGATTGTGCTCCGGTTTTGGTACATATTTATGCACATGGTTCATCACTGCTTCATAGCTGTGCGGACCGGTGATTTCCAACACTTTCGGATGCACTTGGCGGATTTGATCTTCGCGAGCACCTAAACAACCGGTGACGATCACTTTGCCGTTTTCTTCTAAGGCTTCGCCAATGGTTTCTAAGGATTCCTGTACGGCACTGTCGATAAAACCGCAGGTGTTCACAATCACCAGATCTGCATTTTCATAGCTGGAAATAATGTTATAACCATCGGAACGCAATTCTGTCAAAATACGCTCGGAATCCACTAAATTTTTCGGGCAACCCAAACTGATAAAACCGATATTCGAGGTCGAATTCATACAATAATCACTCTAAAATATACTAAAATAAAAATTGGTGCAGATTGTACAAAATTTATCTGCAAAATGCGATAAAAAAGCACCGCACTTACCGTATTTTCACGGCAAGTGCGGTGTAAAAATAAAGTTTTTTAAGATCTAATTAGTGGTGATGGTGTCCGCCACAACCGCAACCACCGTGACTATGTCCATCTTCATCGTCGTGGTGATGGTGATGATGGTGCCCATGACCACCGCATCCGCAACCGCCATCGCCATGACCGCCACAACAGCCGTCATGACTGTGTTCATGATGATGACCGGCTTGATGAATATGACCATGTGCAATTTCTTCCGCTGTTGCTTCGCGGGTTGCCACCACTTCAACAGTGAACAATAATTCTTGACCGGCTAACATATGGTTACCGTCAACCACGACTTCATCTCCGGCAACTTCGGTAATCACAACCGGCAACGGACCTAAATCAGTATCTGCGATAAAACGCATACCGACCTGTAAATCATCAACGCCCACAAACACATCTTTCGGCACACGTTGCACCATATTGTCATTGTATTCGCCGTAGCCTTCTTCCGGTTTTACGCGTACTTCAAATTTGTCGCCTACCTCTTTGCCTTCAAGTGCATTTTCCAAGCCAATCACTAAATTATTATGGCCTTGTAAATATTCTAAAGGTTGATTTGCCGGTGCTTCATCCACTAATACACCGTCTTCCGAGCGAACTTGATACGCAATACTTACGACTACATTTTTTGCTACTTTCATTAAAAAATCCTTCTGGGTTTAGAATAAATCAAAATTCCGCTCATTGTAGCGAAATTTCGATAATAAAGCTATTATTCATTAGTTAACATAATTTGGGCATCAATCTCGGTTTTCAAAGTTGCTTTACCATTATCCAGCTCCATCGGTGTACCGCTTTCTGACAATGCCATTTTTGCGGTCGGCATAACCAGATCATAGTTACGATAACCAAAATCATTATTACCCGAGCGAATATTTAGGTTCTGCACTTTATAACCTTTCGCCTGCATTGCGGTTTGAATTAACGTAGCTTTTTGTTTGAATTTGGCAATCACATCCTGCACCATTTCATCTTCAACCTGCTTCATTGCATCGCGAGATAACGCAAAGCCTACATTTTCCATCGCCCATTTATCACTGAATTTTTCCGCTAACTGCGACAATGTGGCAAAATCTTTGCTTTCCAAAACCACTTCTGCCCGCATAATCCAACCGTTTTGCTTGTTGCGAACACTGTCATATTTCGGATAAGAAAATTGAGAATTGGTTTTAATTTCCACCGCACTTTCTGATTTTGCCTGTGCCACCAATTCATTTAACGCTTTCGTCGTCTCTTGCGTTAATGCGTTAATATCTTTACCTTCTTTTTGTATATAAAGTGATACGAGCATTAAATCACGGGGCATTTCTTTTTCACTTTGCACGGTAAAATTAATCAAATTTGCTTTATCATCGTCTGCTAATGCAGCAGTTGATAGCAAGCATAAAGGCAATAATAAACCTAACTTTAATTTAGCGATCATTTTCATCATCAAATTCCTCTTCGTCATCAAAAAATTCACCATCATCACCATATTCATCATCTTCAGCATTAGGATCTTCAAAATACGTGCCCCAACCGTCATAAATTCCGCCGTGTTTTTCCACTAACGGCAACAATTCTTTTTGCTGTGCATCAATAATTTCCGCCTCTAATTTCACTTCGCTCACAATATCAAAGCTGAATACGGTTTTGCCTTGCTCGTCTTCCAATTCTTCCGCTTCTGATACTTCGTAACCGGCTTTAAACGCATCCACCGCAATTTTTTCGAGTTTATCAAAATTATAATGAACTACATGATGTTCAATAATATAAAGGGCTTCAGGATCACTGCCGTCGTTGAGTAAATCCGTAATAATTTCACGGGTTTCCGCTTGTAATTCTTGCATATTCATATCTTTCTCCTTGTGAACAGATGAATTGAGGCTATTTTAGGGGGAATTGGTTGGATTAACAAGAAAAAGGTGATTATCCCCGCACCGAGGCGCAGGGGATTATGTAATTGCGCCGTACGCTATATTCGTAGTATCCCGCAGATTATTAATCATCCTATTTTCACATCAAACCGACAATGCCATTGCGTTTCGTTTAAACGATATTGATCTTTCAGATTCGGTCCGCAGGAATTCGAACCGATTCCACTCATTTTATAATCCACACAAAGCACGATGTAAGGTTCGTCTTGTAATTCGTCATTGTGTTTGACTGCGGTAAGCTGTTCTTGCGTATAAGGCGACAAATTAAAGCTAAACGGCCGGTTTGCGGTGACAAAAATCTGTTGCGTTTCCGACCGCACTTTTACAAAGGAACAGCCATAATGACTGCCGCTTTCTTGCGGTTTTAAGTAGGACACAAAATTATCTGCCGGCGTGGTTTCATATAAGCCTAATTTTGTGCTGTGATGTTTATCAATATAGCTTTCACCCGCCCAACTGCTACTGCCATAGCCGAAATATTCTGTTTGTTGGAAGTCCTTCTCCAGTAAGAAACGCAAACCGAAACGCGGTAGGAACGGTAAGTGCGGTGCTTTTTCCGCTTGAATTTCAATGCTCAACTGACCATCGGCAAAAACACTGTAACAGACATCTAAGGTCAAAATCCGTGCTTTCGATACCGCAACCAATCCGCATTTTGCCCGAATTTGTACGCAATTTTCCTGTTTTTCCCAACTGATTGTGTAAGCCCGGCTTTCTGTTTTGTTATAACCTGCAGAAATCCAGTGTGCTTTGATCAAGCTATCATTATCCAACGGTGCTCGCCAGATATTGAAATCCAACGGTTGCTGCAACAGATTTTCGCCGTTTTGCTGAATTCGGCTGACAATTCCTTTTAATTTATCAAAAACATACTGCACTTCACGGTTCTCAATCTGAATCTCGAGTTGATTTTCGGTGATCACAAAATCTGTCGCCGAATGTTCGCTATGCAAAATCGGCAACTGTTGGCGGTTAAATAAATTAATTTGATCGAATCCTAACTGATGATTGGCTTCCACCAAAGCAGTAGCCTGTTTTTGATAATAGGCTAAATCCAGCAGCCATAAACCGCCGTTATCCTGTGGTAAATCCAGCGGTAAAAGTGCGGTTTGTTTTGGCGAAATTTTCAGATTATCCCAATAACCTTCGCTGATGGTGATGCCATTTTCCGATAAACGATAGTGAACGGATGCGAAATCACCAATATCGGTAAAATCTAAATAATTCGTCAATGTAATATTGCTGTCTTTTAACGCAGCACGAATAGGACGATTGACGTTTTTCATTTCCAGCAGACTGCTTTGTACTTTACGATCGGCAGTCACTAAACCGTCGGCACAGAAATTGCCGTCGTTCGGCGTATCGCCGAAGTCACCGCCGTAACCCATTTTGCCGTTTGGCAAATAAGGCGAGTGGTTGCACCATTCCCACACAAACCCGCCACAGGCTTTATCAAAACGCTCAAAGGCTTGCCAATAATCTTCCGCATCACCACAGGAATTGCCCATTGCGTGTGTGTATTCGCACAATAAATACGGTCGGGTTTTGCTGCTGTCTGTACAATATTCTGCCAGTTGCTCGGTGCTGGTGTACATTTCACTGTGAAAATCTAAATTTGACCAGTCGTTTGTATGTTCGCTATGCTCAAAAATCGCGTTCTCATAATGTACCAAGCGGCTCGGATCGCGACTTTTCACCCACGCGACTGCCGCTTCAATATTTTCACCGTAACCGGATTCATTGCCGATAGACCAAATCACGACGGATGTGCGGTTTTTATCCCGTTCTACATTGGCATAAGTGCGGTCTAAAATAGCATTTTTCCATTGCGGATCACGAGCTATATAGCAGTAATTATCAATTACTTGTTGGCGGATCTTGGCTTGATCGGAATAAATTTCCGCCCCTAATAAAATACTTAATTCCGGTGTTTGCACATGCACGGCATTTGTGCCGTGACTTTCAATATCACTTTCCGCAATCACATAAAAACCGTATTCATCGCATAATTCGCTAAACCAAGGTGAATTCGGATAATGAGCCGTGCGGATAGCATTGAAATTATGCTGTTTCATCAAACGTAAATCTGTAATAGCTTGTTCACGGGTGATGGCATAGCCTGTTTGCGGATCGCTGTCGTGACGGTTGACCCCTTTAAATTTTATCGGCTGATTATTAAACAGCAATACACCATTTTTCACTTCAATATGGCGGAAACCGATTTTCTGACAAATCACTTCCGAACCGTAACGGAATAACAGCGTATAAAGTTTTGGCGATTCCGCATTCCATAACTGCACTTCATTCACAATAAATTCAAAGCCTTGTTCTGTGATCGCACTGAGCAATACGTTGCCTTTCGGATCATTAAGCTGCCAACCGATTTCCCGTTTCTCTGCCGGTAAGCCGTCCTTCACAAAAGACACATCCACTTTCAGCACGGCACTGGTGAAATCATCGCTTAAGATGGTTTGAATAAAGAAATCCTGCAAATAATGCGCTTCCCGCTCCAGAATATAGACATCACGAAAAATACCGGACATACGGAATTTATCCTGATCTTCCAAATAACTGCCATCGCACCATTTCAACACCAACACATGCAGATGATTTTTGCCGTTTTGCACAAATTCACTGATATCAAATTCCGATGTGCTGTGACTGATTTGTGAATAGCCCACAAATTGTTGATTCACATATACAAATAAGCAACTATCCACACCTTCAAAATTCAGCATATAGCGTTTGTTAGGATTCACTGCAAGATCAAATGTGCGATGATATAGCCCACAAGGATTTTGCTGCGGCACAAACGGCGGATCGAATGGAATAGGATAATTAACATTGGTGTATTGATGATGATCATAACCGTGATTTTGCCAGTTAGACGGCACAGGAATTTGAGCTGTAAATGGGTATTGCAACCAGTTTTCCGGCAAATAGTGATAGCTTTCAAAATAAGCAAAATCCCAGTTTGCGTTTTCTGAACTAGAAAGTGCGGTAAAAAATTCAGATTTTTCCCGCGGATTTTTCACCGCACTTTCCACCGAACTATGGGGAATAAAATAAGCGTGATGCGGTTGGGTATTCACATGCAAGACTTGCGGATCCTGAAAGTAGTTTGGTAGCGGCATTGCAACTCCTTACAATTGAGTTCTGATTATTTTTTCATTAGTTTAGTAACAGGTTGTTCCGCATTAGGCGGCACTAAAAACATTGCCAATACGGCAAACACCATCATTGCCATAAAGCCGAACTGCGGATTAATCGGATATAAAAAGCCGGATAATGCCGTCAATAATGCTATCCCCATACAACTTGCCATTGCACTGTATAAACCTTGTAACTTCACTATATAATGCGGCAACTGAGCGCTGATATAACGCATTACGGCATAATGATTTGCGGCAAAAGTTAAGGCGTGCATCATTTGAGTAATCGCAATAAGAATTAAATTTGTAGTGCAACTTAACACTGCCCAACGCACTAAAGCGGATATGGCGGTGAAATGCAGCATAAAACGGACGGAGCGATGTTTAAATAATTTTGCAGAAAAGAAAAATAACACTATTTCTGCCGTAACCGCCAAGCCCCATAATAAACCGGTGGTTTGCATGCTAATGCCTTGTGCTGTCCAATACAGCACGCTGTAAGCGTAATACATCGCATGCGATCCTTGAATGAGAGAGGCGGATAACAATAAACGCAAGACGACTTTATCCTTGAGTAAAGTGCGGAAAGTGACATCATTTTTCACCGCACTTTGTTCATTTCTCGGCAAAGGACTCGGTGTGAGCATTTGTACACTGGCATATAAGATAAAAAGTGCGGCTAAAAACCAAATCATTTTATCGTTGCCAAACTGTCCGATTAAACTCCCTATCAGTATAACTCCCACCACAAATGCCGCAGATCCGATTAAACGGCTTTTACCATAATCCAGTTTTATTTGCCGCTGCCACGTAGTGGCCAAACTATCCGTTAACGGTATTGCCGCAGCATTACACAACGAAAATGCCATCACGCCAATTAACAGCAACGGCAGGCTTTCAACGGCAAAAGCGATAAATAAAGTAATCAGCACAGTGCTCCACGCCAATAATCGCAAAGCTAAAGGCAATTCACTGACTTGACGAATCCGACCGGAAAAATAAAGCCCACCGGCAAAACGAAATACATAGCTGCCGGCCACGATCATCCCGATAGTTTCGGCAGTATATTGATGAGCTTGTAACCAACTCGGGAAAAACGGTACGAATACGCCATAAGCGATATAGTAGCCGAAATAGCTGAGAGCCAGCCAACTAAAGGCTTTGATTTTCAAAATAAAGTTTCCATTTCCATTGAGCGTTCCACACAAGCCTGCATTGCCTGTTCGATGATAGCTGCTAAATCTGCTTGTTCAAATACTGCCAGTGCCGCCGCAGTAGTGCCACCTTTTGATGTAACATTTTCCCGCAATGTGGCGATCGGGGTCTCAGGATTGCAGATTACCATTCTCGCCGCCCCCAATGCCGACTGTTGCACTAATAAACGGGCAGTTTCTGAACTCAATCCTTGTTTCAGTAAGACTTCCTGCATTGCTTCCATAAAACGAAAAAAATAGGCCGGACTGCTGCCGGCTGCCGCTGTCACCCAGTGCATATCCGATTCTTGTGCTACCCAAACTGTTTGTCCCACTGCCTGCAAAAGTGCGGTAGCAAATTGATGATTTTTCGTAGATAAATGTTGATCCGCATAAAGCCCTGCCATTCCTTCAGACACGAAGACCGATGTATTCGGCATCACTCGAACGATCTGTTGAGCCGTAGGCAATAAGGCCTGCAAACGGGAAATTGAAATACCGGCGGCAATAGAAATTACTAATTTTCCGCTAAAATCCACCGCACTTAAGGATTCGCAAGCCAGTGCCATAATCTGTGGTTTTACCGCTAATAACACCACATCGGCAGTTTGTACCGCTTGCTGATTATTATCTGTGGCATTAATTCCCTTAGCAAGAAAAACTGCCCGCTGATATTCGTTAGGATCGCACACCGTAATTAAATGGCGAGCATAACCTTGTTTTAACAAGCCAAATACAATGGCTTGAGCCATATTTCCGCCGCCAATAAAAGTAATTGATTTTTGTTCCATCATTTTCTGTCCCGTTAGTGTTACAATAACCGCATTCTACTAAAATTAATATAGGAATTCATTATGTACTGGTTTAAAAACCTGATGATTTATAAATTAACGAAAGTGCTGGATTGGTCTGCGGATAATCTGCAAAGCCAATTGCAACAATGCGAATATCACCCTTGTAGTCAATCGGATATGAGTAAATTCGGTTGGACAAATCCTTTACGCAACAGTGAATTATTGCATTTTTCCGTGGGTAAACAGATCCTATTGGTGGCTCACAAAGAGGAAAAAATCCTGCCAAGTGCGGTCGTAAAACGGGAATTAGATGAACGCATCAATGAACTAGAAGCCAAAGAAAACCGCAAATTGAAAAAAACTGAGAAACAAGCCCTAAAAGATGATGTGGTCTCAATACTACTGCCGCGAGCCTTCAGTAAAAATCAGCAAACCGCAATATGGATTGATGGCGAAACCAATTTGATTTATGTGGATGCCGCTTCCGGCAAACGAGCGGAAGATGCTTTAGCACTATTGCGGAAATCTTTAGGTTCATTGCCCGTTGTACCATTAGCATTTGCACAAGAACCGACATTAGTGATGACCAACTGGATTGCTCAAGATAACGTACCGCAGTGGTTGCTACCACTGGAAGAAGCAGAACTCAAAGCAGCCGACGATCAAGGCATTATCCGCTGCAAACAGCAAGCATTGGACAGCGAAGAAATTCTTTCTCATTTACAAGCAGGGAAATTTGTAACTAAACTGGCATTAGAATGGGAAGAGCATTTAAGTTTTGTACTGCACGATGACGGCACACTGAAACGCTTAAAATTTGCGGATATGCTGCGAGAAAAAAATGATGATATTTTAAAAGAAGATTACGCACAGCGTTTTGATGCGGATTTCATTTTAATGACCGGCGAATTAGCCAAACTCACTGCCAATCTAATCGATGATTTCGGCGGTGAAAAAGAGCGGTTGTAATCAAAAAATTTAAGAGCGGAAAATTTTCTCAAAATTAACCGCTCTTTTTTATCAAATGGATTAAGATTTTACAGCAATCGCTTCAATTTCCAAGCCCACATCTTTCGGTAAGCGAGCCACTTCAACGCAAGAACGAGCAGGGAAATTCGGATGACTGTTTTCCTTAAAGAAACGTTCATATTCCTCATTAACGGCCGCAAAATCATTTAAATCTTTCACAAAAACTGTCGTTTTCACAATATCTCCAACTTTCAAACCTGCTTGTTCGATAATCGCTTTAACATTTTCCAAAGACTGACGTGCTTGAGCGGTAATATCTGTTGGAATCTCACCGGTTGCCGGATTTACCGGAATTTGACCTGATGTTAATACCAAGTTGCCAAGATCCACGGCTTGCACATAAGGACCAATTGCTGCCGGCGCTTTTTCGGTATAAATGATTTTTGTCATAGCATCTCCTTTTGAATAAAAAAACTCAGACAAAATAATAACTTGATAAAGTAAATTTGAAAAGGATTTTAAAAGAATAAATAGAATTTAATAAAAAAATTTAGATACAATGTAATGTAAAACCAGGAAAGAACAGAATATCACTTACAATATTTAACTAATTGATATTTAAGTAAAAATAATGGCAGGGGCGGAGAGGCTCGAACTCCCAACACCCGGTTTTGGAGACCGGTGCTCTACCAATTGAACTACGCCCCTATTGGTAAGATAAAAGAATTGGCGGAATGGACGGGACTCGAACCCGCGACCCCCTGCGTGACAGGCAGGTATTCTAACCAGCTGAACTACCACTCCGCTAATATTAGGTATTTGGCAATGTCCTACTCTCACATAGGGAAACCCTACACTACCATCGGCGTTACAACATTTCACTTCTGAGTTCGGAATGGAATCAGGTGGGCCTATTGCACTATTATTGCCAAAATTATTTTATTAATTCACTTATCAAATAAACTAATAAAATAAAATTGAACCTGATGGTGTCCTACTCTCACATGGGGAAACCCCACACTACCATCGGCGTTACTGCGTTTCACTTCTGAGTTCGGGATGGTATCAGGTG
>NZ_SLYB01000036.1 GCF_004340985.1 Cricetibacter osteomyelitidis
AACGAGTTGTTCGAGACTTATCATCTCGAGTTCATATTGTGGAGAGACGGTATTTTTGAGCATAGACATTTCCTTTTTCGATATGCCTATTAGATCAAACCTCTAGATGGATGTCTAGAGGTTTGTCAGCGGTCTGAATAACCCTGAATATGATAATATTCAGGGTTATTTTTTATAGCTTATTTAGCTGGTATCATTTCTGCCACATATTCCGGCAGATGCCAAGCACCACCCGGATAACCGCGGCAGAGACCGCTTGTCCAATCCGTGGTTTTTTCAAATGTTTTACCGTTCCATTGGGCGGTGGTGCCAACCCAGCAATCACCAATACCACGCCCTTTATTTTGAGCACTTAATTCACCGTTTTGATAAGTTTGATAGCCGATATAACCATAGTAATCATCGGTTTGAATGGTTTGTACCAGTTTGCTGAGATCTTTATTCAGCACTGCAAAAAAACTACCGCCGTTATAAGCAGCCGTCCAACAGCTTGTGGAAACCAAATTGAGCTCGTGATTTAGCGGAGTGATTTCAAAATCCAACATGCCGTATTCATTATCATCATCCAGACTTATCCAATCGCTGCATTGGCTGCTGTGAGCATCTTTAATTAACTGGCGGATTTGGTTATAGCGCTCTGTACCGCTTTTAATCACAAAGGATTTTTCACTGCTCACCGGTGCGGCTTTTACTTGCGGTTTGACCTGCGGAGCTAATACTGCGGAACGATCATTGCCGGGGCGGATAAGTGCGGTCGGTTTTCCCACTCTTTTTTGAAATTCATCCATTTTCAACAGCACTGCGGTCGAACCGGCATCTGAAATAGCCCAATTGAAATTACCTAAGCGATAACGCAAATCAGTTTTGCCTTTTAAGCTGCTTATAATCGCTTTGCTTTGTTCTGCGGTTAACGCGACGCCTTGCCATAGTGTGAAATCCCCAACAGACGTAGCATTGGCTCCACTATTAGTAAATTTACCGATTTTTTGCCCATTTAACCAGAGTTCTGCTGTATCTGGCAAAGATCGTGACTTTGATTTTAGCGAATCAAACCAATCGATGTCCATTAATGCGGTTTTAATGTAGACTTTCGGTTCACTTTGTTCACCGGCTTCCCGTTCGATCATGATGGTGAAATATTCCTCCGAAGCACCATAGCCTACGGCTCGACACGTGCCAGTGTTATCACACACAAGCTGCCAATCTTTATGTTCAAAGTTTATGCTTGGGATCGCATAAAGTGGAGTAGTCATTGAAATGAGAAGTACGGTCAATATTTTATGCATACTTTGTTCCTTTTATTAGATGAATTATGAATGATTATAATATGTTATTTTTAGGAAAATTGAATTATTGTGGTAAGGATGGATATGATTTTATCACAATAAATATCCTACCCATTTTTCTTGTTTTGGTTTAAAATTCGTTGAATTTTTATAAATAAAACAAAAAGGTGATCAAAATGAAAGTTGTGGAAATTAAACACCCATTGGTGAAACATAAATTAGGGTTAATGCGCGCAGCGGATGTCAGTACCAAAGCATTTCGCGAATTGGCAACGGAAGTGGGGAGTTTGTTGACCTATGAAGCGACGGCAGATTTAGAAACGGAAAAAGTGATTATTGACGGCTGGTGCGGTCAAGTGGAAGTGGATCAGATTAAAGGTAAAAAAGTGACTGTAGTACCGATTTTGCGTGCCGGTCTTGGTATGATGGACGGTGTGTTAGAACATGTTCCGAGTGCTCGAATCAGTGTTGTGGGGATGTATCGTGATGAGGAAACTCTTGAGCCGGTGCCGTACTTCCAAAAATTAGCCAGTGAAATTTCTGAGCGCTTGGCTATCGTGGTTGATCCGATGCTGGCAACCGGCGGTTCTATGATTGCAACCATTGATTTATTGAAATCCAAAGGTTGCCGGCACATTAAAGTCTTAGTGTTAGTGGCTGCGCCGGAAGGTTTGAAAGCATTAGAAGAAGCTCATCCGGATATTGAATTATATACTGCGTCTATTGATGATCATCTAAACGAACAGGGTTATATCATTCCGGGGTTGGGTGATGCAGGCGATAAAATTTTCGGTACGAAGTAGGGATTAAACTATGCAACCTGAAATAAAACAGAGTTCGGCAAAACAAGCCTTTGTAGGCCTACAAATGCTGTTTGTGGCATTCGGTGCGTTGGTGTTGGTACCGTTAATTACCGGGTTAGACAGCAATACGGCATTACTGACCGCCGGCGTGGGAACATTGTTATTCCAACTTTGTACCGGACGACAAGTACCGATTTTCTTGGCATCATCTTTCGCTTTTATTGCACCGATTCAATACGGTGTAGCCACTTGGGGCATATCCGTCACCATGGGGGGCTTGGTGTTTACCGGCTTGGTGTATTTCGCCTTGAGTGCCTTAGTAAAAGTGCGTGGTGCGGCGGCATTGGAACGCATTTTCCCGCCTGTGGTTGTGGGCCCTGTGATCATTATTATCGGTATGGGGTTGGCACCGGTGGCGGTCGATATGGCGTTGGGCAAAAACAGTGCTTATGCTTATAATGATGCCGTGTTGGTGTCAATGGTCACCTTATTAACAACGCTTGGAGTGGCGGTATTTGCCAAAGGTATGATGAAGCTAATTCCGATCATGTTCGGAATTGTGGTGGGCTATGTGCTTTGTTTATTCTTAGGTTTAATTAATTTCCAACCTGTTTTGGATGCATCTTGGTTCAGTATGCCGAAACTCACCACACCGGAATTTAAATTGGAAGCGATTTTATACTTATTGCCAATTGCCATTGCTCCGGCAGTGGAACACGTGGGCGGTATTATGGCGATCAGCTCGGTAACCGGCAAGGATTTCTTAAAAAAACCGGGATTGCACCGCACTTTATTAGGTGACGGTATCGCTACATCCGCGGCTTCTTTAATGGGCGGTCCGCCAAATACCACTTATGCGGAAGTAACCGGTGCGGTAATGCTGACCCGTAATTTTAATCCGAATATTATGACTTGGGCCGCGGTATGGGCGATAGCCATTTCTTTCTGCGGCAAAGTAGGGGCATTCTTGGCAACGATTCCGACTATTGTGATGGGAGGCATTATGATGTTAGTGTTCGGCTCAATTGCAGTGGTGGGAATGAGTACGTTGATCCGCGGTAAAGTGGATGTGACGGAAGCACGCAATTTATGTATTATCTCCGTGGTGATGACTTTTGGTATCGGCGGAATGTTTGTGAATTTCGGCGAAGTATCCCTAAAAGGCATTAGTTTATGTGCGGTGGTAGCGATTATTCTTAACTTAATTCTGCCGAAAGCCAAAAATGAGCCGTTAGAGTAATTGATTGGATGGGCACTTGTTGCCCACCCTTATAAAATGGATGCAACAACTTCTCTTACCCATTCATCAAATTGATGATGAAACACTGACCAATTTCTATGGCGACAATAATTTGTTGTTGCTCAATTCGCTACGCCAGAATTTCACACAGTTACAACAACCTTTTTTCTATATTTGGGGCGGACAGAGTAGCGGTAAAACGCATTTGCTGAAAGCGGTTACCAATGAATTTCTACGCCGACAACGCACGGCTATTTATGTGCCTTTGGATAAATCCCAATATTTTTCTCCTGAAGTGCTGGATAATTTAGAGCAGCAAGAAGCCGTGTGTTTGGATGATTTAGAACAAGTAATCAGCAAACCGGAATGGGAATTGGCAATCTTTGATTTGATTAACCGTATACGCGAGACCGGCAACACACTCTTGTTAGTGAGTGCTGCACAGCCACCGAATAGCCTAACTATACAATTGCCGGATTTGCGTTCTCGTTTAAACTGGGGAGAAATCTATCAGCTTGAATCCTTAACGGACGAACAGAAAATGAGTGTATTACAACAAAACGCTCATCAACGGGGGATCGAACTGCCCTTAGAAACCGCAAATTTTTTGTTTAAACGCTTAGATCGCGATATGCACACTTTGTTTGCAGCCTTAGAACAGTTGGATCACGCATCTTTGCAGGCTCAACGCAAACTGACGATTCCCTTTGTAAAAGAGACCCTGAATTTATGACCGACTTTTTATGCCCCTGCCACTCTAAACTCAGCTGTCAACATTGTTGCGGGCTTTATTTAACAGAATAAAAGGAAAGAAAATGAATACAGCAATGCTTTTTTTGCGTACTTTTTGGCATCGTTTTAATCAAAATAAACTCACCCAAGCCGCAGGTTATCTCACGTATAGCACAATGCTGGCTATTGTACCGTTGATTATGGTGGTGTTTTCCGTGTTTGCCGCGTTCCCGGTGTTCAGTGATGTGACTGTGCAAATCAAACAGTTTATTTTCACTAATTTCGCTCCCTCTGCCAGCGATACCGTTGGGCAGTATATTGACGAATTCGTGAATAATACCAAACAGATGAGTGCAGTAGGGATTGTGAGTTTGGTCGTAGTGGCTTTAATGCTGATCAATTCTATTGACCGAACCTTAAATAATATTTGGGCGGAAACCCGTCCGCGTTCTATTGTATTTTCGTTTGCCATTTATTGGACGATTCTAACTCTCGGACCGCTTTTTATCGGTGCCAGCACCGCTGTAAGCACCTATATCCACACATTTACAACAACGCTAACCAATGATTTCAGCCTGCCTTTCGGTTTGGAAATTTTACGCATTATACCGTTTTTGCTGACTTGGCTTTCTTTCACGTTGATTTATCAGCTTGTGCCGAATACTAAAGTAAATATCAAACATGCTGCTGTCGGGGCATTAGTCGCTGCCGTTTTCTTTACCTTAGGTAAACAGGCGTTTGGTTGGTATATTGTGACGTTTCCGTCTTATCAATTAATTTACGGGGCGATGGCAACCTTGCCGATTATGCTGTTATGGTTGCAACTGAGTTGGATTTTCATTTTATTAGGGGCTCAGCTGGCGGCGGTAATTAAAGAAGTGCGGTTGATTCAACAAGAGAATTTAACGGCATTGGAACAAACTGCAGAGTAGGCGGCAGAATTGACAGTATCAAAACAAAAGGAAATAAAATGATTGCATTAATTCAGCGGGTGGCACAAGCCAATGTGAAAGTAGCTGATCAAATTGTTGGCGAAATCGGGGCGGGATTGTTGGTTTTATTAGGTGTTGAAAAAGAAGATAATCCACAAAAAGCCGACCGTTTGGTGGAAAAAGTGTTGAATTATCGCATATTTAGCGATGAAAACGGCAAAATGAATTTAAACGTGCAACAGGCAGGCGGTTCGGTGTTAGTAGTGTCGCAATTTACCTTAGCCGCTGAAACCAATAAAGGCTTGCGACCAAGCTTTTCCAATGGCGGATCACCGGAATTAGCTGAACAAATGTATGAGTATTTTGCTCAAAAATGCGGTGAAAAAGTGCCTTATGCAACAGGACGATTTGCGGCGGATATGCAGGTTAGTTTAGTAAATGACGGGCCGGTAACCTTCTGGCTACAGGTTTAATAGGTGGAATCTTTCATCATTTTTTGTTAAATTACACCGCTCTTAATTTTCCAACAGGAAAATTTGTGATTAAAAATATAAATAAGAGAGGTTATAAATTTTGAATTTTGTTTTTGATACTTATGAAACAGTCGCATTAGCCAGCTTAGTTTTGTTGTTGGGTTATTTTTTAGTAAAACGGGTTACATTTCTCAGTCATTATAATATCCCCGAACCGGTTATCGGTGGGTTTATTGTTGCCATCAGCTTAACCGCAGTGCATCATTTTTGGGGAATCAGTTTCAGATTTGATACGGATTTACAACGCACGATGATGCTCGTGTTTTTCTCATCAATCGGTTTAAGTGCCAATTTTTCCCGCTTAATTAAAGGCGGCAAACCGTTGGTTATTTTCCTATGTGTTGCAGCATTATTTATTTTCTGCCAAAACACATTGGGTGTGGCGGCCGCATTAGCTTTTGATTTAGATCCCGCTTATGGTTTGATTGCAGGCTCAGTCACCTTAACCGGTGGACACGGAACCGGTGTGGGTTGGGCTGAAACCTTGACCAATCGTTTTGGTATTCCCGGTGCATTGGAACTTGCAATGGCTTGTGCCACTTTCGGTTTGGTCTTCGGCGGTGTTATCGGCGGACCTGTGGCTAGTTTCTTGTTGAATCGAATGCATAAACAAGAAGTGCCGGAAGATGAAAATGTGGATGATGTGGAAGAAGTTTTTGAAAAACCAATTTATCGCCGCAAAGTCAACACCCGTACCATTATTGAAACCATCACCATGTTGTCAATCTGCTTGTTTGTCGGTCAGCATCTTGACTTAATGACAAAAGGCACCGCATTGCAGCTGCCTACCTTTGTGTGGTGTTTATTCACTGGTGTGATTATCCGTAATGCTTTAGCACATATTTTTAAATTTAAAGTTGCCGATGAAGCTATTGATGTGTTGGGAACAGTGGGTTTGTCGCTATTTTTAGCTATCGCATTGATGTCGCTACAATTATGGGAATTGGCCGATTTAGCCTTGCCGATATTTGCGATTTTAATTTTACAAGTTGCATTAATGGCGGTGTTTGCCATATTTGTCACTTATCGGGTCATGGGTAAAGATTATGACGCAGTGGTACTGAGTGCCGGTCATTGCGGCTTCGGCTTAGGGGCAACGCCTACCGCGGTTGCCAATATGCAGGCTATCACATCTCATTTCGGTCCATCGCATAAAGCGTTCTTAATTGTACCGATGGTGGGGGCATTTTTTATTGATATTATTAATGCCAGCCTGTTAAAAGTATTTTTAGAAATTGTGACTTTCTTACACACTTAAATTTACCAAAAAGAGACCGCACTTTTGCCTGAAAGTGCGGTGTATTTTGGGGATATTTCATAAATCCTTGCGGAAAAATCTCAAACGCTTTTGCTTTCAGTTTTTTATAGCATTGATCGAAATTGGCTCGGAGATACACCATAGCGTTCTTTAAAGACTTGGCTGAAATGAGATTCGGATTTATAACCGACCGCCAGTGAAACCAATAACACAGATTTATTGCTTTGGCGTAATAACATTTCGGCTTTCTGCATCCGCACATCTGTTAAAAAACCACCGGGCGGCAAACCGGTTTTTTGTTTAAATAAACGAATAAAATTTGCACGAGACATAGCACATTTTGCCGCCAGATTTTCCATATTCCATTCAAATTCCGGTTGTTGCAAAATCCCATTCACGGCATGCCGCAGGCGTTTGTCTTGTAAAGCGGCGATAATACCTTCGTGAATTTGATGATGTTGTACATAATCCCGCACCAAATAACCGAATAATACGTTGCATAAAGCATCAACGATACTTTTACCTGAAGGCTGCGAACTGGTTTCATTTTGTAATAATTGCAATAATGCGTTGATTTGCGGATTTTCTTTGCCGTGCAAATGCAAACAATCGGGCAAATTGAGCAATTCTCGGATGTAAGGCGAATAATGTACATAGCCGCAAAACATCTCGAAATCATAAGAGCTTAGATGATTGCTACGTAAACAAAAAATACCTTGCTGATGGTTGGTTATCACCGTTTCGGCATTATGCTGAGCGTTATTGGCGATATGGTGCGGAATGCCTTGTGATAGAAAGAATACATCGCCGGCGGTTAAATGATAATGCCGATTATTGAGTGACACGTCACATTCCCCTTGCGAAATAATATGAAAGATTCCGACGGCATTGCTGTCTTGTGTATGATGCACCTGCCAATTTCCTTCGAATCGGCAAAGCACATTAATTTCCCCTTGTACTTGGGCGAGTTGAATCAGTCGATCTAAATAATCCATGGTCAAATTTCGCGATTATCATTAATAACGATACTATATCGCAAAATTACTAATAAACCAGTCTGATCTTAAAATTATTTTCTTAAGCGGATTTGGCGAACATGATGATCTTCTCCTTTGGTTAGGATCAGATTGGCTCGTTCTCGCGTCGGCAGAATGTTTTGTTTCAGATTTAATCCGTTAATATCGTCCCAAATTTTACTTGCGGTATCAATGGCTTCTTGTTCCGACAAGGCAGCGTAGTGTTTAAAATAAGAATTCGGATCGCTGAATGCACTGCGGCGAAATTTTAAGAAACGTCGGATATACCAAGTTTTTAATAGGGCTTCATCGGCATCCACATAAACCGAAAAATCCACAAAATCGGAAACAAAATGTTTACCCGCTTTACCGCTCTGTAATACGTTTAACCCTTCCAAAATCAAAATATCGGGGCGATCGATGGTTTCATATTCGTCGGGAATGATGTCATAAATTAAGTGGGAGTAAATTGGTGCGGTAACATTGGGTTTGCCGGATTTTATATCCGCCAGAAATTGCACCAAACGAGCGGTATCATAAGACACCGGGAAGCCTTTTTTCTCCAATAAATTATCCGCTTTCAGCTTGCTGAGAGGATAAAGAAAGCCGTCGGTGGTAATCAGATCGACTTTACGGACATGAGGCCAGTTGGAGAGCAAGGTTTGCAGAATACGGGCAGAAGTACTTTTTCCTACTGCCACACTGCCGGCAATACTGATAATATAAGGCACTTTAGGTGGAGTAACGCCTAAAAAGCGATGTAATACGGTTTGGCGACGCAGGTTTTCTTCAATGTAATAATTAATTAAACGGGTGAGCGGTAAATAAATCATGCTCACTTCATCTAAAGAAAGCTCTTCATTAAAACCCAACAAGGGTTTTAAATCCTGTTCGGTGAGTTGTAACGGCACGGATTTACGCAATTCCGCCCATTGTTGGCGATCAAAAGTTAAAAACGGGCTAAGTGCCGAAAAATCATTTGAAGTCACGAATTTTACCACATTGATGTCGTTCATTAAAATTATCGCCAAATATACCGCACTTTTTCTTAAGTGAGGATAAATTTATGTATAAAAAATGAAAATTATGCAAAAACAGCTTGAATATTAATCGAATAATAAAAAAAAAACATTTTTTTCAAAAAAACACTTGTCAGACATAAAAAAATCCCTATAATACGCCTCACTTGTTTAGGACGCCGACTTAGCTCAGTAGGTAGAGCAACTGACTTGTAATCAGTAGGTCATCAGTTCGATTCCGATAGTCGGCACCATATCCTAAAGAAGATATCTTTAGCGGAGCCGACTTAGCTCAGTAGGTAGAGCAACTGACTTGTAATCAGTAGGTCATCAGTTCGATTCCGATAGTCGGCACCATTCCGACATTAAAGATAGGATTTGGAGGGATTCCCGAGCGGCCAAAGGGAGCAGACTGTAAATCTGCCGGCTCAGCCTTCGAAGGTTCGAATCCTTCTCCCTCCACCATTTCTTATTTAAATTGAATGGGACAGATGAATTTAGAGACGCGGGCATCGTATAATGGCTATTACCTTAGCCTTCCAAGCTAATGACGCGGGTTCGATTCCCGCTGCCCGCTCCAATACGCTGATATAGCTCAGTCGGTAGAGCGCATCCTTGGTAAGGATGAGGTCGGCAGTTCGATTCTGCCTATCAGCACCACTCTTAAATACTTCCAATCCTCTTTCAGTTGAACAAAGTTTATTTAATAATTGGTTAATGTGGTAACGTACCATCGATAACCGTGTTTGTTTAGAGGGACTCCCAATGTCTAAAGAAAAATTTGAACGTACAAAACCGCACGTTAACGTGGGTACAATCGGCCACGTTGACCACGGTAAAACAACTTTAACCGCAGCAATCACTACAGTGTTATCTAAACACTACGGCGGTGCGGCACGCGCATTCGACCAAATCGATAACGCACCTGAAGAAAAAGCACGCGGTATCACCATCAACACTTCACACGTTGAATATGATACGCCGACTCGTCACTACGCACACGTTGACTGCCCGGGACACGCGGACTATGTTAAAAACATGATCACAGGTGCGGCACAAATGGACGGAGCTATCTTAGTAGTAGCGGCAACAGACGGTCCAATGCCACAAACTCGTGAACACATCCTTTTAGGTCGCCAGGTAGGTGTTCCTTACATCATCGTATTCTTAAACAAATGCGACATGGTAGATGACGAGGAATTATTGGAATTAGTTGAAATGGAAGTACGTGAACTTCTATCTCAATACGATTTCCCTGGTGACGATACACCAATCGTGCGCGGTTCAGCATTAAAAGCGTTAGAAGGTGATGCAGCCTGGGAAGAAAAAATCCTTGAATTGGCAGGTCACTTAGATTCTTACATCCCGGAACCTGAACGTGCAATCGACCAACCGTTCTTATTACCAATCGAAGACGTGTTCTCAATCTCCGGTCGCGGTACCGTGGTAACAGGTCGTGTTGAGCGCGGTATCATCCGTACGGGTGATGAAGTTGAAATCGTCGGTATCAAAGATACGGCGAAAACGACTGTAACAGGTGTTGAAATGTTCCGTAAATTGCTTGACGAAGGTCGTGCGGGTGAGAATATCGGTGCATTATTACGTGGAACCAAACGTGAAGAAATCGAACGTGGTCAAGTATTGGCGAAACCGGGTTCAATCACGCCACACACCGACTTTGAATCAGAAGTTTATGTGTTATCAAAAGAAGAAGGCGGTCGTCATACTCCATTCTTCAAAGGCTACCGTCCACAGTTCTATTTCCGTACAACGGACGTAACCGGTACAATCGAATTACCGGAAGGCGTAGAAATGGTAATGCCGGGGGATAACATCAAAATGACAGTAAGCCTAATCCACCCAATCGCGATGGACCAAGGTTTACGTTTTGCAATCCGTGA
The DNA here is from genome assembly GCF_004340985.1 of Cricetibacter osteomyelitidis. Lineage (GTDB taxonomy): Bacteria > Pseudomonadota > Gammaproteobacteria > Enterobacterales > Pasteurellaceae > Cricetibacter > Cricetibacter osteomyelitidis. The sequence continues at coordinate 10,721 of NZ_SLYB01000036.1, forward strand.
AGGCGGTCGTACAGTAGGTGCGGGCGTTGTGGCGAAAATCATTAAATAATAGTTTTTATCAGTTATTGATAAACAAAAAGAGCGGTCAGTTTTGGCCGCTTTTTTGTTTGAGCAGAGAAAAGAAGGAAAATCATATAATTTTATTATGAAAAGCCTAAATAAAATGCTACAATCTTGCGTTCAGAAAAATAACACCTATTTTTAATGATTTGATGGGTCAATTATGAGTTTAGAGATCGAAAAAAATAAAAAAAGCCAAATTGTCGCTCAAGCACAGGATGGTGAAGCAAAAAAATCAAAAGGCTTAAATATCTTTCTATGGTTATTGGTCGCCGTAATCATCATTGCCGCAGCTGTCGGTAATATTGAATTGGCAGATCAGTATTCAACACCAATCCGTGTTGCAGGAATTGCCGTATTGATAGTGATTGCTCTCGCCATTGCGGCAATGACTAATCAAGGTAAAAAAGCACTTAATTTCTTCAGTGAATCAAAAACCGAATTAAAACGCATTACTTGGCCGGTACGTCAAGAAGCAATGCAAACTACCTTTATAGTTATCGGAGTAGTGGTAGTTACTTCATTGATTTTATGGGGATTTGATTCAATCATTCTATCTATTCTTACGTTCTTAACAGATTTGAGATTCTAATATGACAGATTCAGCAGCTAAAAAACGTTGGTATGTATTACAAGCCTTTTCCGGCTTTGAAAATCGTGTAGCAACGCTATTACGTGAATACATTAAAGTCAACCAAATGGAAGAATATTTTGGTGAAGTTTTAGTACCGGTAGAAGAAGTCGTCGAAAATGTCGCAGGTAAGCGCCGTAAAAGCGAACGTAAATTTTTCCCAGGTTATGTATTGGTTCAAATGGAAATGAATGACTACACTTGGCAGCTGGTGCGCAGTGTACCGAATACCATGGGCTTTATTGGCGGTACTCCGGATAAACCGGCTCCAATCAGTAATCGTGAAGCGGAATTGATTTTAAATCGTTTAGAACAAAACAGCGATAAACCGAAACCGAAAACAACTTTCCAACCGGGCGAAGAAGTTCGTGTTACCGAAGGGCCGTTTGCTGACTTTAACGGTACGGTGGAAGAGGTGGATTATGAAAAATCCCGCATTAAGGTTTCAGTTTCTATTTTCGGTCGTGCAACGCCGGTTGAGCTGGAATTCAGTCAAGTAGAGAAAGCAAATTAATTCGCATTTTGTGGAATATAAAGTGCGGTAGATTTTTCAAGTTTTTCGCTTGAAATGCTAGCGGGTTTTATATAAAATACCCGTTCTTTAACAACAGGGGAGCAAGCTTGCTTGCGTTATCACCCATTCAGAGGAAACTAAAATGGCAAAAAAAGTACAAGCCTATGTTAAGTTGCAAGTCGCAGCTGGTATGGCTAACCCGTCACCACCGGTCGGACCTGCATTAGGTCAACAAGGTGTAAATATCATGGAATTCTGTAAGGCATTCAACGCTCGTACCGAGAGCTTAGAGAAAGGTTTACCGATTCCTGTTGTGATCACAGTTTATGCTGACCGTTCATTCACATTTATTACTAAAACTCCTCCGGCAGCCGTATTATTGAAAAAAGCTGCAGGTATCAAGTCTGGTTCAGGTAAACCAAACAAAGATAAAGTGGGTAAAGTAACTCGTGCACAAGTTCGTGAAATCGCTGAAACTAAAGCAGCTGATATGACTGGTGCTTCTATTGAAACTAAGATGAAATCTATTGAAGGTACTGCACGTTCAATGGGCTTAGTAGTGGAGGACTAATCAATGGCTAAATTAACTAAACGTATGAAAGCGATTAAAGCCGGCGTAGATTCAACAAAAGCTTACGAAATCAATGAAGCAATCGCATTATTAAAACAATTCGCAACGGCTAAATTTGTAGAAAGCGTTGACGTGGCAGTGAACTTAGGTATTGATGCTCGTAAATCTGACCAAAATGTGCGCGGAGCAACTGTGTTACCACACGGTACAGGTCGTACAGTACGCGTTGCGGTATTTACTTCAAATGTTGAAGCGGCTAAAGAAGCCGGTGCAGATTTAGTCGGTATGGAAGATCTTGCTGAGCAAGTGAAAAAAGGTGAAATGGACTTTGACGTTGTTATTGCCTCTCCGGATGCAATGCGTGTTGTAGGTCAATTAGGTCAAATCTTAGGTCCGCGTGGCTTAATGCCAAACCCGAAAGTGGGTACTGTAACACCTAACGTAGCGGAAGCAATCAAAAATGCTAAATCCGGTCAGGTTCGTTACCGTAACGACAAAAATGGTATTATCCATACCACTATCGGTAAAGCAGATTTCTCTCCGGAACAATTAAAAGAGAATTTACAGGCTTTATTGGCCGCTTTAAACAAAGCAAAACCAACTTCTGCTAAAGGCGTTTATATCAAGAAAGTTAGCATCTCTACCACGATGGGTGCAGGTGTTGCAGTTGATCAAAGCAGCTTATAATTAGCTCGAACTATTTACAAAGGCGTAGAATATGTTTATAATTTACGCCTTTCTTTTAGACTAGGTTGTTTTTTGGTCTAAAATCTGGTTGGTGCTTGACCTATTTCAAGCCCCGTCCAAGACCGCAAGGGGAGTTTAATTGTACGATTTTTATAAAAGTGCGGTTAAATTTGCTTAATTATCTTGCGTAGATGGTGAACAGAGTACGAAATTTTCTGCTTCTGGACACCGAAAGTCGTCCTAGTCTTTATTGCTAGGTTGTTTAATTCCGAGAAATCGGAGTGTATTCAGGAGCTAAAACCAATGGCATTAAATCTTCAAGACAAACAAGCGATTGTTGCTGAAGTAAATGAAGCAGCCAAAGGTGCCCTTTCTGCAGTAATCGCGGATTCCCGTGGTGTAACTGTGGACAAAATGACTGAATTACGTAAATCAGCTCGCGAAGCTGGTGTAACTATGCGTGTTGTGCGTAATACTTTATTACGTCGTGCAGTAGAAGGCACCGAATTCGAATGCTTGAAAGATGCGTTTGTAGGTCCGACACTTATCGCGTTTTCAAATGAACACCCGGGTGCAGCAGCACGTTTGTTCAGTGAATTTGCAAAAACAAACGATAAGTTTGAAGTTAAAGGTGCAGCCTTTGAAGGTAAATTGCAAGATATTCAATTCTTAGCAACATTGCCGACTTACGAAGAAGCGATTGCACGTTTAATGGGCACAATGAAAGAAGCAGCGGCGGGCAAACTTGTTCGTACGATTGCGGCTTTACGCGACAAATTACAAGAAGCAGCTTAATCAAGCGTTTCTTAACTCATTTAACTTTATTTACTTTAGGAATAGATTATTATGTCTTTAACTAACGAACAATTAATTGAAGCGATTGCTTCTAAATCAGTATCAGAAATCGTTGAATTAATCGCAGCGATGGAAGAAAAATTCGGCGTTTCAGCAGCAGTAGCAGCGGCAGCTCCGGCAGCAGCGGCAGCGGCAGTTGAAGAAAAAACAGAATTCGACGTAGTTCTTGCAGCAGCAGGTGCTAACAAAGTTGCAGTAATCAAAGCTGTACGTGGTGCAACAGGTTTAGGCTTAAAAGAAGCCAAAGATTTAGTTGAATCTGCACCGGCAGTATTGAAAGAAGGCATCGCTAAAGCTGAAGCGGAAGCGTTGAAAAAAGAATTAGAAGAAGCGGGTGCACAAGTAGAAATCAAATAATTTTTGATTATCTATTTAGCCTGACTTCGTCAGCAAATGGCTGGTGGTTTACCATCAGCCATTTTGTACTATCCGAGCAGAGACAAATTCCCGTTTAGTTGTTTTTGTTCTTTCTCAAGTAAAATCAATTATTTGAGTTCTACCCACTCAGAAGTAAGGTTCAGAGTGCGGTCATTTAACAAACGGTATCAATGCGTTGCCACACCAGTATTATGTGTGTGCAGTAAAACCACTGAACAGCAAGCAGAGGAACCCCATGGTTTACTCCTATACCGAGAAAAAACGTATTCGTAAAGACTTCGGCAAACGTCCGCAAGTATTAAATGTACCCTATTTATTAACTATTCAATTGGATTCTTTTGATAAATTTATTCAACAGGATCCTGAAGGTCAGCAAGGTTTAGAAGCTGCATTCCGTTCGGTATTTCCGATTACCAGCAACAACGGTAGTACTGAATTACAATATGTGAGCTACAAATTAGGCGAGCCGGTATTTGACGTGCGTGAATGTCAAATTCGCGGTACCACTTTTGCTGCCCCGTTACGCGTAAAATTACGCCTTGTCAGCTATGACAGAGATGCCGCACCAGGCACTATTAAAGATATTAAAGAACAAGATGTGTACATGGGGGAAATCCCATTAATGACGGAAAACGGTACTTTCGTGATCAACGGTACCGAACGTGTTATCGTATCACAATTACACCGTAGTCCGGGCGTATTCTTTGATAGCGACAAAGGTAAAACTCACTCATCCGGTAAAGTGCTTTATAACGCACGTATTATTCCTTATCGCGGTTCTTGGTTGGATTTTGAATTCGATCCGAAAGATAACTTATTTGCCCGTATCGACCGTCGTCGTAAATTGCCGGCAACCATTATCTTACGCGCTTTAGGTTATACCACCGAAGAAATTTTGGCACTATTCTTTAATAAAGTCGTTTTTGAAATTGATAATAATAAACTATTAATGACTTTAGTACCGGAACGTTTACGTGGCGAAACCGCGACTTTTGATATTGAAGCTAACGGCAAAGTATATGTTGAACGCGGCCGTCGTATTACTGTGCGTCATATCAAAGCGTTAGAAAAAGATAATATCACGCAAGTGGTGGTTCCAACCGAATATATCGTAGGCAAAGTTGCGGCGAAAGATTATGTGGATCTTGAAACTGGTGAAGTGATTTGTCCGGCGAATATGGAAATTTCTTTGGAAATATTGGCGAAATTAGCTCAAGCAGGTTATAACACCATTGAGACATTATTTACCAACGATCTTGACCAAGGTTCTTATATTTCCGAAACTTTACGTGTAGATCCGTCTAATGATCGTTTAAGTGCATTAGTGGAAATCTACCGTATGATGCGTCCGGGCGAGCCACCGACAAAAGAAGCGGCAGAGTCTTTATTTGATAATTTATTCTTCTCAAATGATCGTTATGATTTATCTGCGGTAGGTCGTATGAAATTCAACCGCTCTTTAGGTCTGGAAGAATCTGTCGGCAGCGGAATTTTAAGTAATGAAGACATCATCAATGTGATGCGTAAACTCATTGATATCCGTAACGGTCGCGGTGAAGTGGACGACATCGACCACTTAGGCAACCGTCGTATCCGTTCTGTTGGTGAAATGGCAGAAAACCAATTCCGCATTGGTTTGGTGCGTGTAGAAAGAGCGGTAAAAGAACGCCTTTCTTTAGGTGATTTGGATTCTGTGACACCACAAGATTTGATCAATGCGAAACCGATTTCAGCGGCAGTGCGTGAGTTCTTTGGTTCATCACAATTATCGCAATTTATGGATCAGAATAACCCGCTTTCAGAAGTAACACACAAACGTCGTATTTCTGCATTAGGTCCGGGCGGTTTGACCCGTGAACGTGCGGGCTTTGAAGTACGTGACGTACACACCACTCACTATGGTCGTGTGTGTCCGATCGAAACTCCTGAAGGTCCGAACATCGGTTTGATCAACTCCTTGTCTGTGTACGCTCGTACCAATAATTACGGCTTCTTAGAAACGCCGTATCGTAAAGTAGTTGACGGTCAGGTGACCGAAGAGATCGAGTATTTATCTGCTATTGAAGAAGGTAAATACATTATCGCACAGGCGAACTCAAACTTAGATGAAAACTTCCGTTTTACCGATACTTATGTTACTGCGCGCGGCGAACACGGTGAAGCCGGTTTATACCGTCCGGAAGAAATTCACTATATGGACGTTTCCACTCAACAAGTGGTGTCCGTGGCGGCGGCGTTAATTCCATTCCTAGAACACGACGATGCGAACCGTGCCTTAATGGGTGCGAACATGCAACGTCAAGCCGTGCCGACTTTACGTTCCGATAAACCGTTAGTGGGTACCGGTATGGAAAAACCGATTGCACTGGATTCCGGTGTGGCGGTTGTAGCTAAACGCGGCGGTATCATTCAATACGTGGATTCATCCCGTATTGTAGTGAAAGTTAACGAAGATGAAACCGTACCGGGTGAAGCAGGTATTGACATTTATAACTTAATTAAATATACCCGTTCTAACCAAAATACCTGTATCAACCAAATTCCTTGCGTATCTTTGGGCGAGCCGATTAAACGTGGCGAAGTAATGGCGGATGGTCCGTCAACCGATTTAGGTGAATTGGCGTTAGGTCAGAATATCCGTGTGGCATTTATGCCGTGGAACGGTTATAACTTCGAAGACTCAATGTTAGTGTCAGAGCGCGTGGTTCAACAAGACCGTTTCACTACCATTCACATTCAAGAATTATCTTGTGTAGCACGTGATACTAAATTGGGTGCGGAAGAAATCACTGCAGATATTCCGAACGTGGGTGAAGCGGCATTAAGCAAGCTGGACGAATCCGGTATCGTGTATATCGGTGCGGAAGTGAAAGGCGGCGATATTCTTGTGGGTAAAGTGACACCAAAAGGTGAAACACAATTAACTCCGGAAGAAAAATTATTGCGAGCCATCTTCGGTGAAAAAGCATCTGATGTAAAAGATTCATCATTACGTGTACCTAACAGTGTGTCCGGTACGGTTATCGACGTTCAAGTATTTACCCGTGATGGTGTAGAGAAAGACAAACGTGCACTTGAAATCGAAGAAATGCAATTAAAACAAGCGAAAAAAGACTTGGTAGAAGAGCTTGAAATTTTAGAAGCAGGTTTATTCTCCCGTGTTCGCGACTTGTTGATTGCAGGCGGTTTAGAGGCACAAAACTTAGATAAATTAGACCGCACTAAATGGTTAGAGCAAACTCTAAGCGATGAAGCGAAACAAAACCAATTAGAACAGTTGGCCGAACAATACGAAGAATTGCGTAAAGAGTTTGAACACAAACTTGAAGTGAAACGCAGCAAGATCATCCAAGGTGATGATTTGGCACCGGGCGTACTGAAAGTGGTTAAAGTATACTTGGCTGTGAAACGTCACATTCAACCGGGTGATAAAATGGCGGGTCGTCACGGTAACAAAGGGGTTATCTCAAAAATTAACCCTGTGGAAGACATGCCGTATGATGAAAACGGCCAACCGGTAGAAATCGTATTGAACCCGCTGGGCGTACCGTCTCGTATGAACATCGGTCAGATCTTAGAAACCCACTTAGGTTTGGCGGCGAAAGGTATTGGTGATCAAATCAACGTAATGCTCAAACAAAAACAAGAAGTTGAGAAATTACGCGGCTATATCCAAAAAGCCTACGATTTGGGCGGCGGTTCACAAAAAGTGGATCTCAGCACCTTCACTGATGAAGAAGTAATGCGTTTGGCACAGAACTTACGTAAAGGTTTACCGTTGGCAACACCGGTATTTGACGGTGCTCACGAACAAGAAATCAAAGATTTACTTGCTCTTGGCGGCTTACCGACATCGGGTCAAATTACTCTGTATGACGGTCGTACCGGTGAGAAATTCGAGCGTCCGGTAACCGTAGGTTATATGTATATGCTCAAATTGAACCATTTAGTTGACGACAAAATGCACGCTCGTTCAACCGGTTCTTATAGTCTTGTTACACAGCAACCATTGGGTGGTAAAGCACAATTCGGTGGTCAACGTTTCGGTGAGATGGAAGTCTGGGCACTTGAGGCTTATGGTGCGGCTTACACCTTACAAGAAATGTTAACCGTGAAATCCGATGACGTGAACGGCCGTACGAAGATGTATAAAAACATCGTTGGCGGCACCCACGAAATGGAAGCCGGTATGCCGGAATCCTTCAATGTGGTGACCAAAGAAATCCGTTCTCTTGGCTTGAACATTGAATTGGAAGAAGCATAGAAAAACCGTAGGATGGGTACTTGTTGCCCACTACTAAAAATTCGCTCAAGTGCGGTCAAATTTTTAAAAATTTCTGAAATTCGCACCGCACTTGAATAAGTTTAACTCCGACAGGAGCAAATCTGTGAAAGACTTAGTTAAGTTTTTAAAAGCACAATCAAAAACGGCTGAAGATTTTGATGTGATTAAAATCGGTTTAGCATCACCGGATATGATCCGTTCTTGGTCATTCGGTGAAGTTAAAAAACCTGAAACCATTAACTACCGTACATTCAAGCCTGAACGTGACGGTCTTTTCTGTGCCCGTATTTTCGGCCCGGTGAAAGACTACGAATGTTTATGCGGTAAATACAAACGCTTAAAACACCGTGGTGTGATTTGTGAAAAATGTGGTGTTGAAGTGACTCAAACCAAAGTACGTCGTGAGCGTATGGGACATATCGAATTGGCGTCACCGGTTGCACACATTTGGTTCTTAAAATCATTACCATCCCGTATCGGTTTATTATTAGATATGCCGTTACGCGATATCGAACGTGTGCTTTATTTTGAAAGCTACATCGTGATCGAGCCCGGTATGACTGATCTGGAAAAAGGTCAATTATTAACAGAAGAACAATTCATCGAAGCGGAAGACCGTTGGGCAGATGAATTCGACGCGAAAATGGGGGCGGAAGCCATCCAAGCCTTGTTGCGCGATATGGATTTAGAGCATCAATGCGAAACCTTACGCGAAGAATTGCAAGAAACCAATTCCGAAACCAAGCGTAAGAAAATTACTAAACGTTTGAAATTATTGGAAGCTTTCATTCAATCCGGTAACAAACCGGAATGGATGGTATTAACCGTATTACCTGTGCTACCACCGGATTTACGTCCGTTAGTACCGCTTGACGGCGGTCGTTTTGCAACCTCTGATTTGAATGATTTATATCGTCGAGTAATCAACCGTAACAATCGTTTAAAACGTTTATTGGACTTAATCGCACCGGATATCATCGTGCGTAACGAAAAACGCATGTTACAGGAATCTGTGGATGCGTTATTAGATAACGGTCGTCGCGGTCGTGCAATCACCGGTTCTAACAAACGTCCATTAAAATCTTTGGCAGATATGATCAAAGGTAAACAGGGTCGTTTCCGTCAAAACTTATTGGGTAAACGTGTTGACTATTCAGGCCGTTCCGTTATTACCGTAGGTCCTTATCTGCATTTGCATCAATGCGGCTTACCGAAAAAAATGGCGTTGGAATTATTCCGTCCGTTTATTTATGCAAAATTAGAAAGCCGCGGCTTCGCTTCGACTATTAAAGCAGCAAAGAAAATGGTTGAGCGTGAAGACGCTATTGTATGGGATATCTTGGCAGATGTAATTCGCGAGCACCCGATTCTATTGAACCGTGCACCAACCTTGCACCGTTTGGGTATTCAGGCGTTTGAACCGATTTTGATCGAAGGTAAAGCGATTCAGTTACACCCATTAGTGTGTGCGGCGTTTAACGCAGACTTCGATGGCGACCAAATGGCGGTACACGTACCATTGACTTTGGAAGCCCAATTAGAAGCACGTGCGTTGATGATGTCCACCAACAACATCTTATCACCGGCGAACGGTGAGCCGATTATTGTGCCGTCACAAGACGTGGTATTGGGTCTTTACTATATGACCCGTGAAAAAGTGAACGGTAAAGGCGAAGGCATGTTGTTGCAAGACCCGCGCGAAGCGGAAAAAGCGTATCGTACCGGTCAGGCAGAATTACATTCCCGTGTGAAAGTGCGTATTACCGAATATCACAAAGATGAAAACGGTGAATGGGTAGGTGAAACTAAATTAACGGATACCACTATTGGGCGTTCAATCTTATGGATGATTGCACCAAAAGGTATGCCGTTCAGTTTGTTCAACCAAACTTTAGGCAAAAAAGCGATTTCTAAATTGATCAACGAAAGCTATCGTCGTTTGGGTATGAAACCAAGCGTGATGTTCGCTGACCAAATTATGTACACCGGTTTTGCTTATGCGGCACGTTCAGGCTCATCAGTCGGTATCGACGATATGGTGATCCCGGAACAGAAATACAGCATTATCGAAGCCGCAGAAGCAGAAGTTGCGGAAATTCAAGAGCAATTCCAATCCGGTCTTGTTACCGCGGGCGAACGCTATAACAAAGTGATCGATATTTGGGCGGCAGCTAACGAACGTGTAGCGAAAGCGATGATGGAAAACCTTTCCTCGGAAGAAGTCATCAACCGTGAAGGGAACCCTGAAAAACAAGCTTCATTCAACAGCATCTTTATGATGGCGGATTCCGGTGCACGTGGTTCTGCCGCACAGATTCGTCAGTTAGCAGGTATGCGTGGTTTGATGGCACGTCCGGACGGTTCGATCATCGAAACTCCGATTACTGCGAACTTCCGTGAAGGTTTGAACGTATTACAATACTTTATTTCAACCCACGGTGCACGTAAAGGTTTGGCGGATACTGCGTTAAAAACAGCGAACTCCGGTTACTTAACCCGTCGTTTGGTTGATGTGGCACAAGATTTAGTAATCATTGAAGATGACTGTGGTACGCACGAAGGTATCGTGATGACACCGCTTATCGAAGGTGGTGATGTTAAAGAAGCATTGCGTGATCGCGTATTAGGTCGTGTTGCAGCTGAAGACATCTTAAAACCGGGTACAAACGAAGTATTAATTCCGCGTAACACATTATTAGATGAAAAATTGTGTGATGTGATTGATGCAAACTCTGTGGATAGCATTAAAGTACGTTCCGTTGTAACCTGTAACACAGACTTCGGTGTGTGTGCGAAATGTTACGGTCGTGATTTGGCTCGCGGTCACTTGATTAACCAAGGTGAAGCCGTGGGTGTTATTGCGGCACAATCAATCGGTGAACCGGGTACACAGTTAACCATGCGTACGTTCCACATCGGTGGTGCGGCATCTGCGGCAGCGAAAGAGTCCAGTATCCAAGTGAAAAATACCGGTACGATTCGTTTGAGCGGCGTGAAATCCGTAACTAATAACGAAGGTAAATTGGTATTAACTTCCCGTAACACCGAATTGACCATTATCGACGCTTTCGGTCGTACGAAAGAGCACTATAAAGTGCCTTACGGTGCAATCTTGAATAAAGGCGAAGGTCAAGAAGTGACGACCGGTGAAGTGGTCGCTAACTGGGATCCGCATACCATGCCGGTTATTTCTGAAGTATCAGGTTTTGTAAAATTTGTGGATATTGTGGACGGTTTAACCGTAACCCGTCAAACCGATGACTTAACCGGTTTATCATCGATTGTAGTACAAGATGTGGGTGAACGTGCGACCGCAGGTAAAGATTTACGTCCGGCATTGAAATTAGTGGATGCCAAAGGTAATGATATCTTAATCCCAGGTACTGACATTGCAGCCACTTACTTCTTACCAGGTAAAGCCATTGTGACTTTAGACGATGGTGCAGAAGTCTCACTGGGTGATGCATTAGCACGTATTCCACAAGAGTCGGTGGGGACGAAAGATATTACTGGTGGTCTTCCGCGCGTAGCAGACTTATTTGAAGCGCGTAAACCGAAAGAGCCTGCAATTTTGGCAGAAATCTCCGGTATCGTGTCCTTCGGTAAAGAAACCAAAGGTAAACGCCGCTTGTTAATCACTCCGGCGGAAGGCGAAGCCTACGAAGAAATGATTCCGAAATGGCGTCAATTAAACGTATTTGAAGGTGAGATGGTAGAACGCGGTGACTTGATCTCCGACGGTGCTGAAACACCGCACGATATTTTACGTTTACGCGGCGTACATGCAGTAACTGATTACATCGTGAACGAAGTGCAAGAAGTTTACCGCTTACAAGGGGTAAAAATTAATGATAAGCACATCGAAGTGATCGTTCGTCAAATGTTGCGTAAAGGTATCGTCACTAAAGCTTATGACAGCGAATTCCTTGAAGGGGAACAAGTTGAAGTGGCACGTGTAAAAATCGTTAACCGTCAACGCGAAGCCGAAGGCAAACCGCCGGTGGAATTTGAACGTGAATTGCTTGGTATTACCAAAGCATCATTGGCAACCGAGTCATTCATCTCGGCGGCATCCTTCCAAGAAACCACTCGCGTGTTAACCGAAGCGGCAGTGGCAGGTAAACGTGACGAATTACGCGGCTTAAAAGAAAACGTTATCGTTGGTCGTTTAATTCCGGCAGGTACCGGTTTCGCCTATCACCAAAACCGCATCAAAACTCGTGTAGAGGGCGTTGCACCGGTATTGGTTAGCGATGAAGAAGTGGAAGAATTTATGGCGGAAAACAGCCCGTCTGTAATTGAAGATGCGACAGCAAGTTTAGCTGAAATGCTCAATATGGCAGATGACGAATAAATTCGCTAATGAATCAAAGCCCTAGCGTATGCTAGGGCTCAGACCGCTGACAAACCTCTAGACATATATCTAGAGGTTTGATCTAATAGGCATATCGAAAAAGGAAATGTCTATGCTCAAAAATACCGTCTCTCCACAATATGAACTCGAGATGATAAGTCTCGAACAACTCGTTCCCAAAGACCATCTTGTCCGCAAAGTGGCTAAAGCCATTGATTTTGAGTTTATCCGCGATGAAGTCGCCCATCTGTATTGCCACGATAACGGTCGCCCTGCCGTTGACCCTGTTCGCTTGTTCAAAATAATGCTACTCGGCTATCTTTTCGGCATTAAAAGTGAACGCCAATTAGTCAAAGAGATTGAAGTCAATGTCGCTTACCGTTGGTTTTTGGGGATGAACCTAACGGAAAAAGTGATTGATGCCAGCACCTTAAGCCAAAACCGTATTCGCCGTTTTAACGGCACGGATGTGTTTGAGCGTATTTTTACCCATATCGTTTGGCAGGCAATGGAAAAAGGCTTAGTGGGCGGAAAATATCTTTTCACCGACAGTACGCATTTGAAAGCCAATGCTAATAAGAACAAAAAGCATAATGAAAAGCGTGAAGTGCGTGTCAGTCAATACATTGAAATGCTCAACAAAGATGTGGCAAAAGTGCGGGAAGAAAAAGGAAAAAAGCCGTTAAAGGCGAGTGAAAGAGCCGTTGAAGTCAAAGACACCAAAGTCAGTAATACCGACCCTGAAAGCGGGTATATGCACCGAGATAACAAGCCCAAAGGCTTCTTCTATCTTGACCACCGTACAGTCGATGGGAAATTCGGGATTATTTTAGATACCTTTGCCACGGCAGGGAATGTCAATGACAGCCAACCCTATATCGCCCGCCTTGATGCCACCACAAAACGCTTTCAGTTCAAGCCCAAAGCCGTCGGGCTTGACGCAGGTTATTTTACCGCCCCCGTTACCGAAAGCCTTGCCCGCCGCAAGATTATCGGCGTATTTGGCTATCGTCGCCCAACCAAAGGCAAGAACGCCTTACGAAAAAGTGCGTTCAACTATGATGGCCAAACCGACAGCTACACCTGCTCTGCCGGACAATCGCTCGTCTACAGCACCACAACCCGAGAAGGTTATCACACCTACAAATCCAACCCCAAATACTGTCAAACGTGCCCGCTTAGCACGCAATGCACCCAAAACCAAAAAGCCGAACGGCTCATCACAAGGCATATCTATCAAGATGCGGTGGACAATGCCAACGCAGTGAGAGTATCGGAGCAAGGCAGAAACCTTTACAAACGCCGAGCGGAAACGGTAGAACGCAGCTTTGCCGACGCAAAACAACATCACGGACACCGTTATGCCCGTTATAGAGGGCTATCCAAAGTCCAAATGCAATGCTTCCTTGCAGCCGTGGCACAAAATATCAAGAAAATCGCCCTGGTGGTATGGGCTTTTTTGTATTGTTTATGGCTCAAATTATGCTCGTCTAGAGTATTTGCAAAAAAATCAGGGAAAATGACTGCTTGTGTGGTTATCTGAAAGGGAATATCAAGAGAAAGGTGAAAAAAGTAAAAAGATAAACCCACTTTTATCAAATTGCTTTGAAAAG
>NZ_SLYB01000037.1 GCF_004340985.1 Cricetibacter osteomyelitidis
GGGGCGTTGGTGTTACGCATTCCCCACGAAAGCAAAGCAGGCAAATGGACGGAAGTGGATTTGGGGATTCACTGGCCCGCCTGTGAAAATCAAAATTATGTGCTACAAAATTTTCTTAACGATTATTTAAGTAGCTCAAATCCGGCGGAATTCGAGCGCTATTTTCACAAAGAAAAAACATTGTGGAGCGACTACGCCAACCGCTTTTTCTACCGTTTCAGCTTTTTCCCCGATCGCGGCTACAACGAAAAGAAAACTGAAGCGAAAATTCAAGCATGGTTAGCAAATAATCCGGAAGTAATCATGCAGGAAAATGAGGCGTTTCTTTCTTTTTTCTCAAATTTTCCGAAAAACTGACCGCACTTTTTGTATTTAGACGATAAAAAGCGGATACCCGGTCCGGCATTGACAATGAATAAGGAAATCGCAGATTATTTATTCATCAGTCGCGGTTTTGAAAAAGAACTGTACGAATATGATATTCAATCCGGATTACAGGTGACTGAAATTAGTAAAGGTTATTACCGTATCAGCTGTGCTGAGTTCAGATACAGCCCGCCGACAGTCTCTAACCTAATCATTAATGTCTATCAATGGGGATCGTCGCAGGGGAAAGTCATTACTAAGTTTTACTACGCACCGGCAGCCAAAGAAGTCACCTTCTATCTTAATGAAAACCGTATTAATGCTGATGACGTGAGATTAGTGGTTAGATTTACCGACAAAACGGGAGAAAACTTTAAAGGCTATTATGAGACTAAACAATTTAAACAGCGGACATCGGAGCTGTTAGAAAAAATAAAGCAGTAATAGAAAAATGGGCAGCGGAAAACGGCGAATTTATCGCTTGGTTTGCCCATATCAGAATCACGCTTTGTTTGAATTTATTCGGAATTATCCGAGCTATGACTATTTTAGCTTTATCAATTCAGCCTATTTCCGCAGCACACTTACAACGAAAAGAAAACGGAAAAACGCATTCAGGCATGGTTGGATAAAATTATTAAAACGTGGCTAAAACTCTCTGCACTTTTAAAGCCAATAAGGCTTTAGTTATGGCTATGATATCATCAGGCAAAATAAATTTTTGTTCGGTTTATGAAAATAAATATCATTGATTTACTGTATGCTATTTCATATAATCAAACCTATCATTCAAATAGGTGAATATTATGGCAAAAATTGCGTTACACGGACATTACCATTCTTGTCCTGAACATACGGGTGGTGAGGTTATTGTTGAGGCTTCAGGTCGTCCGACTATAAACGGTGTGCCTGTTGCTATTGTCGGTGATAAATGCCGCTGCGGTTCCGGCGTTGATGTTATTGTTACAGGTAGTAGTCTTTTTACTATTAATGGTATTCCCGTTGCTATTACCGGCAGTAAAACGGCGCATGGCGGTATCATTGTTGAAGGTCATGCAAGTTTAACTATTGATTAATCAGGTTTGGTTTTTATATTTTAACGAGAGGGTTGAATATGTCAAAAAATGGTTCAGTTGCACCAAAAGAGCGTATTAATATTAAATACACGCCGGCGACAGGTAATCAGCAGGGTGAAGTTGAATTGCCGTTAAAGTTATTGGTGACCGGTGATTTTAAAGGTAATCCGGAAGAACTCAGCATTGAAGAGAGAGAGACGATTTCTATTGATAAAAATAATTTTGATGCGGTCATGAAGCAATCTGAGTTAAAGATTGATGTCGCAGTGCCGAACCGTTTAGAAGATAATGCGGAAAACCAAGATTTGAGTGTGAGCTTAAAATTTGAGAGTATCGCAGATTTTAATCCTGATAATATTGTTAAACAAGTACCTGAATTAAACAAACTGCTGGAATTGCGTGAAGCACTGTTAGCATTAAAAGGTCCGATGGGTAATATTCCTGCGTTTAGAAATAAACTACAAGATTTAATTGCCGATCCGAATGCTCGGGAAGCATTGGAAAAAGAATTAGCAATTATTTTAGACGGTGATAAAAAATAAGAACAGATAAGGATTTATAAATGGCAACTAAACAGCAAGTAGCAACTCAAGCTGAATCACAGCAGTCAACCGGTTTGCTCGATCAGGTCTTGGAGCAAACTCGTTTTAAACCGGAAAATGAAGATTATGGTATTGCACAACGTGGGATCGCCGAATTTATTTCTGAAATTTTGAAAAGCGATCGTGCGGATGCGGTGGTTAATAAGAATTTAGTTGATGAGATGATTGTTCGCCTTGATGAAAAAATCGGTCACCAAGTCGATGAGATTTTACATAACAAAAAAGTGCAAGATTTAGAGTCTGCTTGGCGAGGCTTAAAACTATTGGTTGATCGTACTGATTTTCGTGAAAACATTAAAATTGAAATCTTAAATGTAACGAAAGAAGAGTTATTGGATGATTTTGAATACGCTACGGATATTACTCAAAGCGGTTTGTATAAACACGTTTATTCCGCAAATTACGGTCAGTTCGGTGGCGAGCCGGTTGCTTCTATTGTAGGTAACTATACGTTTACACCGTCAACGCCGGATATCAAATTACTGCAATATGTATCTTCTGTGGGAGCAATGTCTCATGCGCCATTTATTTCTGCGGCAGGGCCTGAATTTTTCGGCTTAGACAGCTATGCATCATTATCTGAGATTAAAGAAGTTAAAGATATTTTTGAAGGTCCCCGTTATGCCAAATGGCGTTCTTTACGTGAGTCTGAAGATTCTAAATATCTTGCTCTTACGATGCCACGTTTCTTATCTCGCTTGCCTTATGATCCTATTGAAAATCCGACTAAAACTTTTAATTACCAAGAGACTATTGCAGGAAAACACGATAACTATCTGTGGAGTAATGTTGCATTTTTGATGGCTTCTAAAGTTACTGACAGTTTTGCTAAATATCGCTGGTGTCCGAATATTATCGGTCCTCAAAGTGGCGGTGCGGTGGAAGATTTACCGGTTCATTTATTTGAATCTTTCGGTCAGCTTCAGGCTAAAATTCCGACAGAAGTATTAATTACTGATCGAAAAGAATTTGAATTGGCTGATGAAGGTTTTATCCCGCTCACTATGCGTAAAGGCAGTGATAATGCGGCATTCTTCTCGGCAAATTCTGTACAAAAACCGAAAAAATTCCAAAATACTGAAGAAGGCAAACAGGCTGAAACTAATTATCGCTTAGGTACGCAATTACCCTATATGTTTATTGTGAATCGTTTGGCTCACTATTTAAAAGTATTACAACGTGAGCAAATCGGTTCTTGGAAAGAACGCCAAGACCTTGAGAGAGAATTAAATGTCTGGTTGAAACAGTATGTGTCAGATCAGGAAAATCCGCCGGCGGAAGTACGTAGCCGTCGTCCTCTTCGTGCAGCTAAAGTTGTTGTATCTAGTGTAGAGGGGGAACCGGGTTGGTATAAAGTGTCTTTATCTGTTCGCCCACATTTTAAATATATGGGAGCCAGTTTCGATCTTTCATTGGTTGGTCGATTGGATATTGATGAAAAATAAGGTGTAATGTCAAGTGGGTTTTTGGACTCGTTTAAAAGCAACGTCAACAGAAACAGATTCGATTATTCTACAGACAGGTCATGAAATAATTGATGAATTAATATCTTCAATTAAACAAAATATTGAATTGGTATTAAATTCAAAGCAAGGGTGCACATTGTGTGCCCCTACCTTTGGATTAAAAGATTTCAATGATGCGACGGCTAATACACACAGTTTAAGTCAAACTGTTATCGGTGATATTCGGCAGAATATTGATAGATACGAGCCTCGAGTACGAATTTCTCGTATTGAGTATGTTCCCGATCAATATGATGTTTTGCAGCTGAATTTTAGGATTACCTGTACTGTCCTACTTAAAAGGCAAAGTGAGTTGACTGAGCTGAATATTATTTTGGACAGTGCAACTAAAAAATTTAGGGTTATTTAATAATGTCGTTAAAAGAAATTTTTAGAGCGGAGTTAGACTTTCTTAAAAAAGACGGCAAATATTTTTCTCAAATCCATCCGCACTTATCTCGTTTTCTATCCGATGAAATTATTGATCCTGAAGCTGAACGGATCATTGAATCTTTTGCATTTCTTACAGCACGATTAAGAGAAAAAATTCAGGACAGTTTTCCGGAATTAACTCAGTCGATGCTCCAATTGCTTTGGCCGAACTATTTGCGACCATTACCGAGTTGTTCAATGATTCGTTTCTCGCCTAAAGAGCGGGCTATTACAACGAAACATATTATACCGAAAGGTACATTTGTTCTTTCTAAACCGGTTGACGGTACTCCTTGTCGTTTTCAAACAACGATGGATGTCGCAGTTTATCCCTTAGTGCTGCATTCTGTTGAGTCTAATATTACTTCCAAGGCAACAATATTAGAGTTACAGCTGAATAATATTTCGGAAAATAATTTTGTTTCATTAGAGTGTGATGATTTGACCATTCATTTATCCGGTAGTGATTATAGTGCGTTGACCTGTTATCAATGGTTATTCAACTATTTGGATAAAATTTCTGTACGGGTAGGCGATAGAGAAATTGTTCTGCCTCTTGATTGTGTTGAACAACAAGGAATATCTAATCATGATGCATTGATTCCGTACCCTGAGAATGCTTTTGAAGGGCATCGATTAATTCAGGAGTTTTTCTTTTTTCCTAAAAAATTTTATTTTTTTAAATTAAAAAATCTGAATTATTACTTGAAAAGCATTGGTACGGAAAATTTTAAATTGCTTTTTAAATTTAACCGTCCGATACCACGTGATCTGACTTTAACCTTGAATGATTTTTCATTATATTGTTCGCCAATTATTAATTTATTTGATAATGATGCTATTCCTATCAATTTAAACGGCAAAAAAACAACATATCCTATTATTCCGGCAGGGACAACGAGAGCACATTTTGATGTATTTGATATAAAAAAAGTCAGTGGCGTTAAACTTAATGAATATGCGGGGAAGACTGAGCAGCTTTCACTTTATGAACGTTTTGAAACATTTGCTCATAGTATAGATGACAAACAGGCTTTACCGTTCTATAAAATTCTTCTAAAAGAGAATATGAAAGGAGGTTATGATCATTACATCGCTTTTGTTTCCAAAGGTAATGAGTTTGACTTGCAACATAACGAAACAATTTCTGTTGAATTGCAGTGTACAAATGGACATTTACCTGAAAATTTAGGGATTGGTGATATTTGTATTCCTTCACAGGATACGCCTTCCTATATCAATTTTGAAAACATTACTCGACCGAGAACAACCGTGCGTCCTTCATTAGACGGCAGCTTGCAGTGGCAGTTAATCGCGAATCTTTCCTTAAATTATGTTTCATTAAATAATTTAGATGTTTTAAAAGAGGCATTAATGGCTTACGATTTTAGTGGAGTATTTGATTTGCAGTCTAAGCGTCGGACGGAACAACGTTTAGAGGCTATCCGAGAAATTGATACATTCTCCGCTGATCGTATTATTAAGGGCGTTGTTTATCGCGGGTTAAAGTCAGTTATCAAAATTGAAGGTGATAAATTTTTATGTGAGGGTGAGGTCTTTTTATTTGGCACGATACTTTCCGAGTTTTTTCGTTTATTCGGTACTATCAATTCATTTCATGAATTGGAAATTGTTAATATTAATAATAATGAGATATTTAAATGGGACTGGAAAACGACCTTGCAGCAGATAATTTGATTGATTTTAGTTTTTATCAACTGATTGAAATATTTGCTAAAAAATATAATTTTGACCTTGAAGATTTTGATAAATGTTCAATGGATGACTCTTTATTTTGTTTTGAAAGTAATCCGTTGATTCATTTTCCGACCAGCGATATCGAAAAAATAAGTATTAAGACAGAGAAATTATCTCCAAAAGTTGAAATGATAGTAAATTTTTTGGGATTACAAGGCGCAAACGGGCCTTTACCGGGAACCTTATTGAGTGAGATAGCTTATGAGTCTTATAATCAGGATACGATTAGAAAAACATATTTAGATTTTTTTAATCACCACTTGATTGCATTGCTATATAGTATTTGGCGTAAGTATAAATATTACATTCGGTTTCAAAGTGATTTATCGGATAATTTTTCTCAACGAATTTTGAGTTTGATTGGTGTTAACCGGCATCACTTGAACACTATTGATATTAATTGGGGTAAATTACTGTTTTATGTCGGGGTGATTCAATCAAATGTACGTACTGCCGATGTGTTAGCGAAAATTATTCGGCATTATTTTGATTTAACGGATATTAGTATTAATGAATATGAACGCCAATTGGTTGGCATTGATAAAGAACAGCAAAACCGGCTCGGTACTCGAAATATGGTATTGGGCGACAGCTTTGTTATCGGAAAAGTAATAACTTCTTTTACTAATAAATTTAGAATTAATATTAACGGTCTGGATACGGAATGTTTTCATCAATTTTTACCTTCAGGTAAGAAATTTACTGAATTAAAAGAAATTATGAAATTCTTATTAAAAGATCAACTGCCTTATGATTTATGTTTAGGATTACAACCGCAAGTGCAATCAAATTTTGTATTAGGCAGTAATGAGTCCGGTTTTTTAGGTTGGAGTACATTATTAAATGCCAACTCCGAACAGCAGGTAAAAATGAAGCAAGTTATTATAACTGGGCAGGCGTAGTATGCATAGACTCCAGCTTATGGTTACAAGTGCCTCAATGTTGGAAATGGGAACGTTTCCCCGTTGCCAATTCGATCAAAGAGGCGGCATTGTCGGATCAGCAAAAAATGCCGATTGGTACATTAATAATTTAAAAAATGAAATCGAAAATATTGAATTTGAGATAAGGTTCTATAATGGCGATTATTGTTTATTAGCGTACAGTCGGCATATTTTTATTAATCGTACAACCGTTCCTGTTCCGGTTGGTGCGGTAATTCGCTTAAAAAATGATGATATTATCTCTATAGCAAATTATGATTTAAGAGTACAGATTTATACTGAAAGAAGTGATAATGTTAATTTACAGGATGATTTATATCATTTAGTAAAAACTACCGATGCAATGCTATTGTCGGCGGATTCTCATCAATATATGACTAATAATTTGGATGATAATGTAACAGCTCCGACGGGCAACGAATTATTAACATTAAAACGAGAACAATTTGAGTTAGATCCGTTGCACTTTCTGGAAAATGAAGTGGCGGATGAAATGGATATGCTATCGCAGATTGCGGCGCCTGACTCGATAGATAAGGCCCAGTATTACAAGATAATCAATGAATATATTAATACAAACATTGAATCTTATGAGCCGAGTATTTTAAGTGAGGAGCCGAGAGTATTACCGGTTGAACCGCATATCCCAAGTTCAATTTATCATAAGGTCGAAATTGCTGAAAATTTGACAAAATCGACCGCACTTTTAGATGAAACGGAAAATAAAGAACCAGCTCCAAGAGGGATCTTAGATCCGCTATTTTTTATTAAATAACCTTATAGGAAAAATTATGAAATTAAAACATTTCGCTGTGTTTATCGGTATGGCAAGTATTCTAGCCGGATGTAGTTCCAATGATCCGAAAACGAATCCTCGTTTATCAAAACCGTCAACCTATTCGCTTTCTATTTATGCTACGGATAGAGCGAATATTAATTTGTATTCCGAAGCTGATGACAGTGTGACTTCCGTAAGTGATGAGGTGGATATGCCTTATAATAGTGAGTTTTTTGCCAATGAATCAAGCAATAAAGTACGTAAATTGGATAATGAAACTTACCGAAAAAATGCGAAAGCAAGCAGTTCAGGTGCAAAAAATAGCATTGAACAGGAAAAGGGCAAGCCTGATTGGCGTGCGACACCGGTCAAGTTAAAAGTCTTCCAATTAATGGATAAATCACTATTTTTAAGTAGCGCATATGATGATTTTGTCGGCAATGATTTTGATGAATCATTAGGGAAAACCTACGTCTCGAGCATTGATCTAATTGTAGCGCCGAATCAATTCAGATTTATTGATGCCGAACCGCTTAATGAAAAAACCTACTATATCGGTGTGGTTGCATTGTTTAACGGTTATGAGAACCGCAAATGGAAAGGTATCGTACAGGTTAATCCGAAAGGCGGCGAAAGTTACCCATTGTTAATTCGCGTATTAGATTCTAAAGTGGAAATCCATAAGGATAATTAATCCATGACAGTAACAAATAGAGTATTGTGGAAAGAGGGATTATTTATTCGTCCCCATCATTTTCAACAAGAAAGTCGTTTTTTCGCATCTCAAGTAAAACAGACACTGGAAACGGCCGCATTTAATTTCGGTTTTGAACAGCTGTCTGTTGAAGTACAACATTTAACATACGGCAAGTTTTCGTTATCCGAATGTAAAGGTGTAATGCCTGACGGGACACTATTCCATTTACCGATCACTGATGAATTGCCGGCCCCGCTTGAAATAAAAACAAGTGCGGTCGGAAAAATAATTTATTTGTGTTTGCCGCTGAATATTGAAGGTAATGCGGAAATCGCACATCAAATTACTAATGATTCATTGATTGATTATCGTGGTGAAGCTCTTTTTACCGAAATAAAGGATGTGCACAGTGAATCCGGTGATTATGCTCAGCTGGAATTAATCAAAAATCAATATTTTCTTAAGTTGGAAACCGATGATTTAAGTAATTATGCGACCTTACCGATTGCTAGGATCAAAGATGTGACTTTAAATAATCAGGTGCTTTTAGATGAAACATTTTATCCGGCAGCGATCGCACTTCAAGCATTGACCCGGTTTTCATCCAAACTCTTGGAATTGACGGAGCTCATTGCATTAAGAGCAAAGTATTTGGCAAATAGAATGAGTAGTCCGGAGCAGTCAGGGGTTGCGGATGTTAATGATTTTTTAATGCTGCTAAGTTTAAATCGAGCATTACCACTGTTTAAATTTTTAGCAAAATCCCCTAAAGTGCATCCAAGCAGGGCTTATGAAATTCTTGCATCGTTGCAGGGGGAATTATCCACATTTGCTTTAGAAGAACGTATATCGGAGCAATTTTATGATTATATTCATGTTTCTCCTCATACATCTCTTGAGCCGCTTTATTCCGATGTTAAGTCTTACTTAAGTGTGGTCAGCAATGCCAAAGCTTTACCGTTACCGATAACCGCACATCAATACGGTATTTATACTGCACAAGTGAAAGACAACTCCCTTTATCGTGATGCGGAATTTATTATTGCCGTTAAAGCCAGATTGCAGCCGGAATTACTACGCACACAGTTTGTACAACAGACTAAAATTTCCAGCATTGAGCAAATTAATAAATTAGTTCATTTGCAATTACCCGGTATCCCGTTGCAATCATTACCTGTTGCACCGCGTTACTTGCCGTATCATTCGGGATTCGTGTATTTTCAATTGGATAAAACGTCACCCTATTGGAATAGCGTTATATCTTCCGCCGGATTTGGCTTTCATATTGCCGGCAATTATCCGGATTTAGAAATCGAATTTTGGGCTATTCGAGGAGCTTTAGTATGACAGAGAGCAGAAGAGAGTTAAGTCATTACAATACTTCTTCAGAGATATCGGTAAATAATATTCATATTGCTAATAGCTTACCGATTGTTCAAGAGAAAACATCTCTCCTTTATGATGAAGTTGAAAAAACAGACTATGATATTGACTATGATTTTCAAATTCAAACCGGTAGTTATAATCCGCTCGTTGAATTGGCAAATCCGCTATTGGCAGTTGCATTACGGGCAAATAAACTCACTAACATTAATATTCAGGCATTTTATAATCGGATGAAGAATGAAATTATAGCGGTTTCTGAAAAGGTAAAAATGCTGAATTATGACAGCGCATTTCAGTTATCTTTTCGTTATTGTCTATGTACCTTTATTGACGAGATGGCAATGAATACGTCTTGGGGAAAAGATTCTAAATGGGGCGAACGCTCTTTACTTTCTTATTTCCATAATGAAACGTGGGGCGGCGAAAAATTCTATTCCATTTTATCGCGTACGATGTTAGAACCGGAAAGATACCAAGAATTGCTCGAATTTATGTATATTTGCTTGGCGTTGGGATTCCAAGGTCAATACGCCCTTCGGGATCATGGGCAGGAAAATCTTCAAAATATGATGATTAAATTGCAGAAAACGCTACGAGCCATACGTGGATATGACTATGAACGCGATAACTCAGTCCACCTTTACCAAAAAGATTATTCGGTTAAGCAACCTATTCCGACAAAATATTTTTTGGGGGGAGCTTGTATGGTTTTGGCACTGATATACTTTATTTATAGTATGTTATTAGATTCTTATTCTTCAGAAATTATTAGAAATATTAACTCAATATTGTAATAACTTTATGGTGTTAGCTGAATTATTATTAGCACTGATTAAAGAAAATCATAACAAGGATAAAGTAGCGGCAATTATTCAGTATCTGAAAGAACAATATAATGATATTCAAGTTGCTTATTTTTCCTATAGTGCTGTGGATAAAGGACTCATAGAATTAAATGGGTTCACTCATTTTAAACAAAATGATTATATGAACCCTTTGGTATTGAGTTTTGCTGAAAACAGAAAGTTTTTATCGAATAAAGTCGTTTCTTATCCGGATGATTCCAGCTTTAAACAATATTCCCAAAAATGGGGTGGTGATAAATATTGCGTATTGTTTCCTATAAGAAATATCGGTATTTTCGCGATTTATGGTAAAGATAAAGTGCGGTTAAATAACAATACTTTTTTATCTGAACTTTCTTTAATTGCTGAGAGTTTTCTGAATATGGCGTTGTTACATCAGGCAAACAGGCAATTAGAAGAACAGTGCTTGTATTTTTCTCAAGCACTTAACAAAAATCGATTACATGATTATGAGTTGCATCAACGAAATTACATTGAACAACATTGGATTGATGAAACTGCATCAGGTAAACGCTTTAAACGTCGTCTTGCCGATCTCGCATTATATGATCGTAACGTCGCCATGGTTGCTGAAGCAGGATATGGCAAAAGACATCTGGTTAATATTATTCATCAATTACGAAGTTTAGGACTAACGGAACTGAAGGAAATAGACTTATTGCAGGTTAATAATGTAATTCAATTAAATGAAATCATTAAACATAAGTTTGAACTTATTCAAAGAGATAAAAAAGATACCTTATTGATTAATAATATTGAATGTTTAACCGATTATTTGATTGAACGACTCATTAAGTTATTATCCCAAGAAAAATTGATGAATAGTCAGGTAAAAATTATATTAACGGTCACCAATACGTTTTTTATGGATAAACAGAATCAATTGCGATTCTTTAGTGAAGATAAAATTATACTGCCGAATAGAATAGCGGCAGTAGAAAATCGAGAGTTATTTTTACGTCAATTTGCGCAATCGTCGAATATTGATATGCTCTCGCATGACGTAGTACTACATATTGTAAATGAAAAACGTATTAGCGAGATTAAACAAATGAAGTTTTTAGTGACATTGGCGTTTAACCGATGTGGTTCGTTTTCTTCAATAAAAAAATCGGATATTGATGATATTTTATCTCAACGCGATTGGTACCAACCTGACAGTTTGGAATGGAACGTAGCATTTTATGAAAGATCATTGATTCGCCAATCTTTGGTAAAATCAAATTGGAGTCAGAGAATATCGGCAGAGAAACTGAATATACCGCGTCGCACATTAAATTATAAATGCCAAAAATATGGGTTAAGAAAAAATGGTTAATCACATTTTTAAATTAAAAAAAATATTATTGCTTTCTTGTTTGGTTTTTACTCATCCTCTCGTTTGGGCGGATAATCAAGAAAGTGGAAAAGGTGAGCAGTGCAGAACAATTAAATCGAACGTTAAACGTTTAGCCTGTTTTGATAATGCATTCGATACCCCCGTACGTTCGCAGCTTATTGATAAAAATAGTATTAATTCGGTTATTCCTAATACAGTGAGTGATATTTTTGCACTTGCTCAAAGTCAGACTGAAAGTGCGGTCGAATCGGAAGAAGAATTACAAATTGCACTGAGCAGCGAAAACCATAATGCCGGCGCAGCGATTTATATTGCTTGCAGAGATAACATCACTCGTTTCCAGATAGCATTAAAGGATCCGGTTAAGAGAAATCCTTTACAAGTAGAAATTCAAGATGAAACAAATGGAAAATCTATATCCAATATCAGTTGGCAAAATACGGAACGCGGTTATTTACTGGATGCCGGGCGAGGTTTATATGCAATCCAACAATTAAAATCTATGTTGTATATTGAACGTTTTAACATAGTGATTCCTCAAGAAAATCGTAAATTCACTTTCAAGAATAATGGATTGGCTTCCCGAATTGCCTCGATCAGAAAAGAATGCGGTTGGTGATATGAAATATCAAAATATATTGCAAGATATACAAACTATAAATTCGCCGGTCGGTGAACCTGACGAAGAAAGTAAATTATATGTCGCTATTGATGAACAGGTAATAAAATTCGGTTCGCTGCAACATGATACGATCGACTGGACGCTTCTCATTAATAGTTCCATGCAATATTTAACAGAAGTATGCAAAGATTATAAAGTATTGCAGTATTTCAGTTATGCATTGCTACAACAAAATGCTAATGCAAATTTAGCTGATTTTTTGGCATTGTTTGCCGAATTCAATGAAAAATATTTATTTAATGCTTATCCGAAACCATCGCAAGATAATGTAATTAATCGCTTCAAAGCGCGTGCAATTACATTAATATTGAATCGTATTGAAGATGCCGTGCTGAATAAATCAATTATTTTGTCACCGGAACAGAATCAAGCAACTCAGGATTTATTGCAAAAATTGTCCGCTCAATTATCGGATTATATTTCGGAAAGTGCGGTCATTTTTAATAAAGTTTTGCGTAAATTGACTTCCGAAAAGTCTCAAGAATTGAAACCCGAAGAACCGTCGAATCATGTTCAGCCTTCCATAATAACGTCAACAGGAAAAAATGCGATTGCGGAGAAGGCGAATCTTCCCGATGTGTCGTCTTTTGATCTAACGAATGAACGTAAATTAAAACAGTTTTATTTACAGGTAGCGGATACGACTTGTGAGCTTGATCCGGCGGCAGAGTTAGGGTATATCAGTCGCCGCTACGGTTTATGGCACAATATTACCCGACTGCCGGAAATGAATGCTCAGGGGGTTACACCAATGCAATCGATTGCCGTTGACAAATTAATGGATTACCGAGAGGCTGTTATTCATACTCCTGATACGACATTATTAGCAAAAATTGAAAAAACGGTAGTCAGTAGCCCTTATTGGATTGAAGGCAGTTATTTATCTGCACAATGTTGCAAGGCATTGAAATTTAATGAAGCATCCGATGCCATTCGGAATATAACCAAACAATTTGTCGAGAAACATAAGGATTTTGCCGCAGCAAAATTTCAAAATGGAGAACCGTTCTTACCACAAAATGTGATAAATTGGTTAGCGCAAGAAAATACAATCGGATTCAATGATAGCTCGCAACTGAATGATTTTGATGATATTTATCAGACACAAGGTTTTGTTGCGGTCCTTAGAGCGATTGATGAAAAACTGAAGCAATCTTCGGATTTGCGTACCCGTAGTTATCTACAACTGGATAAAATTCATTATTTCATCGCAGAAGGCATTACCAATATGGCATTAAACGAACTGGACGAATTGCTCGAAAATAGCAAGAAATATGATATTGAACAATGGGATAACAGTTTCTTTACTCAATTAAACCAATTAAAAATTCAATTAACTTAGGGAATAAAATGAACTACTTAAGACAATTATTAGGAGCAGTGCGACAATTTCTTCGCCCTGTTTTTATGCATCTTAGAAATTCAGTACCGGTACTTTTTGTGCTATGCCTTATTTTGATATTTATCGGTATCTGGACATATGGCACATCTTGGAGTTTCAGCGGACTTTCCAATGAAAAAGGATGGGACTTCGAAATCGCCAAAAATATAAACTTAGGCAGCCGAATTTTAGCTACCGTTATTGTGTTGTTGGCATTAGCTGCAATAGCCATTCTTAAGTTACAACTGAAAAACCTGAAACTGAATAAAGAAAAAAATAATCTGGAAAAATCGCAGGAAGAACAGGACGAAGTTCTACATTATATTAAAGATCAGGAAGAAAGTTTAAATTTAATGGCGACGGCATTAAAAGAGCATATTTCGGATAAAAACTATATCTATCAACTGCCTTGGTATATGGTTCTAGGGTTTAACGGTGCAGGCAAAACCAGTTTTATCAATCGTTCCAATCAAAAATTTACGCTGACTGCGGTGGAACGGACCTCTAAACATTATTTACGGAAGGATTCCTTATATCAAGTGGATTGGTGGGCAAGTGATGAAGCTATTTTAATCGATCCCGATGGTGCAATGGTTAGCCAGTTCACGGACAAAGAAGCAGAAGATAAAATCGGAGAAATTACTAAAGGGCTATGGCATCATCTGCTTGGCTGGATTAATAAAGTACGTCCGCGTCGTCCGCTAAACGGTATTGTATTGGTATTGGAGCTTTCTAAATTAATCGGTTCTAAACATAGCGACAGAAAAGCATTAGCCACTATTCTGCGCAATCGTGTTCGTGAAATTACCGAACAATTCGGAGCCCGTATTCCGGTTTATGTCGTACTCAATAAAGCGGATTTAATTGAAGGTTTTGATGTATTTTATGATGATTTAAAACAGTCGGAACGTTATGAAAACCTTGGTTTTTCTTTCACCTTAAACAGTGAAGATCACATTGATGATTGGACAAAAGAGTTTGCTGACGGCTACGACAGCTTTATCAAAGAAATTGAAGAAACTGTTTTCGACCGACTGGCAACGACAATCTCAAGAGATGATCGCGAAGCGATGTATATGTATGTACGCCAATTAGCCGGTGCAAAAGAAATTTTACAGCAATTTATCGGTGATGTGTTGGAAAGCGACCGTTTCACAACCACGCCTTACGTACGCGGTATTTATTTCTCATCGATTTTTCAACAGGGATTACCGGCTGATTTCTATCAAGATGCACTTTCCAAATACTTTGAATTAAAGTATGCCGTACCGAGTTATACACGGGAAAAATCACAACGTACTTATTTTACCCATAATTTCTTTAAGAATATTATTTATCCGGAAGCCGGATTAGTCAGCGATAATGCGAGGGAATCTCGCAGCAATCGTCGTAAATTTATTTTAACTATGGCGGGATTATCGGTAGTATCAGTATGTTTATTAGCCGTTTGGCAGAATTACTTTTATCAAAATAAGGTTACATCTGAAAAAGTCGTTAAATTGACGGAAGAATTTACGCAAATGAATATCAGCCAGGCAATGGATCCGACGGGAAGAAATCTGTTGAAACCGCTGAATTTATTACGTCAGGCGACATTTGCTTACGGCGACTACAATAATGCATTACCGGTAATTGAAGATTTCGGTTTATACCAAGGTAAAAAAGTCGGCGGCAAAGTGAGTGAAGCATACCAAAAATTCTTGGGTGAGCGTTTTTTACCTGAAATTGCAAGCGGACTGATTGAACAAATGGATGTACTGCCGGAGAACAGTGATGAAGGGCTTGAATTATTGCGTGTTTATCGAATGATCGATGATATGAAAAACCGTAAAGCGAAAATTCCGGAACAATGGATGGCGCAATATTTGCAGAAAAATTACCCGAATAATGCCGATATTCAACGCCAATTAATGGGACATTTCACCTATGCGATGCAATATGTCGATCCTGATTTGAGTATGTTTGACAAAACCATCGCACAAAAGCAACAGGAATATAGCCGATTACCTTTGGCGGATCGTGTTTATCAGAGTTTTAAAATTTTAGCTAATACCGAATTACAACCGGCGACAGATTTGAAGCAAGTAATCGGCGACAAATTTAGTACGATTTTTAAAACAACCCAAGACGATAGTGATGATCCGCTATTCTTTAAAGATAAAAAAATCAGCAGTCACGGCACATTAATCAGCCCGTTATTTACCGATTGGGCATATAAAGATTTCTATGTACCGAAAGCAGATGACATATTGCAACTCGCCGCTATTGATGCTTGGGTATTGGGTAAACAGCAAACCACGAATTACACCAAAGCAGAGTTGGATAAACTTTCCGGTGAGATTAGAGAACGTTATGTTTCCGACTACATTGATACGTGGCAAGAGGCGTTAAACGGCTTGGAGATGGTGCATTTTGCCGATTTGAAACACGCTGTCGAAGTGTTAGATGCCTTGAATGGAAAGGATAAACCACTAGAAAAAATGGTGAATATCGTTGATAAAAATAGCGACATTTATCCAAGTTTGTCCAAAGTCGCACTAGAAGAAGGAAATAACGCAGCGAAAATAAATGCAAATCAATTAGGCGCCTTGGAAATTACCCAATCTTTTTCCGGATTAACTAATGTTGCAAAAGCCAACGGCAATGCACCGGCTTATATGGACAGCATTATGAAAAAACTCGGCGAATTAAAATTTTATTTGCAAACAATCCAAAATTCGCCGTCGCCATCACAAAGTGCGTTAAAAGCGATTGTTGCTGAATTTAACTTGGAACGCACAAATCCGACGGTTGATTTGAAACGATTAGCAAATGATGTTGCAGAACCTTTAGCTACACAGCTTAACCATATCGCTGATGAAGCTTGGAATGTTGAATTACGCACAGCGCTGGCGGAAATCAACACCTTGTGGAAGAAAAATGTCTATAGCTTCTATACCGCACGTATTGCAGGGAAATACCCATTAGATCGCAAAGCGACACAAAGTATGTCGTTAGAAGATTTTCAGGCGTTTTTCGGTCCGCAAGGACGAATCCAAAAATTTTATGACGAATACCTGAAATTTATTTTAGATGATAATGCAGAGCTTTCTGTAGTCAGCGGTGAAAGCGTAATATCTCCGGCATTTTTGACCGCACTTCAGCAGCTACAGGAAATTCAACATACCTTCTTTAACGTATCGGGTAACTTAAGTGTGGAATTCAGCTTAAAACCGCTAGGGATGTCGGGTAAATTTGCCTCTTCCACCCTAAATATCGACGGTCAAATTTTAAAATACAACCATGAACGCCCGGCAGCCAGCCGCTTGTTATGGCCGAACACCTTGCGTAAAGATGTGGAAACCAGTTTAACCTTAATTGACACTCGAGGCGAAGCCGCCGTACTCCGCCGTACCGGTGCATGGTCATTGTTCAAATTGCTTGATGCGGCACAAAATAGACGAAACGGACAAACGACGGATTTGAGTTTCAAATTAGGCGGCGGTTCGATTAATTACCGTCTGCAGGCGGAAAACGGCATGAATCCGTTTAGCGGTAACGTATTATCGGGTTTCAGCTTACCGTCGCGGTTATTGGATACGCAAACGGAAGAAAAACAGGAAAACGAAGCCGAATGGGAAGAAGTTATTTTGGAGGAGTAATCTTTTCAGCTATCTAAGTCGATATTAAACTCAACAGGTTAAAACTCAAATTCGTGATTAAGTGGGTTTGAGTTTTTAATAGACTCATTGTTACTTTAAAAATCGGGGGCGGTACGAAATTGTTAAAATTCTGACCGCACTTTTCCAGTTATAGTATAAAGAGCATTCTGAGGGGTGACTATGCAATCGCCAAGTTTACGTCAGATTTGGGCAGTGGATGCACAAATTTTTTATCAAAATAAAGCAGAAAATGTCGTTGTGTTGCTTTATAGTGAAAATAGAGATATTTGTGATGCGTTATTAAATTATTATCGTTTAACGAAACAAGTACGGTTAACGCATAAACTTGCACCTTTGCCTTTTGAAACGTACCTTCAGCGACATTGTGATGAATATTTAATCCCCGTATTGCGTGAGGAATGCCGATGGTTATCTGATGATAATCAAATTCGGTTGTTTAATCCGAATACCTATCAACTTACGGAAAAGATTGACAGCCCTTGCCTCACCAAAACCGAAATACTCCTCAAACACGCCAGGGATCCTTCCCCGTTTCTCTTTTCTCCCGTCCCTCGCCCTGTTATACCGTACTTATGGAAAGCCGACGATATTCAATGTTACGCCATCATTAACGCCCAAACCAGTTTTTGGTTTCCGACCCGTTTTGAACGTGACGACATACGCTCCGCTTGTTTATTTAAAGGAGAAAAAGGGGAAAAACAGCGTAACACCGCCCCTTATTTAGTGGAATTACCCTTCAATCATCCCTTTGTCGAAGAGTTATTCAGCGAACCGAAGCAAGATAAAGAAAATAAAGACGGTTTACAATATTGGCGAAAAAATTTCGGCTTTTTCTTTTGTTCCGCCGCACCTTTTGAAGCATTACTGGCACATTTCAGCGATTTTATTTATATGCCGACCTATGATGAACGGTTATTATATTTCCGCTTTTACGACCCGAGCGTATTAGAAACTTATTTAGATAGACTGACTTATTATCCGAAAAAATTATCCACCTTTTTCGGCGGCGGACTAATCGAATCGATTGCCCTGCCCAAAGGCGATTATTTTGTCCATTACGCTCCTTGTATCGATTTCGCCGAGATAGCGCTGGCTAAGAAACAGTTTGATAAGTTTGAGATGGAACAGTTTATTGAATGTCGTAATCAAAAATTATCTGCTCAATTAGTTGACGATATGATTGAATTATATCCTTATCTGCTTGAAAAATACACAAAAAACACCTTAGAGGTAATAGTCGATTATCATCGGAAAATAGCCGAAACTTCTCAATTGCATGAATCTATTACACTTGGCTTTTTAGTGCTTGCCGCGTTATTTTACGGCAAGCCGATTGATATGCTTGATGCCGACGGTGTTATTTTAAAAATTCTGGAAGCCGACGACTTAACGGAACAACAGAAACGCTATTCTATCAAACGACGTATTGACTATATGGAAACCGCCAATCTGATTCAAAACCAATTCGGAGCACAACATGGGTAAAAATTTTAATGACGCTTTTGCAGCCTTAAATGAAAAACATCGGTCCGAATCCTATGCGACGGGTACACCCGCCTGTCGGGCCGATATTCGGATTTATCATCGAGATACCTTAAAACAAGAATTACCGGCGGGGATTATCGTAAAAGTGTTCGATAAGGCCGGCAGCGTGTATTACAGCACGATAGACAAAGAAGGCTACAGCAAACATTTCGGGGTGAAATGCGGACCGATATCGTGGCAGTTGATGAGAAATACGATGGGTGGCGATGAGGCGGTAGAAAAATATAACCCGAAAACGGATAAGCGCCGCTTAGGGGATAAAGACGAACAAACGGCGCGATACGGCAGCGACGGTTACGTATTACTCCGAGCCAATGACGAAGTAAGTAAAAATCCACGCCTGCAATTATCCCAACCGCTCTGGGTGTTTGTTACGGTCAATGAAACGGAAGTCGAAGCGGTGTATTTACCGCCGCCACTATTATTAAATCTGCGTTTTCGCCAGCATAGTAAACACAGACTGTTCTCTTCAAGACAGATTCGCCAGCTTCAGTTAGACGGCAACACGGCGACCTTATTTATTCACGGTTATAACGTAGAGCTGGGCAATGCCGGACAATTTGCCCAAGCGGAAGATTTCGGGATACTCCCGAAAATCGATACTTTACCGAAAGCCGAAGAGGTGCAACGCCCTTATCTGCATTATCTGAATGAAGAGCTGAAAACCGTGGTAAGTCAAAAAGTCATTACCATAGCCGGTTCGGGGCGCGGAGAACATGACAGCCTACATCTTGAACGGGAGTATAACCAAACCTATACGGAACTGAATGGCAGTAAGGCACTCTCTTGGTTTCCGCATATGGAATATTATTTCAATCTGGCGGCGTCGGGTAAATTAAATGCAAATGATAAGTTTACCAACTGGCAAAAATACAGCCGGATTATCGGCGTGACCTGGTCGGGCAGCGTATCGCCTTCACGGGTTTTCTTCCGTGCGGAAATGTATGCCAACGAAGCGGGACGGGAATTGGCAGAAGTACTGATTCAACTGATTGAAGCGGGCATCAGGATTAATATCATCACCCACTCGTTAGGGGCAAGAGTGGCACTAGCGGCATTAAACATCTTAGGGGATTTCGACGGACAGTACGATGAAAAAATCGATAACCTGATAATGTGGGAAGCGGCGGTAGCGGATAATGCTATCACGGCGAATTATACAAGGGATAAAAATCCGGTAGCAATGGAACTGTTCCCGTTTGCGCATAAAGCGGCGAAACGGATTCGGATACTGTATTCACAGGGAGACGGCGTACTTGATAGGGATAGTCTAATCGGCGACAAGGAATATACCGGGCTGTTAGGCGGTGCTTATCCGAAAAAATACTGGAATATTGCGGACAATATCTCAGCGTTACAAGAGTATTATTCAGCCAAAGACAATCTTATCGGTCAATACCATGCTTACCATGAGGCGGAGCTACAGAAAATGAATTCCGTTAAATCTTATTTCCCGCTTGAAGTCGATCGCTATCAACATGTGAGGGCGGAAATCCGAATGCGGATCAAACAGCTTTTACAGTAAGAGGCTGACGCGACCTATGATGATTTAAGCAAGCCGTTGACCTATCTGAAACCTTGGAGTCACTATCGACGTTTTGATAAGGACGGAGAGATTCTTAAGCATATTATTGAGGTATTGACAGAAGCCGTATTGAATAATTGGCACTCTTATAAGACGGATATTCGTCCTGCGTTGGGGTATCAGGGAAATCGAATAACTGCACCGACTAAAGAACAAATAGATAAAAACTTACTGAAAGTCCAGCAAAAATACTCACCAGATCCATTTATTGCCGAATTAAAAGATAAAAAGTTCTTCTTTTGGGATCAAAGCCAATATTTTATCTCCCACTCGGCAATGCGGGAGTATGAATTTAAAATATTTGATTATAGGAATGTATTTCCACGAATTTATAAAGAAAGCTATCGAAGAGAAATTATGGATAGAATAAAAGAAAATTCAAAATTCGGGAGATATTAAATATGAAGAATAAATTAAAAATATTTAGTATTTTAATACTCTTATTTTGTTGTGTCTGGTTTTTTTATCAATATAACCGTACAGACCCTATAATCTCCCTAGGTGTTTCCACCGACGGGCGCTATGTGATTAGCGCTCACGCTTCTCGAAATGCCCATCCTTTTTTTCCTAAAGGGCAACTTGTGTTATGGGATATAGAGAAAAAAGAGAAAAAGGTTTTAGCCAATAAAGTAAACGCCTATAGTGCAGCTTTTATCCCTAATAGTCACGAATTTATGTGGCAGGATGATAAAGATGTGGTGCATATTCAAAATGTGGAAGGAAAAGAATTAGCCAGCTTTAAACATTTTGTGCTTACCGGACATTTAATGAGTGCAAATAAAGATTTTTATTTATCTGCTAACGAACACGGGCAGTTATTTAAAGGTTATGGAGAGCAGATAATACCAATATATACCGACGGAGGTATAGGTACTCCATTAACGTTATCAATGACTGAGAAATATATTTTGTCAGCCGGAGTTACAGGCAGCACGGGAAAATCAGTAGTAGTAGAAACAAATTTAACGAAAAATCCGATAAATCCTGATAGCAGTAAGTCATTTAGCTATGACGGCGTAACCTTATGGGACAGACATACCTTAAAACCCGTTGCAAGGTTATGGGGCAATAATGGTAAAACCACCGGTTTAATCAGCCCTGATGGAAAATGGGTTGTGACGGGGGAAGAAAATTCACCGGGATATATGTGGCAGCTGGATAATCCTATGAATCGGTTAGGATTAGCAAGAGTTAAAAGAGGTATTTATGATTCAAAATCGGATAGTTATGATAAAAGTGAATTGCTATCTATCCCGGATAAATTTGAGGATAAGATAATCTATTCAGGCGGGGGAGGAACCGTTGCTATTGTGTTTTTAACGGAAAAGGAATTTATACCGCTTGGTCGTATTTATAATACACCAAATCCTAACGGTTATGATGATACGTTTAATGTTGTCCCTCTTTATACGGCTGGTAGTCCTTGGATAAAAGGATATGTGGAGATAGAACAAGAACCGAAAATCTCAACGAATTATTATGGGCGTAATTTAAGCGTATCCTCTTCCCCCAAAGCCCATATTTTAGTGACAGGACAAGCCACAGGCGGCGGGATTAACGTGTATAAATATCATCCCGATAAAATGGAGCTGGAAAAAATCTGGGTGGCGGATTAGTTAAAAAGTGCGGTTGAAAAATAAAATGTTTTTCAATCGCCTTTCTTTTATTGAAGAATACAAGCGGTCAATTTAGCTGGGAATTTTGTAAAATGTTTGAAGAATAAACGGTGCGTACCCGAAAAAATACTGGGGTATAGCGGGAAATACGCAGGCATTAAAAGAATACTACACCAGTAAAAATAATGAAATCGACCGATTGTACGATAAAATCGCGAGTGTGAAAAAACAAAGCGGTATTCACCCGGTGGGCAGTCCGAGATGGAATAAGGGCAGCAATTTGCCGAATGTGGCGTTCAGAAAAGAAATCAGAGCCGGTGTTAAAATGGCTCTTGAGCAGGAAGCCAATGAAATTAACGGGGATTTAACCAAACCGTTAAACTATTTAAGACCATGGAGCCATTATCGTCGCTTTGAGCCGGAGCAGGAGTATTTTAAGCATATCGTTGATGTGCTAACGGAATTATTGTTCAACAATTGGACGACAACTGACACAGCAGTGCGGGCAGCATT
>NZ_SLYB01000038.1 GCF_004340985.1 Cricetibacter osteomyelitidis
GGACGACCGTTATCGTGGCAATACAGATGGGCGACTTCATCGCGGATAAACTCAAAATCAATGGCTTTAGCCACTTTGCGGACAAGATGGTCTTTAGGAACGAGTTGTTCGAGACTTATCATCTCAAGTTCATATTGAGGGGAGAGAAAATTTTTGAGCATAGACATTTCCTTTTTCGATATGCCTATTAGATTAAACCTCTAGATGGATGTCTAGAGGTTTGTCAGCGGTCTGACCCCGCTTTAAGCGGGGTCAGACCGCTGACAAACCTTCTCCCGTAAACGGGAGAAGAGGGAGAAAAATGCATTGGCATTTTTCGGAAGAAGAGGGGAAATAGATTAATTATAAAAACAACTTATATTTCAATACATTGCTGTAAATACTAAAATATTGCCCTCTCTGTCACTGCGTGACATCTCTCCCGTAAACGGGAGAGAGTTTAAAATTATTGGCTTTGTCAATAAACAAACCCCGCTTTAAGCGGGGTTTATTTTATTCGTAGTCTAATTATTTTGTACTTGGAATACTGAAACGTTTGTTAAAGCGTTCTACACGACCGCCGGTGTCAACAACACGTTGTTTACCGGTGTAAAATGGGTGGCAGTTGCCACATACGTCTAGGTTGATGTCTTTGCCTAGAGTAGAACGAGTTTTAATGACGTTACCACAAGAACAAGTTGCAGTAATTTCTTTGTATTCAGGATGGATACCTTGTTTCATAGAAAACCTCTGTTTGAAGCCATACCGCTGTCAGTGTTTTTCAACTGATACCGTATGTTGTTAATAATTTGCTGCATCGGCAGCCCTTAAAAGTGCGGTGCATTTTATAATAAAAATTGCACCCGCGCATTAAAATCCTTAAAGCCAAGAACGGCAAAATCTTATCTTGGCTTTGCAGATTATGCACCCAAACGTTCTTTGATACGTGCAGATTTACCGCTACGTTCACGTAGGTAGTAAAGTTTCGCTTTACGAACCGCACCTTTACGTTTCACAGAGATGCTGTCGATAACCGGTGAATGGGTTTGGAACACACGTTCAACACCAACACCGTTTGATACTTTACGCAGAGTGAATGCAGAATGCAAGCCACGGTTACGAATTGCGATAACCACGCCTTCGAATGCTTGCAAACGACGTTTGCTACCTTCAACAACCCATACTTTAACTTCTAATGTGTCACCCGGACGGAAGCTAGGGATGTTTTGTTTTAATTGTTCGTCTTCAAGTTGTTTGATGATGTTACTCATTTTAATTTACCTTTTTAAATCCTAGATTTAACTGATATTGCTATTGTGATGCTCATGTTTAATTTGAGCCAACAGCTTACGTTGTTCGTCAGTCAGAGCTAGGCCTTCCAATAGCTCAGGGCGTCGTAGCCACGTACGTTTTAACGATTGCGTTAATCGCCATTTGCGTATTTCTTCGTGATTGCCAGACATCAGCACGGGCGGCACAGTTAAGTCGTCTAACACTTCCGGTCGGGTGTAGTGCGGGCAATCAAGCAAGCCGTCTGCGAAAGAGTCTTCGTCCGCGGAAGCCTGTTTGCCTAATACACCGGGAATAAACCTGGCAACGGCATCAATTAATGTCATTGCAGGCAATTCGCCGCCGGTCAGAACATAATCACCGATTGACCATTCTTCATCGATTTCCGTTTGAATCAATCGTTCGTCAATGCCTTCGTAACGACCGCACACTAAAATTAATTTCTCATTAGTGGCAAGTTCCATTACACCGGCTTGATCCAGTTTACGTCCTTGCGGTGAAAGGTAAATTACTTTAGCCCCTTCACCTACCGTTGATTTTGCAACTTGAATGGCATCTCGTAATGGTTGCACCATCATTAACATACCCGGCCCGCCGCCATAAGGGCGATCATCAACGGTTTTGTGCTTATCGTGCGTGAAATCCCGCGGATTCCAACATTGCACGGTGAGCAATTTTTGTTTTACGGCTCGACCTGTTACGCCAAAATCTGTTATCGCTTTAAACATTTCGGGGAAAAGACTAATAATCCCAATAAACATACGTTATCCTTGCAAAATGTTACTACTCAAAGCGAGTCAGCCTACCTGAGTTTAGAAACCAGCGTCCCAATCCACTTCAATAGTCTTTGTGGTGAGATCGACTCTTTTAACTACTTGTTCATATAAGAACGGAATTAATCGTTCTTGTTTACCGAAGGCATCTTTCATTGTAGCTTTCACTACCAACACGTCATTAGAACCGGTTTCCATCATTTCGGAAACCGTTCCCATTTCATAACCTTGCAAGTTGATTACACGGCAACCGATTAAATCATGCCAATAATAATCGCCTTCCTCTAGCTCCGGGAACACCGCTAAATCCACGCCGATTTCAACGTTAGCTAAAATCTGAGCGGCTTCACGGTCGTCAACGTTTTTTAATTTCACAATCAAATCATTGTTGTGATAACGCCAACTTTCTAATTCTGTGGGTTGCCATTGGTCTTTAATTTTCAAAAACCACGGCTGATAGTCAAAAATGCTTTCTGTATCTTCGGTAGATGAATAGATACGCAACCAACCGCGGATACCATAAGTAGAACCGAGTTTACCTACTGTTTCAATGCGTTGTTCGCCCATCTTAATTCACCTTAAAATTGTTAATCGTTTAGATTAAGCTGCTTTACGTGCTTGTTTTACCAACGCTTCAACACGATCAGAAAGGTTTGCGCCTTTGCTTAACCAGTAATCAACACGGTCTAAGTTGATACGTAATGGTTCCGCCTGACCTGTTGCTAATGGGTTGAAAAAACCTACGCGCTCGATGAAACGACCGTCACGTGGTGAACGGCTGTCAGCAACAACGATTTGATAGAATGGGCGTTTTTTAGCTCCGCCACGAGATAAACGAATGGTTACCATAACCTTCCTCTAAGTGTTAATAATAAAAGAAAAATTCCCGTCGAAGGTGGGAATAATGCTTACTTTTTTCTCTGTATATGTAGACAAAAAGCTGAAAGATTATACTCTTTTATCAAGAAATAGCAAGCACCAATGCAGACTCACCACTATAAAATTTTTTCAAAAAAACACCGCACTTTAAAGTCAATTTTTCGCAAATTTTTCTTGTGGTTTTATATCGAACCCTGTATAATCGCACGCCTTACAGTCACACCTTAATTTTCGTTCCTTGCTTCCGCAGATTGGTGACTGGTCTAACAGTCGGAGGCTGATTAACCCGTAAGGAGCAGTAATGCGTCACTACGAAATCGTGTTTATGGTTCACCCGGACCAAAGCGAGCAAGTACCAGGTATGATCGAACGTTACACCGGTTCTGTGAAAGCAGCCGGCGGTCAAGTTCATCGCCTAGAAGATTGGGGTCGCCGTCAATTAGCATACCCAATCAATAAATTACATAAAGCACATTATGTGCTTATGAATGTAGAAGCGCCTCAAGAAGTCATCGACGAGCTAGAAACAACTTTCCGTTACAACGATGCAGTTCTGCGTAACGTAATTATTCGTACTAAGCACGCCGTAACAGAAGCGTCCCCAATGAAAGCAGCTAAAGAAGAACGTAAACCTTCAGCTGAAGTTGAAACCAACGATTTTGAGGATGCTGAAGAGTAATTTGAACATTGACAATCGTTTAACGTTAATCGGCACTGTTGCCGGTTTTCCGAAACGAGAAAAAAGCCCTAGCGGAATTGAGCATTGTCGGTTTAGTTTGGAACACCGTTCCCAACAACAAGAAGCCGGATATCCCCGCCAAGCGTGGTGTAAAATGCCTATTCAAGTGAGTGGCAGTCACTTAATAGAAAAAACTCAAAGCATTACGGTCGGCAGTAAACTACTAATAATGGGCTTTATCAGCTCAC
Source organism: Cricetibacter osteomyelitidis (assembly GCF_004340985.1). Classification (GTDB taxonomy): domain Bacteria; phylum Pseudomonadota; class Gammaproteobacteria; order Enterobacterales; family Pasteurellaceae; genus Cricetibacter; species Cricetibacter osteomyelitidis. The sequence goes on from NZ_SLYB01000038.1 coordinate 3,849, forward strand.
ATAAAACCGCAAATGGTTTGACTCAATTAGTATTGCATGCCGAGCAGATCGAATTTATAGATTAGGAGAGAGCCAAATGGCACGTTATTTCCGTCGTCGTAAGTTCTGCCGTTTCACCGCGGAAAATGTAGTAGAAATCGATTATAAAGATATCGCTACATTAAAGAACTACATCACAGAGAGCGGCAAAATTGTCCCAAGCCGTATTACCGGTACTCGTGCGAAGTATCAACGTCAATTAGCACGCGCAATTAAACGCGCTCGTTATTTAGCGTTACTTCCATACACTGACAATCATCAGTAATTAAGAGAGGATAACGGTAATGCAAGTAATTCTTTTAGATAAAATTGTTCACCTGGGCAACATTGGTGAGCAAGTAAACGTTAAATCAGGTTTCGCACGTAACTTCTTAATCCCACAAGGTAAAGCGGTTATGGCAACTAAAGCTAACGTTGAATATTTTGAATCTCGTCGTGCTGAATTAGAAGCGAAAGCAGCAGAAGCGTTAGCGGCAGCTCAGGCTCGTGCGGCACAATTGGAAGCATTAGAATCGGTAACTATCGCCTCTAAAGCAGGTGACGAAGGTCGTTTATTCGGTTCTATCACAACTCGTGATGTTGCAGAAGCAGTAACGGCAGCTGGTGTTGAAGTAGCTAAAAGCGAAGTTCGCTTATCGGCTGGTCCACTTCGCACTACTGGTGATCACGAAGTTAAATTCCAATTTCACGGCGAAGTATTTGCAACATTAAACGTAATCGTTGTTGCAGAATAATTATTGATTAAAAAAACCCGGCGTTAAGTCGGGTTTTTTGTTTTTCTTTTTTATCTCTTTCTTAAATAATATTGATTCTTATTTATCATATTGATTTTAATCAAATTTTATTTTGATTGTCATCTTTCATTTGCTAAAAAATGATCTTTGTCACAGTTTTTATACCTATTTATTGGTAATGTACCCTGTAATTTTGTTTTTAAATTTTTTATTAAATAATAAATGTGGGGGAAAGGTATGAAAAACACAGTTTTAGTCCCTAAGGTAAACCGTCGTTCTTTCTTAAAAGGAACTGCTGCGGGACTGACTGCACTTGCCGGAAATTTTTCGTTGCCGTTTAATGTGATAGCGGATGAGAAAAAAACACTTCAAACAGTTGATGATAAGGTTGTTTGGAGTGCTTGTACCGTAAACTGCGGCAGCCGTTGTCCGTTGCGTATGCATGTAAAAGATAATCGTATAACTTATGTTGAAACGGATAATACCGGTACGGACACTTATAATTTAGATCACCAAGTTCGAGCCTGTTTGCGCGGGCGTTCAATGCGACGTCGGGTATATAATCCGGATCGCTTAAAATATCCGATGAAACGTGTAGGCAAACGTGGTGAAGGTAAATTTGAACGCATTTCTTGGGATGAAGCATTAACTATTATTGCCGATTCATTGAAAAAGAATATTGCAAAATATGGCAATGAGTCGATTTACTTGAACTACGGTACGGGTACATTAGGCGGTACAATCGCTAAATCTTGGCCGCCATCATCGACAATGGTGGCTCGTTTAATGAATTGTATCGGTGGATATTTAAATCACTACGGCGATTACAGTACTGCACAAATTGCGGTAGGATTAGATTATACATACGGTGGCGGTTGGGCGCTGGGTAACGGTTTGGCCGATGTTGAAAATACCAAATTAATTGTTTTATTCGGTAATAATCCGGCAGAAACCCGTATGAGCGGTGGCGGCTTAACTTATACTATCGAACAGGCACGTGAGCGTTCAAACGCTAGAATGATTGTGATTGATCCGCGTTATACCGATACCGGTTCCGGTCGAGAAGACGAATGGATTCCGATTCGTCCCGGTACAGATGCTGCTTTATGTTCTGCCATTGCTTATGTTTTAATTACGGAAAACATGGTAGATAAACCCTTCTTAGATAAGTATTGCGTAGGCTACGATGAAGTCACATTACCGGCATCAGCTCCTAAAAATGGGCATTATAAAGCTTACATCCTTGGCGAAGGTGATGATGGCATAGCTAAAACCCCTGAATGGGCAGCGAAAATCACAGGCATTCCAAAAGAGCGAATTATCAAACTGGCACGAGAAATCGGCCAAACGAAACCCGCTTATATTTCTCAAGGTTGGGGGCCACAACGTCGCAGTAATGGTGAATTGATTTCCAGAGCTATAGCGATGCTACCGATTTTAACCGGCAATGTGGGCATCAGCGGTGGTAATACCGGGGCACGAGAAAGTGCATATTCTGTACCATTTGTTCGTATGCCGACTTTAGAAAATCCTGTGAAAGCCAGTATTCCAATGTTTATGTGGACCGATGCCATTTTCCGTAGTGAAGAAATGACGGCAACAACAGATGGTATTCGCGGTGTTGAACGTTTGACAGCCCCAATTAAAGTAATTTGGAACTATGCAAGTAACTGTTTGATTAATCAGCATGCAGAAATTAATCGAACACATGATATTTTGCAAGATGACAGCAAATGCGAATTAATTATTACGATAGACAATCATATGACATCCACAGCAAAATACAGTGATATTCTGCTTCCTGATTGTACTGCATCCGAACAAATGGATTTTGCATTAGATGCATTTGTTGCCAATATGAACTATGTTATTTTTGCTGATCAAGTGGTGACACCATCTTTTGAATGTCGCCCTGTTTACGATATGTTAAGTGATCTTGCGGAAAAACTCGGCGTTAAAGATAAGTTTACGGAAGGGAGAACGCAAGAACAATGGTTACGCCATATCTATGAACAATCTCGAGAAAATTTACCTGAATTACCAACTTTTGATGATTTTAGAAAACAAGGTATTTTCAAAAAAGTGGATCCAAAAGGCTTTTATATTGCTTATAAAGGTTTTAGGGATGATCCTAAGGGCAATCCACTGGATACCCCATCAGGAAAAATTGAAATCTATTCCGAACGTTTAGCTGAAATTGCAAAAGCATGGAAATTAAAAGAGGATGAAGTCATCCACCCACTGCCTGTCCATACGGATAGTTTTGAGCATTATGGCGATCCGTTAATGAAAAAATTCCCGTTACAGCTTAGCGGTTTCCATTATAAAGCAAGAACTCACTCCACTTACGGCAATGTTGATGTCCTGAAAGCGGCTAATCCGCAGGAAGTATGGATTAATCCGCTTGATGCTACGCCAAGAAATATTAAAAACGGTGATATGATTCGTATATTTAATGATCGTGGCGAAGTGCGTATTAATGCAAAAGTGACACCACGCATTATTCCGGGTGTAGTGGCATTAAGTGAAGGCGCTTGGTATGACCCTGATCAAAATAAAGTTGATCATTCCGGATGTATCAACGTCCTCACCACCCAACGCCCATCACCATTGGCAAAAGGCAATCCGCAGCATTCCAATTTAGTTCAAATTGAACGCGTGTAAGGGGGAGATTATGGAACAACATGGTTTTTATTTCGATTCGAGCCGTTGCACGGGTTGTAAAACTTGCGAAATGGCATGTAAAGATTATAAAGATTTAGACGTTGATGTAAATTTTCGTCGTATTTATGAATATGTAGGTGGTGATTGGTTACAACAACCGAACGGCTGTTGGAGTCAAAATGTATTCGCTTATTACACTTCAATTTCCTGTAATCACTGTAGTGATCCGGCTTGTACTAAAGTCTGCCCGACGGGGGCAATGCACAAAAACGAAGACGGTTTTGTGATAGTGGATGAATCTATTTGTATCGGTTGCCGCTATTGTCACATGGCATGTCCGTACGACGCACCGCAATATGATGCACATAAAGGGCATATGACCAAATGTGACGGCTGCTATTCCCGTGTCAAAGCCGGACAAAAACCAATTTGCGTAGAATCCTGTCCGTTGCGTGCCTTGGATTTTGCACCAATTACCGAATTACGCGAGAAATACAGCGATATGGCGGCTATTGCACCGCTACCGGATCCGAGTTTCACTAAACCGAATTTGGTGATAAAACCGAATAAAAACAGCAAGCCGGTTGGTGATCAAAGCGGTTTTCTAGGCAACCCTCGGGAGGTATAAGATGAACGGATTACATGAATTACCGTTAATTATTTTTACGGTTTTGGCTCAATCGGTTGTTGGTGCTATGCTGGTGATGAATATCGCTGTTGTGAATAGTGAAATACCGCATAAAAACAATAAACTATTTGTTTTGCTGGTGTTATTGGGTATCGGCTTTATGGCCTCCGTCATGCACCTAGGTTCCCCGTTGAGAGCATTTAATTCCCTTAATCGGGTTGGTGAATCACCACTTAGCAATGAAATTGCCAGTGGGGCACTGTTCTTTACCTGTGCGGGTATTTACTGGCTGCTTTCCGTCTTAGACAAAATGCCGGCGGTTCTAGGCAAAATTTGGTTGATTTTGACCGCACTTTTAGGCTTAGTGTTTATGTATATGATGAATCAGCTTTATCATATTAGCACTGTGCCAACGTGGAATAGCAGCTTCACCAGCTGGAATTTCTATCTCACTGTGATAACGGCGGGCTTTGCACTCGGTTATGCTCTATTCCGCCAACCACAATGGATGTGTCACCTTGTGGTAACGGGAATGTTTTTAATTGCGGTAGTTGCTATTTATCAAGGTTTTAGCCTGACAAGCATCCATTCATCGGTACAAAGTGCGGTGAATTTAGTGCCGGATTATGCCGTCATCAATGCGGTGCGTTTATGTTTGCTTGCCATCGGTGCACATTTGTTGTATCGCACTGATTCTGTCAGCCCTTATTTTGCGGTAATTTTAATCATCGCCGCAGAAATGCTCGGACGCACCCTGTTTTATGGATTGCATATGACGGTAGGGACTGCTGTTGCGGGGTAGAATTGTAGGTGTATAGCTACCCTTAAATTTATGGAAAAATTGTTATGCAACAAGAACTGATTAATTGGATTTCCACCAGCGGGCGGTTGCTCGGCGTGTTATTTTATTGCGATCCCAAAGATGAAAAAGTGTGGTCGATTTTAGATTTTTTTCAGCAACCGGATTGGACGGAAAGTTGGTCTGAATTGAAAAATTCGGAAAAAATCACCGCACTTTTAACCCAAACGGATAATTTAGCCGAGCAATATCAAGCCTTATTTATCGGGCCGAATGCCTTGCCTGCACCACCGTGGGGATCGGTGTATTTAGACCGAGAATCGGTGATTTTTGGCGATTCGCTGTTGAAATTACGTGATTTTATGTATCAACACAATATTGAATTTCAACGCACGCAAGACGAACCGGAGGATCATATAGGGCTAATGCTAATGTTATCCGCCTATATTGCTGAAAATCACCCGGATTTATTGGCAGAATTTCTAAGCCAACATTTTTTACTGTGGTCTGTCCGTTATCTGCAATTACTCCGCGAACAAGAACTTTCACCATTCTATCAAGGCGTGGCATTACTCACTCAACAAACCTTGCAATATTGGCAAGATCAAGCCCTGTTGATAGTGCCTAAAGTGCAGTTTTTTCGTTAATGCAAAATGTTTTAACTGACAAACCGGCAAAGCCCAACCGCCGTTGGCATTGGCGAAACGATTGAAAATTTTGGATAATCACCCGAATTTATTGGCGGATATTCGTTAATTACCTAATTACTCCGAGGTGCCGGAGTTTATTGCTTGCTTTATTCCCCGCATAATGTCACACTTCCCCCAAAGCCAATAAACTCTGGCTATTTCTTAAAGGAGACCATAACGATGGCTAAGAAAACCGCACCGAAAGATCCGAATTATCAACAAGAATTAGAAAAATATGAAAATCCGATTCCAAGCCGAGAATTTATTTTAAAGACGATCCGCAAGCATAATGCACCGATGTCAAAAGAGGAAATCTTGACCGTACTTCAGGTGCAGGATGAAGAGCGACAAGAAGGAATGCGTCGCCGTTTACGGGCGATGGAAAATGACGGGCAGTTGGTCTTCACTAAACGCAAACGTTATGCTTTGCCGGAAAAATTAGATCTGCTCAAAGGCACTGTGCAGGGACATCGTGACGGTTATGGTTTCTTGCAGGTGGAAGGGCTAAAAGAGGATTTATTTATTCCTAACGGACAAATGCAACGCGTGATGCACGGCGATTTTGTGCTGGCTCAGCAAAGCGGCGTGGATCGTAAAGGACGTCGCGAAGTGCGGATTGTACGAGTGCTGGAAGGACGTAAAAAACAAATTGTCGGTCGCTTTTTCTTAGAAAACGGCATTGGCTATGTGGTGCCGGACGATAGCCGTATAAATCGCGATATTTTAATTCCCGATGAATACCGTCGAGGAGTGAGAATGGGACAGGTTGTGGTGGTGGAACTCAAACCCCGCACCGCATCTTTTTCACAGCCGATGGGCATGATTGTAGAAATTCTCGGTGAAAATATGGCAAAAGGGATGGAAGTGGAAATTGCTATCCGTAATCATGACATTCCCCATCAGTTTTCAAAAACCGTTGATAAATATGTGAAAAAATTCACTGAAGATGTGCCGGAAGAAGCCAAAAAAGGACGGGTGGATTTGCGCGATTTACCGTTAGTGACCATTGACGGTGAAGACGCACGGGATTTCGACGATGCCGTGTATTGTCAGAAAAAACGCGGTGGCGGTTGGACATTATGGGTGGCGATTGCGGACGTAAGCTATTATGTACGATTGAAAACCGCATTGGATGATGAAGCCCGTGAGCGTGGTAATTCCGTGTATTTCCCGAACCGTGTAGTGCCGATGTTGCCGGAAGTGCTGTCGAATGGTTTATGTTCCCTTAATCCACAAGTGGATCGCCTATGTATGGTGTGCGAAATCAAATTGTCGGCAAAAGGCAAAATGACCGGCTATCAATTCTATGAAGCGGTGATGAATTCACACGCCCGTTTGACTTATACCAAAGTCTGGAATATTTTGCAGGGCGATGAAACCTTGCGGGAACGTTATACGGAGTTGGTTCCGCATTTAGAGGAACTGCACAAAATGTACCGAGTGCTGTTTGCCGCTCGTCAAGCTCGTGGTGCTATTGATTTTGAAACCGTTGAATCTAAATTCGTGTTTAACGAACAAGGTCGCATTGAACGTATTGAACCGGCGGAACGTAACGATGTCCATAAAATCATCGAAGAATGTATGATTTTGGCGAATATCGCTGCGGCTAATTTTATGCAACATAATGAGGAATCGGCGTTATATCGTATTCACGCAGGTCCCACAGAGGAAAAACTGGCAGGCTTCCGAGCATTTTTAAGCGAAACCGGTCTGCAACTAGACGGAGGAGCAAAACCCGGCACAGCAGATTATGCTAAATTATTGGAACAAGTGCGGGAACGCCCGGATCACGAGCTGATTCAAACCATGCTCCTGCGTTCGCTCAGTCAGGCGGTATATGATGCGGATAATATCGGTCACTTCGGTTTGGCGTTGGATGAATATGCTCATTTCACTTCACCGATCCGCCGTTATCCGGATTTAACCCTGCATCGCGGTATTAAGTATTTGTTAGCCAAAGAAAAAGGTAATAAACGTCGTACCACGGACAGCGGCGGTTATCATTACAGCTTAGATGAAATGGATGTGTTGGGTGATCACTGTTCCATGACCGAACGCCGTGCCGATGATGCCACCCGTGAAGTAGCGGATTGGCTCAAATGCGAGTTTATGCAGGATCATGTGGGCGAAGTGTTTGAAGGGGTGATTTCATCGGTCACCGGTTTCGGCTTATTCGTGCGGTTAAACGATCTGTTTATTGACGGATTGGTGCATATTTCAACACTTGATAACGATTATTACCGCTTTGATTTGGCTGGCCAACGGTTAATAGGCGAAAATAGCGGCATGATTTATCGTTTAGGCGATTCCGTCACGGTGCGTGTGGAAGCGGTGAGTCTGGAACAAAAACAAATTGATTTCAGCTTACAAGGCAGCGAACGCCAACCAAGACGACCGGGCAAAACCTCAAAAGACAGCTTAAAGAAAAATCAACGCTATGTGAAAAGTTTAGAAAAACAGCAAGCAGCGAGAGGTACGGCAAAAAAAGCTAAACCGGTTAAGAAAAAAGTCGCCAAAAAAACGGCAAAATCCGCTAAAAGTGCGGTAAGAAATAAGAAAAAATCATAAAATCTAACAATTACGCCAAAAAGAGTTAACTATGCTTAACCCGGGGCAAAGCCCTAGGCTGAAACAGGAATAAACATGAGTGAAAATATCTACGGTATCCATGCCGTGAGTGCATTTTTGCAAAATGCACCGGAACGTTTAATTGAAGTCAACGTATTAAAAGGTCGTGATGATAAACGTCTGCAGCCGTTACTTAATGAATTACACCGCTTAGGTGTCTCAGTGCAATTTTTAAATCGTCAGACTTTGGATAAAAAAGCTGACGACAAAGTGCATCAAGGCATCATTGCCCGCGTGCAGCCGGCTAAAGAGCTGAACGAAAACGATTTGGACGAAATTTTAAACCGCACTTCTAATCCATTGTTATTGGTATTAGACGGCGTGACCGATCCGCACAATCTCGGTGCGTGTCTGCGTACTGCTGATGCGGCCGGGGTGAACGCAGTGATTGTACCGAAAGATAAATCCGCCCAGCTTACCTCCATTGCTCGCAAAGTGGCTTGCGGCGCGGCGGAAGTGGTGCCGTTAATTCGTGTCACCAATCTTGCCCGTACATTGCGTGATTTACAGCAAAATCATAATATTTGGGTGGTGGGCACTGCCGGTGAAGCTGCCTCAACAATTTATGAAACCAAATTCAGCGGCGGCACGGCTTTAGTGATGGGGGCGGAAGGCGAAGGTATGCGTCGTTTGACCCGTGAACATTGCGATGAGCTAATCAGTATTCCAATGGCTGGCTCGGTATCGTCACTGAATGTGTCGGTTGCAACGGGCGTGTGTTTATTTGAAATTGTCAGACAACGAATTAGCACTCGTTAGAAACAAAATATTTGCTATAATTAAGTGTTTTTATTTAATCTTTATGAAGGAAATTACAATGCAAAATCCAAAAGATGATGTACTTTATGCACCGGTAGAATGGGTTGATCACAGCGAAGGTTATACCGATATCCGTTATCACAAATCTACCGACGGTATCGCAAAAATCACCATCAATCGTCCTCAGGTGCGTAACGCATTCCGCCCGCAAACCGTGAAAGAAATGATCCAAGCCTTTTCGGATGCTCGTTTTGATGAAAAAATCGGTGTTATCGTTTTAACCGGCGAAGGCGAAAAAGCATTCTGTTCCGGCGGTGATCAAAAAGTGCGAGGTGACTACGGTGGTTATAAAGATGACAGCGGTGTACATCACTTAAACGTATTGGATTTCCAACGCGATATCCGCACCTGCCCTAAACCGGTGGTAGCAATGGTGGCAGGTTATGCTATCGGCGGCGGTCACGTATTACATATGTTATGTGATATTACTATTTCTGCAGACAACGCAATTTACGGTCAAACCGGTCCGAAAGTGGGTTCATTCGACGGCGGTTGGGGGGCATCTTATATGGCGCGTTTAGTCGGTCAGAAAAAAGCCCGCGAAATCTGGTTCTTATGTCGTCAATATAACGCACAGGAAGCCTTGGATATGGGCTTGGTGAACACCGTTGTTCCTTATGCTGATTTAGAAAAAGAAACCGTACGTTGGTGTCGTGAAATGTTACGCAACAGCCCGATTGCGTTACGTTGCTTGAAAGCTGCGTTAAATGCAGACTGTGATGGTCAGGCGGGGTTACAAGAATTAGCAGGCAACGCCACTATGTTGTTCTATATGACAGAAGAAGGTCAAGAAGGTCGCAACGCATTTAATGAAAAACGTGCACCGGATTTCAGTAAATTTAAACGTAATCCATAATCAATAGTATCGGGAGTTATTCTAATGAAAAAATTAGTCGTTTCTTTTTTTCTATCTGTGTTTTTTATCACCGGTTGTAGTTCATTAAAAAGTGAAACTAATCTGGCACGAAATCCGGATCAAAACTATTATTCTTACAGTATTAAGAATAATTCTTCAAACGAAATCGTGGATAAGAAAGTAACCGATATCTTTGAAGAGGAATTAAGTAAGCAACTGCAACGCTACGGATATCAAGTCGAGAGTGATGGAGGTGATGTTATTATTGGCTATGATATCAAGGCTTATAGTGAAGGGAATAGAGCACTGCGAATGTTAGTCGGCTTTGGTGTGGGAAAAAGTAATTTGGAAGTTATCACTAGTGTAACGGATAAAAATGGTAAATTACTAGGCTCAATCACATCAAAAGCAGCGTTGAAAATGGGATTTTTCGGTGGAAGTTTAGCAAGTATCATTCGTAAAACGGCTAAAAATGCCGCAGTAAAAATTTATAAATCAAGAATTTTAACTGCTCCGTACAAAAATTAAAATTGAACAAATAACATGACAATTCGAGAATATCATCTTTATCGATACAGCATTCCGGTAGATGCCCAATTAGTGTTGCGTAATCGTTTTTTGAAAAAACGGGAAGGCTTGCTGGTGCAGGTGAAATGCGGTGATAACGAAGGCTGGGGGGAAATAGCACCTTTGCCGGAATTTAGCCAAGAAACCCTGGAGCAAGCGGAAGCACAAGTAATAGATTGGCTTAAATGTTGGGATGAAGCTCGTTCACGTAATGAAATGCTGCCGCTTGACGGTTTATACCCTTCCGTAGCATTCGGTTTAAGCTGTGCTTTAACCGAAATGAAAGGGGGCTTAGGTCTAGAAGGCAATTATCAGGTTGCACCATTATGCTATGGCGATCCGGATGAATTGTATGGTGAACTGGATTTAATTTCCGGTGAAAAAGTGGCGAAAGTCAAAGTGGGTTTATATGAAGCCAACCGTGACGGTTTAATCGTGGATATGCTGTTAGAAGCCATCCCCGATTTAAAATTACGTTTAGATGCCAATCGCAGTTGGACACCGGCAAAAGCACAAATGTTCGCCAAATATGTGAAACCGGAACACCGCAGCCGTATTCAATTTATTGAAGAACCTTGCAAAACCCGCGATGAAAGCCGTCAATTTGCTCTTGATACCGCTATTGCCATTGCTTGGGACGAATCGGTACGCGAAGCGGATTTTCTAGTGCAAAAAGAACCGCACTTAGCTGCCATTGTGATTAAGCCAACGTTAGTCGGTTCTTTGGCACGTTGTATCGAACTGATCGAACAGGCTCAATCGTTAGGTTTAACTGCGGTTATTAGTTCGTCTATCGAATCCAGTTTCGGTTTAACCCAGTTGGCTCGCATTGCACATCAATACACGCCGAATGTCACGCCGGGTTTGGATACTTTAGATTTAATGGATTTCCAATTAGTCCGTAGCTGGCATGGTTCCGAGCTGTCTGTGGTAGGATTGGATTCTGAATTTGTGCAGAAAATTCTGTAACGCTGACATTGGTGCATTGCAAAATAAAAAACAGGTTTTCATGAAAACAAAAACCTGTTTTTGTGTTTGAATAATTAGAAATTAGAGATAGAATTTTTCAACTACTTTAAGGTTGTCATCTAATTTATACACTAACGGTTGACCGGTAGGAATTTCTAAATCCATGATGTCTGCATCGGAAATGCCTTCAATATGTTTAGCCAATGCGCGTAGAGAGTTACCGTGTGCCGCCACTAAAACGCGTTTGCCTGCCATAATTGCCGGTGCGATTTGATCTTCCCAGAACGGTAATACACGTTCTAAAGTCACTTTTAAGTTTTCGCAATCAGGCACAACGTCTGCCGGAAGGTTTGCGTAGCGACGGTCATTGTGTGCGGAGTTCGGATCTTTCGGATCTAATACCGGAGGCAATACATCGTAAGAACGACGCCATATGCGAACTTGTTCGTCACCGTGTTCAGCCGCCGCTTCAGCTTTGTTTAAGCCTTGTAAACCGCCGTAGTGACGTTCGTTTAAACGCCAGGTTTTGATTTGCGGAACCCATAATTGGTTAGATTCTTCCAACACCAAGTTACAGGTTTTAATCGCACGGGTTAATACGGAAGTGAATGCGATATCAAATTCATAGCCCGCATCTTTTAATTTACGACCGGCCGCTTTCGCTTCTTCCACACCTTTTTCGCTTAGATTAACATCGCGCCAACCGGTGAAAAGGTTTAATGCATTCCATTCACTTAAGCCGTGACGAATAAATACTAATTCCATACTGTTCTCCTAGTTAAGATAAAAAATTGAAATTTGCCCATTTATAGCAAAAAATAAGTTCTTTTAAAAGTTGTTTGTGCACAATTACTGATCTTCCGCAAAAAATTTCGTTATAATAGACGATATTTTTTATGTTTAAGGAAAGTATTGTTGATGTCGATTGTGAAAACTCTACAAAAAAGCACCGCACTTTTATCTTTATTATGCTGCTTGTGTATTGTGGCGCAGGCACAAGCGAACGATCTTTCGAAAATTCAAAAGCAAATTAAGCAACAAGAGCAAAAAATTGCCGAGCAGAAACGTCAGCAAAATAAGTTGCAATCCAGTTTAAAAAATCAAGAAACAGAAATTAATATGGTGCTGAATCAGCTTCAACAAACCGAAATGAGTTTGAAGGAAATTCGTCAAAGTATTAATGAAACCAATAAACAAATCAAGCAATTACAAAAACAGGAAGCAATACAAAAAGCGAAATTAAGTAAACAATTGGATTCAATTTATCGTGCCAATAATAATCCTTCTGCAGTGGAAAAATTATTGTCTGATGAGGCTAAAAAATCCGAACGGATGATGAAGTATTATGAGCATATGAATCGGGCTCGATTGCAATTAATTAATGATTTAAAACACACGCAACAGGAATTGGAAAAAAATAAAGAATTTATTTTAGGTCAGCAAAAAAATGAGCAAACGCAGTTGCAAGAACAGAAAAAGCAACAGCAGATCTTACAAAAAGCACAAGATGAACGTAAATCTACATTAAATCAATTGACTAAAAGTTTGGAAAAAAATCAAAATAAACTCGAAACACTGCGAGCAAATGAGCGGGCATTAAATGATGAAATCAAACGTGCGGAGCAAGCCGCTCGGGAGCAAGAGAAAAAAGAGCGTGAGGCTTTAGCGCAAAAACAACAAGCGGAAGAAAAGAAAAATAACAAGCCTTATAAACCGACGGCTCAAGAAAAACAATTAATGATTGCCGGCGGCGGATTAGGTGCAGCGAAAAAGCAATATCATTATCCGGTGTCGGGTAAGATTTTGCACAGTTTCGGTTCAAGCCAAGGCGGTGAAGTGCGTTGGAAAGGCATAGTTATCGGTGCTTCTGCCGGTACGCCGGTGCGAGCGATTGCAGGAGGTCGGGTTATTATGGCGAACTGGCTGTCCGGTTACGGGTTAATGGTAGTGATTGAACACGGTCAAGGGGATTTGAGTTTGTATGGCTATAATCAGTCGGTTTCGGTGAAAGTGAATTCTTATGTGAGTGCCGGACAACAAATCGCCACTGTCGGGACAAGTGGCGGACAATCCCGTTCTGCGTTATATTTCGGTATTACCCGCAAAGGTAATGCGGTGAATCCTACGGGTTGGCTAAAATAATGATGCGTATTTTAAATTATCCGCTTTCCAGCCTAAGTGCGGTTAAAAAATTTTTATTTTTTATGACCGCACTTTTGTCCATTTCTGCCAATGCAGCTCAATTAAGCATTGTGATTGATGATGTGGGTTATCATCCGACTTATGATGCGGCAATCTACGCGATGCCGAAACAAATTGCGGTGGCGATTATTCCCGTTTCGCCTTATGCCAAACAGCGTAATCGGCAGGCTAAACAGCAAGGGCGGGATATTTTGATTCATTTACCTATGCAGCCTAAATCCAATGTCAAAATTGAAGCGGGCGGCCTGCATTTGGGCATGAGTCAACAGGAAGTGGATAGCCGTGTACGCAATGCCAAAGCAGTGGTGAGCCACGCGATTGGATTAAATAATCATATGGGTAGTGCGGCGACCGCCGATCAGAGTTTAATGACAAAATTAATGACCGCGTTGCAGGCGAACCATCTGTTCTTTTTAGATAGCCGTACTATTGGTTCCAGTGTGGCAGGTAAAACAGCGAAACAGTTTGGCATTTCAAGTTTGGATCGCCATATTTTTTTAGATGACAGCGATGCTTATGCCGATGTACAACATCAATTTCAACAAGCCATACGCTATGCTCGCAAACATGGCAAAGCGGTAGTAATTGGCCATCCGCGTAAAAATACCGTTGCGGTTTTGCAAAAAGGATTGGCAAATTTGCCGTCGGATATTCAATTAGTGAGCGTCGGTAATCTATGGCGAAATGAGAAAGTCGTACCGGTGAAACCGTTTATTTATTTGTTCTCACAAGCACCGGCACCGACTTCCGTTGCACCTTTTGAATTTGTACCGTCATTACGCGGTGTGCCGGAATAATAAATTATTGATAATTTTATTGTTTAACGGGTAAACTAGTCATAGTGAATTTTTATTTGGGGATATTATGCGATCTTTTTTCCTTTCTAAAATGACAGTCGGAATTTTGTCATTTAGCACCGCACTTTTTAGTTTTGCCGAAGAAAATACTGAACAAACGGCAGAATCACAGGAAACTCAACATACAACAATAACGGAAACTGAAAATAATAAAATCCCTGTGGAAGCGGAAGTGAATTTGCGTTTGACCGGTATTAAAAACCAAGCATTGGCGGAAAACGCCCGTATTTATACTAATGCCATTAGCAAAGAATCCGCCGACGGTTCCGAACGTTATCAAGAATTGGTGTCAGAAGCGGTGGATAAAGCACTGCGGGCGAAGGGGTATTATGGTTCCAGTGTGAGTTATACCTTGGAACCGGCGAAAGGTAAAAATAAACCGGTATTAATCGCCAAAGTAGATATAGGGAAGCCCGTATATATTGAAGAAACCGATGTGTTGATTGACGGTCAGGCAAAGACAGATCCGGCATTTGAGAAAATTGAGAAAACCAAACCGGCGAAAGGCACGTTATTGAATCATGCAACTTATGATGATTTTAAAAGTGCATTAGAAAAAGCAGCACAAAGTCGCGGTTATTTTGATTCCGAATTTTTACTTAATCGATTGGAAGTGATGCCTTCCACTCAACAAGCGTGGTGGCGAATTCATTTTGATAGCGGGGAGCGTTATCACTACGGCGTGATTTCTTATCGCGATTCACAAATTCGTGAAGATTATTTGCGAAATATGTTGAGAATTAAAACGGGAGACCCATATTACATCAATGATCTTTCCACCTTGACCGGCGATTACAGTGCGGCAGGTTGGTTTTCATCGGTCTTATTGCAACCGACTTTGAACACGGATGACAAAACCGTTGATTTGGAAGTGTTACTACATCCTCGTAAGAAAAACAGCATGAGCGTGGGAATTGGCTATTCTTCGGATGTCGGACCACGTTTACAGTTAGGCTGGACACGGCCTTGGATTAACAACCGCGGGCATAGTTTATCCACGGATTTGTATGTTTCAGCACCAAAACAAACACTGGAAGCCAGTTATAAAATACCGATTCTGGAAAATCCGCGATTGTATTATTATGAAGCGACTATGGGGTTAGAAAATGAAAAAGATTCCGATGTGGATACGGAATCTACCGCATTGACAACCGGTTTTCTGCGTTATTGGAATAATGAATACGGTTGGCAATATTTCTTAGGCTTGCGGGCTAGATACGATTCTTTTACTCAAGCATCACAGAAAGACAAAACGTTCTTGCTGTATCCTACTGCCGGTTTTAGCCGCACCCGTTCACAGGGCGGAATGTTCATGACTTGGGGAGATGCGCAGAGTTTAACGTTTGATATCGGTCGAAAAATGTGGATATCGGATGTCGATTTTTTCCGCGTGCGATTATCCAGTGCATGGATTCGTACTTATGCAGAAAACCACCGCATTTATATTCGCGGTGAAGTGGGCTATTTAAATACTAAAGATCTTACCCGTATTCCGCCGGCACTGCGTTATTTTGCCGGCGGTGATCGTAGTGTGAGAGGCTATGGTTATAAGAAAATTTCACCGAAAGACAGTGACGGAAAGTTAATCGGTGCATCACGTTTGGCAACGGGAACATTGGAATATCAATATCAAGTCTCTCCGAGCTGGTGGATGGCGACATTTTTTGATGCGGGGCTTGCGGCAAATTCATTCAGCACGGATGAATTGCGTTACGGTGCGGGCATTGGGGTACGCTGGGCATCACCGGTGGGAGCTGTAAAGTTTGATCTTGCAACACCTATTCGCGATAGAGAAAATAATAAAAGTATCCAATTTTATATTGGGTTGGGAACAGAATTATAAACAAAGGAAAATAGATGTTAAATCAAGGCTATACAAAAGATAACGACAAATTATACCGCTATTTATTTAAAGATCGTGCCGCACGGGGTGAATGGGTACGATTAAATAAATCTTTTAACGAAACCTTAAACACTCACCAATATCCAACGCCGGTGCGTGATTTATTGGGCGAAATGCTGGTCGCAACCAGTTTATTAACCGTCACTTTAAAATTTAACGGTAATATCACCGTGCAAATTCAAGGTGATGGTCCGTTGAAATTGGCTTTAGTCAATGGTTCCGATAACCAGCAGCTGCGAGCTTTGGCCCGTTTGCAGGGGGATATTCGTGATGGCATGAGCTTGGCTGAAATGGTAGGCAAAGCCGTATTGGTGATATCCATTATTCCGACAGAAGGCGAGCGTTATCAAGGGGTTATCGGTTTAGATAAACCAACCATTACAGAATGTCTGGAAGATTATTTCGCCCGCTCCGAACAATTACAAACACAGCTGATTATTCGCACCGGTGAATTTAACGGTGAACCGACAGCCGCAGGAATGCTCATTCAAATTATGCCGGACGGTCAAGGTTCACCGGAAGATTTCGAACATTTAGCCACTTTAACCGCAACCGTAAAAGACGACGAAATTTTCGGCCTGACCGCAGAAGAATTGCTGTACCGCTTATATCATGAAGAAACCGTAGAAATTTTTGAACCGCAATCCGTCGAATTTTTCTGCGGCTGTTCACAAGAGCGTTCAGGGGCTGCGTTATTATTGCTTTCTGATGATGAAATCGATGAAACTTTAGCTGAACACAACGGCTCTATCGATATGCAATGCGAATGCTGCGGCATGCATTATTTCTTTAATAAAGCCACAATTGAGAAGTTGAAAAACGCGTAAAATCTTTGAAAAAACACCCGCACTTTTTAAAAGTAAAAAGTGCGGGTGTTTTTTTGGGGTTTATAATATTAATATAGTCCAATCAACTTCCACCATGCAAACCCCACCAAGAATACTAAAGCAATATTGACGGTCATCACAACTAAATTGATACGATAGAAACGACTGCGATCAAAATACCCTTGAGCAAAATAAATTGGACCCGGACCGCCACCATATTCGGTACTACTCCACATCAAGTTACTAAAAATACCGAAGCAAATTGCGACCATTATTGGTGGCGCACCAGCTGCAATTGCCGTGGCAGCAAACGGTGCATAAAGTGCAGCGACATGACCGGAAGCTGTGGCAAATAGGTAATGCACATAAATATATAACAAACCTAAAATAATAAATGCTTGAATACCGTCAATACCTTGCATTATGCTACTAAGTTCAGCTGTGAGCCATTCGATAAATCCAAGACTAGATAAGCCGCCCGCAAGACTGATTATCGCACCGAACCAAATAATCGTATCCCAAGCAGCATGATCACTGAGTAACGATTTCCAACTGATTGCTTTAGTGGCAAATAAATAAGCGGCTAACGCTAATCCAACTGACGTTGCGGAAAAGCTCGTAACAAGGCTGGTTCCCCAACCGGCTAAAGCAAGCACAAAACCGATAGCGACTCTTTTCTCTTCTGCTGTCATCGCACCTAGCTCATTATAGGCTTTTTTACCCATGGCTTTAGCTTCTGGCGTACGTTTTAATTCAGGATTAAGGATTTTATACACCAACAAAGGCATCACCAAAAAACAAACCATCGCAGGCACTACTGCAGCCACAAACCAGCCACCCCATGTAATATCGACATTCAGTACTTTTTTAGCTAAATCACCGACTAGCGGATTGGCTGCCATACCAGTTAAGAAAATTGCACCAGTAATCGGGGTAAATTGAAAACACACCATAATCAGGAAATCACCGATTTTTTTACCGGTTTCACCAGGTTTGGAATCTAATACGGTATTAATAGAATTTACAATCGGGAAAATAATTCCACCAGAACGTGCTGTGACCGAAGGCATTGCTGGTGCCATAATGAGATCTGAGACACCGAGGGAATAGGCTATCCCTAAGCTACTTCCGCCAAAATAAGACAGCATTTTATAGGCAATGCGTTTTCCAAGACCAGAAGTGACAAAGCCAAGAGATAAAATATAGGCACAGAAAATCAACCATACTGTACCGCTGGCAAAACCGGATAGGGCTTGCTTGTCATTGAGAGTGCCGGTAAAAATCGATATGCACAGTGCAATAAGCATGACTGCACCCGATGGTAATGGTTGAGTTAAGATGGCTGTAATAGTGCCGGCAAAGATGGCAAACATATGCCAGGCTTTTGGATCCAATCCTGTCGGTACAGAAATAAACCAAATCAGGCACACAATCAAAATGGGAATTAAGGTCGCACTGAGTTTTTTCATACAACATACTCCAAAAATAAAAAGCAGGCTTAATACAAACCTGCTTGAAGAATTAGCTGTATAAGATCAAACCTAATCTGACAGTCCCCCATTTAGAAGTTAAGTGTCTGTCAGATTAATTTGAGCCTAAATTCTTTTCTGCCCAAATTCGT
>NZ_SLYB01000039.1 GCF_004340985.1 Cricetibacter osteomyelitidis
TTTCCATCCTGGTCTTTCTCGGCAATAACCGTTTTCTCCGCACCAGATTCATCTTTGAATTTCACTTCAACTTTGGTGTTATCATCACCCGGTTTTACCGTTACATCACCACCATCCTGTGCGGTAATGCTTGGTTTATCGGCGGTGGTATCAACAGCCAACATCTTTGTCGCCATTTTAGATTCATTACCCGCAGGATCAGTTACTTTTGCTGTAACTGTGACATCACCATCTTTATTCGTTGGCACTTGTTCAATAACTGTGTAGCCAGCGATGATCATTTCTTCGGTTACAGAAATTATTTTTTCTGTTCCATTGATCGTGAGTACAAGATTATCACCTACTTCGGTTTTATCCGGGATCGTAATATAAACCGGAGTAATAGCTTGATTATCATCTATCGAAGCATTTTCCGCCGCATTTAATTTACCATCTGCATCTTGATCTTCTCCAAATACAATATTTGGTGCACCCGCAGTGTTACGCGGTAATTCAAGACCACCCGGTAATGGGGCTTTATCACTAGAATTATCATTATCATCAACAACACCATCTCCATTGCTGTCACCCGGTTTTTTGGTATCGCCAGCAATTTTGCTATCTGCATCCGCTGTATTGTTTTTATCGTCCGTGCCTTTAGCATTTACTTCGCTGTTATCTTTCACTTTATCCGCAGGAATAGTGAAGGTGCCGTCTTGGTTGATCTCTACGTTTGAATCATCCGATTTCCAGCTTCCATTTTCGTCTTTCTCTACAGTAGCGGTTTTGTCATTGCCATTTTCATCGGTGTAAGTAATAACAACTTTAGTATTATCCGAACCCGGAGCAACTTTTACACTACCATCCGTTGGAGCGGTAATCGTCGGTTTATCCGCGGTAGTATCGGTATTATTGCTATTCCCACCATTATTTCCACTACCACTATCACTCCCCCCACTACTCGCCGCAATCGCAATCCCTGCTGCAATCGGTGCAAGTGCCAATAACCACCATGGGTTAAATGCCCAGAAGGCACCGATTTCTTCGCCACCTAAGGCTTGTGGTGCGATGACTTCTTCAGCGAGCATACTTACCGCATCGGTTTTCATTCCGGATTCCGGTACGTAGGCGTAGATGTTGCCGTTTTCGTGTTCACCTACAAGCAAGTTGCTGGTGCTTTCTGTTTGATCATCATAGTAATTTTTGATGATCACATCAGCATTCATATCACCGTCTTCTAAGAAGACTTTTAGATCGTTGCCTTCGCGTTTAGCGATGATGTTTTGTGGACCGAGTCCGGTTTGATCATCAATTAATTGATAGTTAGATTTATCTCTTGCTTCAATAATAAGTTGGTTGCCTTTTTCAATTTGATGGCTGGCAATCACTTTTTTGGCGCTTAATACTTTTAATGTGGTTGACATAGCTGTTAATTCTCCCTATTAGTTGCCGTATACCGCAATTTCTACGCGGCGGTTTGGTTGGTTACATTGGTTGCGTTGGGTACCTTGGTAGGCATCGCAGGTGGTGACAATCGGCTCCGCTTTGCCGTAGCCCATAGCAACGATTGGGGCTGTCACGCCGGCTTTTTCCAACGCCAATTTCACGGTGTTAGCGCGTTTTTGTGAAAGTGCCTGGTTGTAAGCTGCAGAACCAACCGGGTCGGTATGTCCGGAGACGGTGATTTTGCTGATATTCGGCATAGCTTTGGCTTTGTCGGCGAAGGCTTGGATTTGTGCTTTGCCGTTTGGCAGGATGTCGTTATAGCCGGATTTATTGAAGCCGAATAAGGCACCGGCCTCTAAGTTTTCCACTGCCATGACTGCTGTGCCACAGTTAGTTGGTGCCGGTACGCGGGAGAGGGTTTGGTTTTCTTTTGGTAATTTGGAAACTGCCGCAGAACCGACCGCACTTTCTACCCGTTCAAAGCTGAGTTTACCGTTCACTTGGCTGACTTTGACGTAGTTCACTTCGCCCACCGGTAAGGTGTAATTCACGCCTTGGGTGCGGTTGCCAAATTGGTTCGCTGAGCTGAAAGAGACGCTGAATAAGTGTTTGTCAGCACATACGGCAATCGGTGAGAACGCGTTTGGTAACAGGGAGGCTTGATAGTTGCCATCTACGTAGATATTCGCGGCTTGTCCCGCAATGTCATCTTGGCGATAGAACACCACTAATGCCTGATTATCGCCTAATTGTGCGGAAACGCTGCTTTTCTCAAAATTGTTCCACACTTCCAATGGTTGATTTGCATCACGTGCGCAGCCTGTTAGTGCCAGCACCATGCTCAAACCGAGTAATGTTTTTTTCATGCATAAACCTCAATATGGTTAAAGGAAATGAACACCTTGCGATGGTTCAATGCTTTTCCGTTAATCAAATACAATATCAAACCAACCGTAGCTCTATATGGCTACAGTCCAATTAGTGAAAATAACTAAAGGAAAAACAAGAACATATCGTAGGAAACTTCGTTGTTGCCTAAACCGGAACGGGATAAGCGAAAAACGACTTGAGTCTGTGGAAAAACCAAAAAACTCAAGGCAAAGAGCACTTAACGAGTAAGTACCCTTTGCCTTGAGTTTTTTTGAAAGCGGGGAGAAAAATTGTGTGACGTTAGCGACTAATGCCTTTATCTGTCTTCTGTCTTCTGTCTTCTGTCTTCTGTCTTCTGTCTTCTGTCTTGCAGCATTATGGTAACAATTCCCTATAAAGTAAAATAAATATTTGGAATTTTAGAGATTTTTATAAAAATTTCAAGTAATTCCGTGGTAAAAGTGCGGTCATTTTTCAGAACGTTTTGAAATATAAGGAATAAATTTAGGGTGACTTTTGCACTAAAAGAATAAGTCTTATCCGACGATTTGGTAAAAATCTATGCTGAAATCTACCACACGTTGTTATTAATAAACGGGTTTGTAAATATCGAAAAAAACAACCGCACTTGATCTGCCGAGATTTTGGGGAACAGACCCACTTTCGGCAGTCTTTTTCATGATAAAACCATCAATTACAAACGAATCACGCCATCATAAACATGCGTTGCTTCACCGGTCATATAAAGCGGGTGACCTTCGCCTTGCCATTCAATGGTTAGTGTGCCGCCGGGTAAATCCACTTGCACGGTATTATCCAAAAAGCCCTGCATCATTCCCACCGCCGCTGCGGCACAAGCGCCGGTGCCGCAAGCCTGAGTTTCGCCTGCACCACGTTCGTAAACCCGCAGTTTAATATGATTACGATCCACAATTTGCATAAAACCGACATTCACTCTCTCCGGAAAACGCTCGTGGCTTTCCAATAGCGGACCTAATTGTTCCACATTGGCCGTCGCGATATCATCAACTTGCACGACACAATGAGGATTGCCCATAGACACTGCTCCGCACAACACGGTTTGAATATCAGTACGAAGAATATAATTTTTCTCAAATTTATTCGCTGCAAAAGGAATTTTACTCGGTTCCCAAATAGGTTCGCCCATATTCACCCGCACTTGGCCGTCATCTTTTACGGTTAAAATAATTTTGCCTTTTTGCGTGCTGACGGCAATATCGGTTTTATTGGTTAAGCCTTTTAATGTTACGAAACGGGCAAAACAACGGGCTCCGTTACCGCATTGCTCCACTTCACTACCGTCGCTATTGAAAATACGGTAATGGAAATCCAGTTCCGGATCATAAGGCGGTTCGACGATCAACAGCTGATCAAAACCGATGCCACGGTTGCGATCCGCTAATTTGCGAATGGTTTTCGCAGTAAAATAAACATTTTGGGTCACGGCATCAACCACCATAAAATCATTGCCTAAGCCGTGCATTTTGGAAAACTGCATGAATATATCTCACAGGAGTAGTTATTGAGTTAACGCCAATTATATTACATATTTACTGCTTGTCTAAGTATAGATTGTCGTAATTTATAGCTCCAAATTATTAAAAATGTAACTCAGCTCAAATTTTTGCATTTTTACTTTTGAAACAAATAATGGTTATAACCCTCCACATTATTTATTTTCGTTTTTATTATTTAGCTGTTTGCTAACGATAGATTTTACTATTTTAATATGCAAAAAAAGGGAGATGTTGATTCTCCCTTTCACGTTATTTTTTCTTAAATTTTGACCACATTTTATCTTCTTGTCCACGCCATAAACGTTGAATATTGTCGTGATGACGATAAATCAATAAACAGCACACCATTGCCACGGGAAAGGTGAATTCCGGTTTTACCCACCAAACCACAAACGGAATAATTAACGCGGAAATGACCGCACTTAGAGACGAATAACCGGAAATTAAAAACACCAGCAACCAACAGCCAATCATTGATCCTGCTACCGACCAAGAAATCGGTGCGATGGCACCAAATGCCGTCGCAACGCCTTTTCCGCCTTTGAATTTAAAGAAAATCGGGAAGATATGCCCCAAGCATGCCCCCAAAGCTACCATACCCAGTTCGAATTGGGTTAAGCCTAAATAATAACCCGCCCACACCGGCAGCATTCCTTTGAGAATATCAAAAATCAATACACCCAATGCCGGCCATTTACCGCCGATTCGTAACACATTGGTTGCCCCCGGATTATGCGATCCTTCTGTTCTCGGATCCGGTAAACCTAATGTTCTGCATAACAAAACCGCACTGGAAACAGACCCCAGTAAATACGCACACAGCATATAAAAAATGGCAAACAGGCTCATATATTGTCCCCTTGAAAAAATAATGCCCCTATTTTACCTAAAATCCTATTAATCACCACAAAAAATAGCGGTTTAATTAAATAAGGGATGTAACGTTGCTGTTTTCGCAAAAGTGCGGTCCGTTTTTCATTAAATTTCACTTTATTGAAATAAAATTCAATACGAGTTAAAAATTGCTATTTTGCAAACATATCGGCATATTGATAAAAATATTTGTGATAATGTTCACATTTTTTCATATTACAGCATGACAAAATAATATTTATTAAATAAGATAATCATGTGTAAACTGTATTTTACACATGATTATCTTATTTAAACGTAGGAGAGTTTATGAATTTTATATTATCCCCTAATCAGGTTTGGTTCATTGATGATCCTAAAATGTCTTTTTACTTTCCCATAATCTTCTAATTATCCGTTGCTACATTTAGGTTATTACCTAACATCTTTTATTTTTATCAAATTATCTATTCGGTAGATTTTAAATTTTAAAATCTATCTCGGTTATTCATTTTCTAAAAAAGGATATTATTATGGAAAACTTCAAACATTTACCCGAACCATTTCGTATTCGTGTTATTGAACCGGTAAAAAGAACCACTCGGGAATATCGTGAACAAGCTATTGTTAAAGCCGGAATGAATCCATTTTTATTAGACAGCGAAGATATTTTTATTGATCTTCTCACTGATAGCGGTACAGGTGCAATTACACAACATATGCAAGCCGCCATGTTGTTAGGAGATGAAGCTTATAGCGGTAGCCGTAGTTATTATGCTCTTGCGAACGCAGTGAAAGATATTTTTGGCTATGAATATACCATTCCGACACACCAAGGGCGCGGTGCTGAACAAATTTATATTCCCGTATTAATTAAAAAGCGGGAACAGGAAAAAGGTTTGGATCGAAACAAAATGGTAGTTTTATCCAATTATTTCTTTGATACCACTCAAGGGCATTCGCAAATAAACGGTGCGACGGTTAAAAATATTTATACGAGAGAAGCTTTTGATACCTCGGTTAATGCCGATTTTAAAGGTAATTTTGATCTTGAAAAATTAGAACAGGAAATTCAAAAAGTCGGCGCGAATAATGTCCCTTACATTGTTTGTACAATCACCTGTAATTCTGCGGGCGGTCAACCTGTTTCTCTTGCCAATATGCGTGAAATGTATGCTATTGCGCAAAAATATGAAATTCCGGTGATCATGGATTCCGCACGTTTCGCTGAAAACGCTTATTTTATCCAACAACGTGAAGCCGAGTGTAAAGACTGGTCAATCGAAAAAATCACCTATGAATGTTACCGCTGTGCTGATGCGTTAGCAATGTCGGCTAAAAAAGATGCCATGGTTCAAATGGGTGGCTTATTATGCTTTAAAGATCAGAGCATGGAAGAGGTTTATCACGAATGCCGAACACTTTGTGTTGTACAAGAAGGTTTCCCGACTTACGGCGGATTAGAAGGTGGTGCTATGGAACGCTTGGCCGTCGGTCTGCGAGATGGTATGCGTCAGGATTGGTTAGCATATCGTATTAATCAGATTGAATATTTAGTCAATGGATTAGAAAAAATCGGTGTTGTTTGTCAACAACCGGGAGGTCATGCGGCATTTGTAGATGCCGGTAAATTGTTACCGCATATTCCGGCAGAGCAATTTCCTGCACAAGCATTATCTTGTGAATTATATAAAGTTGCAGGTATAAGAGCGGTAGAAATCGGTTCGTTTTTATTAGGCCGAGATCCTAAAACCGGTCTCCAATTACCTTGCCCGGCGGAATTATTACGATTGACTGTGCCTCGAGCGACTTATACTCAAACGCATATGGATTTCATCATTGAAGCATTTGAACAAGTAAAAGCGAATGCGGCAAATATTAAAGGATTAACGTTCACTTACGAACCAAAAGTTCTTCGTCACTTCACTGCTCGATTGAAAGAAATTGAATAATAAGAAGTACAAGAAATTTAATCTGTTTTTCGCCGTATAAAGGTGATGGGGAATCCGATTCCCCATCTTCTGAAAGGAGACGCATTATGCAAAAAACACCTTCTATTTTTGGCGGTGCTTGTATTATTGCCAGTGTCTGTGTCGGTGCGGGAATGTTAGGCTTGCCAACTTCCGGTGCCGGGGCATGGACTATATGGTCAGTACTTGCCATCACTTTTACCATGACGATGATGACCTTGTCAGGCTGGCTATTACTTGAATCCTATAAACACTACGATATTCGAGCTTCATTTAGCACGGTAACAAAAGATATTTTAGGAAATAAAATAAATGCAATAAATAATATTGCGGTTTATTTTGTCGGCGGCATACTGCTTTATGCTTATACAACTGCCTCCGGAGGGATTTTAGAAAATATTGCCAAACCTTTTATTGATTTTGGCAACACCGGATTAAGCATTTGGTCAACTATCTTCGTTTTAGTCTTTTCGTTTTTTGTCTGGCATTCTACACGATTGGTGGATCGCATTTCCGTATTATTGATTACTTTTATGGCAATCACCTTCGCATTAAGCATATCCGGCTTAGTGGCAAATATTAATCTTAATACATTATTCGATCTCCACAATCCTAGCGGTGAATATAGTATTTATGCTATCGGAATGCTGCCCGTCGCTTTAACTTCGTTTGGTTATCATCATTCGGTTTGTTCAATGCGGGCTTATTATGGTGAAGAGAATAAAGCAAAATATGCGATTCTCGGCGGTACAGCCATCGCTTTAATATTATATCTATTATGGCTTCTCAGTATTTTTGGTAATTTACCGCGTGAACAATTCACACTGGTATTAGCCAATGACGGAAATCTGGATATATTGCTTCATGCCTTAGGTAACGTGATTGAATCCAATTCGGTTAAGCAAGCTATTAACGCATTTTCTATTGCTGCAATATTATCTTCATTTATTGGTGTTGGATTAGGTGTATTTGATTTTCTTGCCGACTTCTTTAAATTTGATAACAGCAAACTGGGCAGAACAAAATCTTGGGCTGTAACATTTTTACCGCCGCTGATTATGTCGTTATTATTTCCGCTCGGCTTTTTAAAAGCCATCGGGTATGCCGGAGCGGTAGCGACAATTTGGACTTGTATCATTCCTGCAATCTTAGTTAAAAAAGCCAGAATGTTACCGAATGCTCAAGAGGGTTTTACGGTTAAAGGCGGAAATATCATTATCGTCATGTTAATTTTATTCGGTATTTCCACCGCACTTTTCCATTTTCTCGCGATGTTTAATATATTGCATGTATTCAAAGGATAACAGGCAGGCAAATCACACATGTGGGCATTTATGCCCACTTTTTTACACAACACAAACCAATTAAAAACCGTTCGTTTATTTTCATGAAAATTGGTAGCATAGCATAGCTAAAAAACAATGAAGGAAACAGCTATGCAAGATAAAGTGTTTATAGAAGAACTCACCGTATTCGCACAAATCGGTGTGTATGATTGGGAACAACAAATAAAACAACGATTGGTATTTGATATTGAAATGACGTGGGACAGCCGTCAAGCGGGAGCCACTGATGACGTTCAATATTGTTTGAATTATGCCGAAGTAAGTCAATTTATTATTGATTTTGTGGAAAGCAAACCGTTTTTATTGATCGAAACCGTAGCAAACCAAGTTGCACTACAACTTCAACAACATTTCAATATCAAATGGTTACGTATTAAACTCAGCAAACCGAAAGCCGTGGCACAGGCCCGCAATGTGGGCGTAATTATCGAACGGGGCAAGCTATAAATGCAAATCGTCGGCGAAATAAAAGGAGTGCCATTCAGCAACGCCCGTTATTTGCCGCCGTGTCGGACATGCCGGTATTAAACGAACAGTTTTTAAACTATTATTTAATTAATGCCATACTAATCGTTGTGGGCGTAGTGCTGTGTAATCGCGAGCAATTCCGCTAAGTCCCCGATTTCCACCGTCGGCAACATTCTGGCTTCGCGAAATTGAACAAGACTGTTGCCGGAAAGGTTGAGCCAAACGGATTGACAACCGGCATTAATTGCGCCCTTCACATCCGTCGTTAAATCATCGCCGATATGCAGAATTTCCTGTGGCGATATATTGAAATATTCAGCGGTTTGATGAAATAAATCTTGGTGCGGTTTGGCTCTGCCTTGCTTACCGCCACGCAGATATAAATCGAATTGCACTAGTCCGATACGCATTGGCTCTACATTGCCGTTGGTTAATGCCGCCAATTGAAAACGCCGTTTAAGCTGATTCAGCACTTCCACGCTTTGTTGCGGTAAATCAATTTGATGTCGCCAATGTAGAAATTCATCCATTGTATGTTGAGAAATTTCGGCAATTTCCATCGCACTTTTGCCGTGAAAAGCTAATAATTGTTGCAAGGTTTCAAACCGCCATTCGGTAACATCTTCGCATAACAGCGGATTTTGCCGTTCAATTTTTAATTTCCAATTTCGCCAATAATCACTATCCAGTTCGGCAATATGCGTACAAGATTTTAACTTTTCCACGAAATTACTTTCCGCCAAACGAATCACTTCATGGTTGTCGTACAGAGTATCATCCAAATCAAAACTAATGACTTTGAAAGGTTGTAAAGTGCGGTAGAATTTCATCAAGTTTTCCTATTTCTTTTTAGCTCTGGGGTGAGCAGAATCATATACATCAGCCAGATGTTGAAAATTTAAGTGAGTATAAATTTGTGTGGTGGACAAATTGGAATGGCCCAATAATTCTTGCACCGCCCGTAGATCACTGCTCGCTTCCAACATATGAGTGGCAAAAGAATGGCGGAGTTTGTGGGGATTCAAATGAGCATTTAACCCTTGACGAATACCCCACACTTCCATTCGTTTTTGAATACTGCGGTGCGACATTCGATTACCGAGCTGGCTGACAAACAATGCATCGTCTTTCGGGTTAAAAAGCAACCGCACTTTAAGCCACTCCTGAATGGCATGAGAGGCATAACGACCAAAAGGCACGATACGTTCTTTATTCCCTTTACCCAACACCCGTACTTCCCGCACTCGCGTATTAATATTTTGCAAATCAAGGCCTTGTAATTCTGACAGACGCAAACCGGAACTGTACATCAATTCCAGCATTGCACGGTCGCGAATATCAATAGGCTCTTTGCTATGATTATCCAACAGTTGCTGCACCTGTTCCGCTTCAATGTTTTTCGGCAGATGTTTACCCTGTTTCGGTGCGGAAATCCCCACGGCAGGATTGACCTTCAACACCCCCTGCACCACTAAATAAGCCAAAAAACGGCGTAAAGCGGACAATCTCAGCGCCAGACTTTTTTCATGCAAACCGTCTTTACGACTTTGAGCCAGCAAAAACCGCACTACACCAGGCGTAATAGCCTGCCATTGGCTGATACCGTTTTGTTGCAGCATTGCCACAATTTTATCTAACTGACGTTGATAATTACTGAGCGTATGCGGACTGACTTGTCGTTCAATACGTAAATAATCCCAGTATTTTTGTAACCATTCTTGCATTATTTGCTCACAATATCCGTGCTGTTACGAACTTTAATCTCTGTGCTGTTAGATGGCTGATGAGGACTGACTGCCGTGCCTTGTACATCATCAGTGCGACGACGGTATAAATCCACCCACATCGCCGTTGCGCCGCATACTGCCACCGGGATCACCACAAAATTCACAATCGGTAAGAAAGTGCAAAGAGCAATCAAACTGCCGAAAGTTAAATTTAAATTTCGTTTAGAAACCAACTCATCCCTCATCCTTAAAAAAGAAACTTTATGATTATCAAAGGGATAGTCACAATATTGAATTGCCAACATCCACGCAGTAAAAATAAAGGTTAGAATAGGCACGACGGTTTGCCCCACCACAGGGACAAAGCCAAGCAGGAATAAACCGATAAATTTAGGTAAACTGTACAACAATTTTTTCCATTCACGCCCTAACATTCGCGGAACATCTTTGGCAAAATCCATCATTCCGCCGGTGGAAAAATCTTCGCCCGTCAACATACGTTCTACCTTCTCTGCCAATAAGCCGTTAAAAGGTGCGGCGATAAACCCTGCCAATGTAGTGAAAATAAAATAAAACATCAGTAATATCATTAAGATAGACAATATCAAAACAATATAACTCAACCAACCCAGCCAACTTGGTAAATAATCACTGCCCCATGTAATAAAATCTTGCACACCGCTGAGAGCCAGCCAAAAAATGCCGCTTAACAGCACGATATTCAGCAAAATCGGCATAATCACAAAACGACGTAAGCCCTTTGTGGTAATTAAATGCCAGCCCATCACAAAATAATGAAAACCTAATTTAATATCTTGTTGCACTGCTACCTTCCTTTACCTTCCTTCCGCTCAAAATTTCGCTTAGTTTAACCCATAAAGTGCGGTCAAAAAAATATTTTTTCAACAAGAGAAAATGATCACAGTTTTAGAAAAATATGATAAGCTAGCAAGAATTTATTTTTTCTGGCAAATTAGAGAAGAACGCAATGGATTTAAATGTTATCTTAATTATTTTAGGCCTGCTGGCGTTAGTGATTTTAGTTGCTCATGGACTTTGGGCGAATCGTCGCGAAAAAACGCAATTCTTTAAAAATGCGAATACCTTCACACGTGATGGGCGTATTGAACATGCCAATTATCAGCAAACTAACCCAAAACAATATAATACACAACAAAACGATATTTTAGCCGCTGCACCGAGAACATCCATACAAACTGATATGCAACCGATCGCACAATCTCAAGATGAACAGGCTTATACGGCACAAGTGAATACATACGCTGACCCGATTCAACAAGGTCTGGATTTCGA
The DNA here is from genome assembly GCF_004340985.1 of Cricetibacter osteomyelitidis. Taxonomy (GTDB): domain Bacteria; phylum Pseudomonadota; class Gammaproteobacteria; order Enterobacterales; family Pasteurellaceae; genus Cricetibacter; species Cricetibacter osteomyelitidis. The sequence goes on from NZ_SLYB01000039.1 coordinate 11,511, forward strand.
TGCCCCGGCAGAACCTATCGGTATTGCAACGCCTGACGTAGCAAGTATTAAAATTACTCTTCCAAAAGATTCCGAAATATCACAAACAACAGATCACTATGAAATGCCAAGCAGCGATAATATTCAAATTCGTTCCACACCTGCGGTGCAATTAACCGATGAAGGTACAGTGATACAACGTAAAAGCACAGAAAGTACTTTTGCGAATCCTTTCGCTCATATTGAAGCAGAGCCTGAACCGCAAATAACAATTCAGTCACAAGCCTCAATTCAAACAATGGTGCAATCTGAACCAGAAATAAAACCCACACCACAAATTCAACCTGAGCCGGAGCGTACTCAACAGGATGTATATATACAAACCCGCCCGCAGGCAGAACCGGTAGGACAAGCACAAGGGAAATCAAACAAACCGCGGCAAGGTCACGTTGTGTTATATGTGGTAGCGCCGGAAAATGCGGAATTCCAAGGCGTTCAGCTCGCTCAGGCTTTGGATGAATTAGGTTTGATGTATAGCGAACAAGGTATTTATCACCGTTATTTTGATACGGTAGCAAGTCCGATTCTATTCAGTGTCGCCAATATTCGTCAGCCGGGGACGTTTGATTTAGGTAATATCGACAGCTTCCATACTGTTGGTGTAGCGTTATTTATGCCGTTATCTAATTCCGTTAAAACGGATTTAGTGAACTTCCGTTCCATGGAACTTGATGCCAAACGCTTGGCAGATAGCTTAGGCGGTTTTGTATTGGACGAGCAACAGGAAATCTTTACCGAACAATCCAAAGCAGAATATAACGCCAAAATTCAAGCATAACTTTTTTCAATATATATCAAAAGGCGTATAACCATATACGCCTTTATTTTTAGGACAATATAATGACTATCGAAACCGAAATCGAACAACTCCGCCACCAGCTGCGTCATCACGAATATCAATATCACGTTTTGGATAATCCGCAAATTCCCGACAGCGAATACGACAAAATGATGAATCGGCTGAAATCATTGGAACAGCAATATCCGGAATTAATTACCGCCGATTCGCCGACACAACGTGTGGGAGCAAAGCCTTTAAGCGGATTTGCTCAGATCACACACGAAATTCCTATGCTATCTTTGGATAATGCCTTTTCCGATGATGAATTTATGGCTTTTGTGAAACGCATCCAAGATCGTTTAATCCCCTTACAGCAACCGCTTACCTTTTGTTGTGAACCTAAATTAGACGGTCTGGCGGTAAGTATTTTGTATGTAAACGGTAAACTGACGCAAGCCGCTACTCGTGGCGACGGCACTACCGGCGAAGATATTACATTGAACATCCGCACTATCCGCAATATTCCCTTGCAATTATTAACGGATAATCCGCCCACGCGTTTGGAAGTACGGGGCGAAGTATTCATGCCGCAAGCGGGATTTGAAAAATTAAACGAAACTGCTTTGGCTCACGGAGAGAAAACCTTTGCCAATCCCCGCAATGCAGCGGCGGGATCTTTACGTCAATTAGATCCGAAAATCACCAGCAAACGTCCGTTAGTATTAAACGCCTATGGCATCGGCATCGCAGAAGGCGTAGATTTACCGAATACTCATTATGCTCGTTTGCAATGGCTGAAGTCTATGGGCATTCCGATTAATAGTGAAATTCAACTGTGCGACGGCATTGAAAACGCGCTGAAATTCTACCGCACTATTCAAGAAAAACGCCCGAATTTAGGTTATGACATTGACGGTACGGTGCTGAAAATCAATGATATTGCCCTGCAACAAGAATTGGGGTTTGTTTCCCGTGCTCCACGTTGGGCTATTGCCTATAAATTCCCGGCACAAGAAGAGCTTACGGTGCTCAATGATGTGGAATTTCAAGTAGGCAGAACCGGGGCAATCACACCTGTTGCCAAATTGGAACCTGTGTTTGTGGCAGGGGTAACCGTTAGTAATGCTACCTTACATAATGGTGATGAAATTGCCCGTTTGGATATCGCTATCGGCGATACAGTGATTATCCGTCGTGCCGGTGATGTAATCCCACAAATTATCGGCGTTTTGCACGAACGCCGTCCGGTAGATGCTAAACCGATTATGTTCCCCACTCACTGTCCTGTGTGCGGTTCTCTTGTCACTCGTGTAGAAGGCGAAACGGTGGCGCGTTGCACGGGCGGATTAATTTGTTCCGCTCAACGCAAAGAAGCCTTAAAACATTTTGTTTCCCGCAAAGCAATGGATATTGAGGGTGTCGGAGCAAAACTGATCGAGCAATTAGTGGATCGCGAACAAATTCACACCCCGGTGGATTTGTTTAAATTAGATTTAAATACATTGATGCGATTAGAAAGAATGGGACCGAAATCTGCTGAAAATGCCTTGAACAGTTTAGAAAAAGCGAAAAAAACCACATTAGCCCGTTTTATTTTCGCACTGGGTATCCGTGAAGTGGGAGAAGCAACGGCATTAAATCTGGCCAATTATTACCGCACTTTGGAAAATATACGCAATGCCAATTTAGAGCAGTTACAGGAAGTACCGGATGTGGGCGAAGTCGTCGCCGGTCATATTTATTATTTCTGGCAAGGACCACATAATGTTGCCGTGGTTGAAGAGCTGCTGGAGCAAGGTATTCATTGGGATGACGTGGAAGTCAAAGAAGCGGGCGACAATCCATTCAAAGGCAAAACCGTAGTGCTTACCGGTACACTCACGCAAATGGGCAGAACGGAAGCCAAAGGCATTTTACAAGGATTGGGAGCAAAAGTTTCCGGCAGCGTTTCCACCAAAACGGATTTTGTGATTGCCGGCGATAACGCAGGCTCAAAATTAAGCAAAGCCTCGGAACTGGGCATTGCAGTACTGAGTGAAGCTGATTTTTTGCAGATTATTTCCGACTGAATAACAATCCGCACGTTTTACGTGCGGATTGTTATTACTTGATTTTACATTCCGATCACAACACAGTTTGCAATGCTTTTGGCATTACTTTGGGCAGAAACGGCGACACCACGATCACCAACCGGCCCAATAACAACACGATTCCAATCAGTGCTGCTGTTCACTCTGGCATTAAAGCCGGCCATGGTCAATTTAGCTTGTAAAGCATCTGCTTGAGTTTTATTTTTAAATGCACCGCATTGTAAACCAAATTTGCCGGTTGATGCAGTTTTCGTATCTTTGCTCGGCTCTGCTTTTTTCGTTTCTTTTGGTTTTTCTTTAACCGCTTCTTTTAGCTTTTCAGTTTCTTTTACCCTTTCTGCCGTTTTAACCGTTTCGGTTCTCTTCACATCCGATTTCGCAGCTTCCATCACTGTAACTTTTTTCGATTCTGCCGTATTTACGGAAGTTGTCGTATTATCAGAACCTTCTTTATTGGCATTCGCTTCCGCTAACTTAGCTTGTTCCGCTTGCTTTTGTTTCGCCAACTCCGCCTCTTGACGATCTTTTTCCATCTGAACCAGAATTTTCTTTTGTTCATCGGATAGCTGAGCATTTTTATCAATCGAACTCTGGCTGTCATCAATCGGGATTTCTCGCGTTTCCAATTCTTTAATATAATTCCAACGTTCTTCCAGGCGGCTTGGTAGCACTGTCTTCGGTTGGGTTTTATCCGCAACCTGAGGTGCTTCTTCCGTAGTTTTAACCGGTTCGGGAGCCTTTTCTTTTAATAAATAAAGCCCGCCGGCAAATGCAATCACGACGACTGCCGCAATAGCTAATAAAACCGTTACATTGCTTTTACTTTTTTTCTTTTTCACGTTTTTACGTGAAGCGTAGTCTCTTTGAGCCACAATAAAACCTACTAACCTTGTAAAACTAAATTCCTAAAAATGTAACTGGTAATTTTACTGTAAATTTATGCCATTGCCTAGGGTCTGTTGATAATTGTTTATTGTTTGAGCGAGAGGTTATTTTTTGTCAAGAAAATGCGGTTAAATTTAACCGCACTTTTTTTTGCTTTCCGAGTAAATAAAATTATTGATATTCTACGATAACGTCAGATTCTGCGATTGTATCACCGTAAATCGGTTGTAATGTTTTTTCATAAGCGGATTTTAATACGCCTTCTTTACCTAATTTTTCGATTTCAGCATTTAACCAGTTTAACAATTCAGTGTCACCTTTTTTCACGGCCGGGGCGATAAAATCTTGATCACCTAAATTTTTTATCCCTACTGTAAAGCCCGGATTTTCTTTCGCCCATGCGAATAATAACGTATTGTCATGTGAAAGGGCATCACCACGACCATCACGCAATGCTTCAAAGGTTTCGGTGTTTTGTTCAAATTTTAAGGTTTTGATATTTGGGTGGTTTTTAGTAAAGTAAGCATCGGCGGTCGTTCCTTTGTTCAACAATAAAGTCTTACCTTCAAGTTGAGCAACATCTGTGATCGCATTACCGTCTTTGGATACTACACCAAGTGCCACTTTCATATAAGGTTTGGCAAAATCCACGACTTCTTGACGAGCCGAAGTCACAGTGAAGTTAGCAAGAATAATGTCCACTTTGTTAGAAAGTAAATATTCCGCACGATTTGCCGCTTCTACTAACACAAATTCCACTTTATTCTCATCGCCTAATAAATCTTTAGTGATAGCTTTTGCGATTTCCACGTCAAACCCTTGGCTTTTACCGTCTTTATCCACATAGCCGAACGGCGGTTTATCACTGAATACACCGATCCGTACTTTGTCTGCGGTTTTGAGTTGTCCAATGGTAGAGACCGGTTCTGCTTCCGCTTTGACTGCATTATCTGCTTTATCGCCGCAAGCAGCTAAAGTCGTCGCGAATAAGGCTGATACTAAAAGTGCGGTAGTTTTTTTAAATATTTTGTTCATAATTAGTTCCTCTCGGTTCATAGTTTAAAATGTTTAAGAATGCTTTTGCACGATCCGTGCTTGGATTCGTGAAAAATTGTTCCGGGGTAGATCGTTCAATGATTTCCCCTTTATCCATAAAGATAATTCGATTTGCCACTTGTTTAGCGAAAGACATTTCGTGGGTGACGATTATCATTGTCATACCATCTCTTGCTAATCCTAAAATCACATCTAATACTTCCCGCACCATTTCCGGATCCAGTGCTGCAGTGACTTCGTCAAACAACATGATATCCGGGTTCATGCAAAGTGAACGCACAATGGCGATACGCTGTTTTTGCCCGCCGGACAATTCACGCGGATAGGCATTTTTACGTTCAAATAAGCCTACACGTTTTAATAATTCATCGGCTTGTGCTTCGGCTTCCTCGCGTTTACGTTTTTGTACTTTTAGAGGTCCGAGCAGAATGTTGTCAATAACGGATAAATGAGCAAAAAGTTCATAACTTTGGAAAACCATACCAATGTGCTGGCGGACTTTCACCCAAGAAATATCTTTTCCTAATTCGCCGTAATTTTCTAATAATAATTGACCGCTCTTAATTTGTTCTAAGCCGTTTAAGCAACGCAAAAAGGTACTTTTTCCACAACCGGACGGACCTAAGATTACGACAACTTCACCTTTTTCCACGGACAAATTAATGCTATTTAAAGCTCTCACATCACCGTAGTATTTCACTAAATCTTTAATGTCTAACAATGCCATAATCGATATCCCGTCTAATTTTCCCAACGTTGTTCCAGCTTACGTGATGCCAAAGACAACGGATAGCAAATAATAAAATATAAAATAAAAATGATGCCATAAATCCACAATGCTGCGGACGGTTCTGTAAACAGCGATGTTTCAATAATCTGCTGCCCCACTTTAATGACTTCCAACACGCCGATAAGCATGGCCAAAGAGCTGGTTTTCACCATGCGGGTGAACAGATTAATGGCACTTGGTGTCACTCGTTTTAAGCTTTGCGGTAATAAAATATAAATAAAGGTCTGTAAATGGGTTAATCCCAAAGCATGAGCCGATTCCACTTGATGTTTTTCAATGGATGTCAATGCACCACGAACTAAATCACCCATTTCCGCAGTCCCCCAAAAGATAAACACAATAATGCAGACGACAACACCGTCTAAATGTACGTTAAACCATTTTGCCAACCCGAAATAGGTAATAAAAAGTAATGCCAATAACGGAATAATTCGCACGATTTCAAGATATAAACGGCAAATTGCTTTGACTAACAAATTGTTGCCGGTCATGATCACACCTAAAATGATGCCAAAAATACAGGCAAAAAAGACCGAAACAACGGCAATTTCAGCGGTAACTAATAAACCGCCCATTAAACGCTCAAAATTGCTGCCTTCGAATAAAATCGTTAATCCCATATTACACCCCGTATTTCGCCTTGCGGGTACGGCGTTCCAAATAGCTGATAAAAACAGATATCGGTAATAAAATAATTAAATAGAATACAACCAGCAAAAATAAGGCTTCATTGGTTTTATAATCCATACCGATGATTTCTTTTGCCATAAACATCAATTCTGCTACAGCAATAGCACTCACAATAGAGGTTTCTTTCATTAGAAACAAACAATTGGCACCAATAGCCGGAGTGGCAATAGAAAAAGCTTGCGGAAAAATCACATAACGAAATGCCTGAAACGGCGTTAATCCGATACTGAGTGCCGATTCAATCTGTCCTTTACTCACGGCTTCCAATCCGCCGCGTACGGCTTCTGCCATATAACTGCCGCCCAGAAATGTCAAACCGATAACACCACAGGTAAAACCATCTAATTTAATCCCTACTTTAGATAAACCGAAATAAAGGAAAAACACTTGAATCAATAAAGGCGTATTACGAGAAATTTCAATGTAAGTTTTCACTAAGAAATTCAATTCCCGCACTTTGTAAGTGGTGACCACCGCACAAGCAATGCCGATAATCAGCGAAAACACAATCCCCCATATCGCCAAATGTAATGTCACGATGGTCGCCTCCACAAAACGAGGAAGCACAGACCAAATATATTGCCAATTCATGCAAGTTCTCTAAATCTTATTTATTTTTTGCAAAAAGTATCGCACCGTTTCTTATAATAAAAAAATAACGCTTTGCTATGTATTATAAAATTTGATTATAAATGCTATGGATTTTTTAAAAATTTCACCGCACTTTTTACCGTATCCTTGATAAATAGAAAAGTCGCCACAATATCAATTAGACTTCACCGCGGTTTTTGTTTAAACTCAACAATATTTGCATTAACTTTCTATTAACACGGAGAACGCTATGGCGGATCAAGATCCTTGGGGTAAACCGGGACAAAACGGGCTATCTGATAATAAGCAGAATGACAATAATGCCAACGATAAAGGCAATCAATCTGATTGGAATCAAAGCGATCAGAAAAACGATCAAAACCCACCGGATATTGAAGAAGTTTTCAATAATCTGTTGAAAAAATTGGGTGGCGGTAAAAAAGGCAGTTTTAATAACAATAAGAGCGGTCAAATCCCGATGAATTTTGGCAAATTACTGCCGATTGCGGCGGTAGTCGGTGCAATTATCTGGGGTGTGAGCGGTTTCTATACGGTAAAAGAAGCTGAACGCGGCGTAGTAACTCGTTTTGGTCATTTACATTCCATCGTACAACCGGGCTTAAACTGGAAACCGACTTTTATTGATCAAGTTCGTCAAGTAAATGTAGAAAAAGTGGAAACTTTACAAGCTTCCGGCTCAATGTTAACCAAAGATGAAAATATGGTAAACGTGGAAATGGCGGTACAATATCGCGTACAAGATCCTGCTAAATATTTGTTTAGCGTAACCAATCCGAATGATAGTTTGCGTCAAGCCACCGACAGTGCATTGCGTTATGTTATCGGTCATATGATGATGGATGAAATTTTAACCACCGGGCGTACCGTCGTGCGTGATGATACTTGGAAAGCCTTGAACGAAATCATCAAACCTTATGATATGGGTCTTGAAGTGATTGCCGTGACATTCCAATCCGCACGTCCGCCGGAAGAAGTTAAAGCGGCATTTGATGATGCGATCAAAGCGCAAGAAGACGAACAGCGTTACATTCGTGAAGCGGAAGCCTATGCTCGCGGCAAAGAACCGATTGCCCGCGGTGATGCTCAACGTACGATTGAAGCGGCTACCGCATATAAAGATCAAGTCGTATTGGATGCTCAAGGGGAAGTAGAACGTTTCAAACAACTCTTACCGGAATTCCGAAAAGCACCTGAAGTAACACGCGAACGTTTGTATTTGCAAACCATGGAAAAAGTCATGGCACAAACTCCAAAAGTAATGATGGACGGTAGCGGCAATAATTTAACCGTATTGCCGTTAGAACAAATCTTACGTACGCAAAACAGCCGTACAGCCGAAGCAAGTCATGGCAATGAAGTAAAAACCGAGCCTAAAAGTGCGGTGAAAAATAACGAAGAAAATCGTGCCTCCGTACCGACACCAAGCTATTCGGCAACTCAAACCGAATCAACTCAACGTCAAGGGAGATTTTAACTAATGCGTAAATTTTTAACACCAATTATCATTGTGTTGGCTTTGGTCGTTTTTTCCAGTATCGTTGTTGTGGAAGAAGGTTATCGCGGTATTATGTTGCGTTTTGGCAAAGTTGAACGTGATGCAGAAAACAAAGTGATGATTTATCAACCTGGTTTACATTTTAAGATCCCATTGATTGATAGCATAAAATTGTTAGATGCCCGTATTCAAACCTTAGACGGTAAAACCGAGCGTTTTGTAACCGTAGAGAAAAAAGACTTATTGGTAGATTCTTACGTAAAATGGAAAATCAGCGATTTCGGTCGTTTCTATACTGCCACGGGTGGTGGTAATTATGCGAAAGCCGCCGATTTATTACGTCGTAAAGTCAACGACCGTTTACGTTCTGAAATCGGTTCCCGCACAATCAAGGATATTGTTTCCGGTACTCGCGGCGAACTGATGGAAGGAGCACGCAAAGCATTAAATACCGGTACATCCGACAGCACCTCAGAAGTGGGAATTGAAGTCGTTGATGTTCGCGTAAAACAAATTAACTTACCGGATGAAGTATCATCATCCATCTACCAACGGATGCGTGCCGAACGTGATACCGTAGCCCGCGAACACCGTTCGCAAGGTCAAGAAAAAGCGGCGTTTATCCAAGCTGAAGTAGATCGTAAAGTCACTTTAATCCGAGCTAATGCTAATAAAACGGCACAGGAATTACGAGGTCAAGGTGATGCTGCCGCAGCGAAGATTTATTCCGAAGCATTTGGTCAAGAGCCTGAATTTTATAGCTTCATTCGTAGCTTAAAAGCCTATGAAAACAGCTTTAACGGCGAAGGCAATATGATGATCTTAAAACCGGACAGCGATTTCTTTAAATATATGAAATCTGCCCAATAAAAATCTCAGAAAAAATAAAAGATATTCGTTTGAATATCTCAGACCGCTGACAAACCTCTAGACATACATCTAGAGGTTTGCTCTAATAGGTCTATCGAAAAGGAAATGCCTATGCTCAAAAATTTTCTCTCC
>NZ_SLYB01000040.1 GCF_004340985.1 Cricetibacter osteomyelitidis
GCTAAATGTGCGTCTTGATTGTTTCATTTGGGTTTCCTCTTTTGGATGGTATTTTACCACCTATTGAGGACTGCAAGATTAGTGTATCACTACAGTGTGCCGGAATTAGTTAAGGTGCTTAACCATTTAGTTTCAACTCACAGCTACCCGTAGGTAGCTGGCAACAATAGAAAACAAGTCCAAGTTTCCTACGGTGTTTCAACTCACAGCTACCCGTAGGTAGCTGGCAATGGCGGAGTCAATGCACGTCGCCGAAACCAAGTTTCAACTCACAGCTACCCGTAGGTAGCTGGCCTAGAAACTTAACCCGCCAATCGCACCCTAAAGAACGTTTCAACTCACAGCTACCCGTAGGTAGCTGGATTCAAAACCAAGATGATTTATTTCAGTTATTAGTTTCAACTCACAGCTACCCGTAGGTAGCTGGTCTATCCAGTATAAAGGGGATGTTACATGACAAATAGTTTCAACTCACAGCTACCCGTAGGTAGCTGGAACAGCTTATTGATTCTCTCAATACTAATTGGATGTTTCAACTCACAGCTACCCGTAGGTAGCTGGTCATTTGAGACTATCGGACAACGAATCAGACAAAGTTTCAACTCACAGCTACCCGTAGGTAGCTGGACCTGAAGCCGAACCCTTTGAAGCGTGGGTATTTGTTTCAACTCACAGCTACCCGTAGGTAGCTGGAAAAGTTAATTAAATATTTAAATATAGCCACTACGTTTCAACTCACAGCTACCCGTAGGTAGCTGGAGATTATATCACCGCTTACAATAGTGAAGATGAAGTTTCAACTCACAGCTACCCGTAGGTAGCTGGAGTTGCCGAATTAATGGATAAAATATCAATTGATGTTTCAACTCACAGCTACCCGTAGGTAGCTGGCGATGGTGTGCAGATTTAACACCGGTTAAAACCTGTGTTTCAACTCACAGCTACCCGTAGGTAGCTGGTTTTACTTGCTGCGGTTAGTCCGCAAGATAAAATTGTTTCAACTCACAGCTACCCGTAGGTAGCTGGCCAACAACAGTAAGCATATTAGGGGGGATAATATGTTTCAACTCACAGCTACCCGTAGGTAGCTGGGTGCTAGTTATTTTGTGCAAGCAATTAAATATTAGTTTCAACTCACAGCTACCCGTAGGTAGCTGGCACAACAAATCCAAGCATCTATGCCATCGGTGTTGTTTCAACTCACAGCTACCCGTAGGTAGCTGGACACCACATTTTAAGAGCTGATTAATAGTAAAAATCGTTTCAACTCACAGCTACCCGTAGGTAGCTGGCTTAAAAAACAAGCAATCAAAATAACCTAATCCATTGTTTCAACTCACAGCTACCCGTAGGTAGCTGGACAAGGCGATATTAACAAGCTGCTTGAGCAAGCAGTTTCAACTCACAGCTACCCGTAGGTAGCTGGGACGGCACAGTGTGGAATATTAATGATGACTACGAAGTTTCAACTCACAGCTACCCGTAGGTAGCTGGATTTTTAGCTAAGTCAGCAGCAGTCCACGACGAGTTTCAACTCACAGCTACCCGTAGGTAGCTGGGATATTAGTGTTGGGTTAGCTTGGGCTAAGTATTGGTTTCAACTCACAGCTACCCGTAGGTAGCTGGAGCCGTATTGACAGCAAACGAAGTGGCATCATTTGTTTCAACTCACAGCTACCCGTAGGTAGCTGGGTGAATTATGTGCCGGAGTATCCAAGTTAAATAATGTTTCAACTCACAGCTACCCGTAGGTAGCTGGAAATTCATTTTTTTGGTATAAAATTCAAAATAAATGTTTCAACTCCCAGCTACCCGTAGGTAGCTGGGATAAAATAAATTATGCAATACCCAATCGTTATTGTTTCAACTCACAGCTACCCGTAGGTAGCTGGCTTATGTAGGTATCCCGGGCAGTGGGAAAAGTTATGTTTCAACTCACAGCTACCCGTAGGTAGCTGGTTTCTTTGGGACTACCTCAATTTACTCGTTGCACAGTTTCAACTCACAGCTACCCGTAGGTAGCTGGTTTGACTGTTCCCGAAATGACGTTTTGTCATTTGGGGTTTCAACTCACAGCTACCCGTAGGTAGCTGGCACCAATGAGCAGCGGGAATTTATAGTGATATGAGAAGTTTCAACTCACAGCTACCCGTAGGTAGCTGGTCCCTATAAAATAAAATATTGAAATACCAAACTTTATTACCTGTTATTCGCTAACGGTTTATAGGAAGTCAAAAAAGTATAGCATATTCGCCGGACTCGTTATGCTATTTTTTCTAATTGCCTGATTATTAAAGGACTTTTTCGATTCGCTAATCTTACTCTATTTTTATGAGAACTACAGGTTAGCGATCTATAGAATCAATGTATCTTTAAAAATATCAACGGCAGGTTTTGCGCCGTGATGTTCCACTTTGTTACGCCATTTACTTCCCAAATGGTAAAAGCGCAAACTGTCGCAATCCGGGTTATATGTCGCCAGTAATTTATTTTTTAATCTAACCCATTGATCAGGTGTCACATCACACTCAAACACTGAATATTGAGCTCGAACACCATAATCTAAACAATGCTTGGCAATTTGGCGTAGGCGTTTTTGTCCTTCCGGATCGTCGAATGAAATATCGTAGGTAATTAACATCAGCATATCTAACTATTCCTCAATAAGCGAAGCTGAAAAGAGCGGTTAAATTTCAACAACATTTTACAAAGACTAACGCATTAAAAAGGGTGGATATTCAGCCAAATCACCGCGCAGATGGCGAGCCAATAACATCGCCTGAATATAAGGTAACAAGCCTATTTCTACTTCTTCCCCTAAAAAGGGATGCGTAATTTTTTCTTGCTTTTTCGCCTGCAATGTCTGAAACAATAACTTTCTCGCTTCGGGTTTAAGCATTACTGCTCCGCCGGCTTCCGTCACAAAATCACCCGGTTTAATTTGCCCTCGATTAATCAGCGACAACACCATTCTATCTGCCCACCAAGCACGAAATTCTTCCAGAATATCTTGCGCCAGACTGTCTCGCCCCGGACGATCAGCGTGCAGAAAACCGATTTGCGGATCTAAGCCCACACCTTGCAATGCCCCGCTGATATCCTTACCCACAATGCTGTACAGCAACGACAGCAACGCATTGACACCATCTCGTGGCGGACGGCGATTGTGCCCGTCAAAATGAAACCCGCTATTTGCTTTAATCAAATGCGAAAATACCCCGAAATAGCGAGAAGCCGCATCACCCTCAATACCCCGAATCAAATCTAAATTGTGCACGATTTCCAACTGTCGCAAACTGTAATTTAACGCCGTAATGGCATAGCGAGAAGCCGCATCACCCTCAATACCCCGAATCAAATCTAAATTGTGCACGATTTCCAACTGTCGCAAACTGTAATTTAACGCCGTAATGGCATAGCGAGAAGCCGCATCACCCTCAATACCCCGAATCAAATCTAAATTGTGCACGATTTCCAACTGTCGCAAACTGTAATTTAACGCCGTAATGGCAGATTGAAGATCAGCATTTTCACCGTGATTGCGAATCTGGCGTTGCAGAACTCGCTTAGAGGCTTGGATTTTCGCCGCGATAATATTGCGAGCAATCGGCACAGGATTTTGCTCCGACACCTTATATTGCGCTCGGCGTAGCAACACATTGCCACTTTGCCGCCCTTGCAACCGCCCAAGATAGCGCCCGTTTTCCGTAAAAAACGCCAAATTGACGTTATTTTCCCCACAAAATCCCATCAGAAACGGCGAAACCAACACATTACCAAAACAAAAAATATGTCCGATAGAATGTATCGGTAACTGTGCCACTTTTTTTCGATCCTGCTCCACCACTAAAGTTTCACGTTCTTTATGCAATTAGCTACCTTGAGTGGTGATGTAGAGTGTGTTTTGGAGTTTACGCATAATTGGAAAATTCCTGAAATTTTGACCGCACTTTTACTCAAACGCCCGATAAATCCGTTCATACTGGCGTGTTAAAAACGCAATCATCGGGGCTTTTTCACCGATTTGGTAAAAATCGAGCATCAGTTGATTGTATTCCAGTTTGCTGTCGGCAAATACGGTGAGCGGGGCGAAGCCGTGGCTCATTAAAACACCGCTCATCATCAACTGCCCTGTGCGTTTGTTGCCATCATAAAAAAACTGAGCACGGGCAGCATCAAGAAATAAGCCGAAAGCTTTTTCGGGGATTGTTGCAGCGATGGCGTAGTTTTCCAGTAAGACTTCAAAAGCGGTATTCAAGGGTTCGCCCGCTTGCGGTGGACGATAATCCGTACCGCTGATACCCACCTGCCCGCTCCGAAAATCGCCTACTTCCAATGCTTCTTCTTTTGCAACTAATGTATTGATATAAATAAAATTTTCTTTGGAGACGGTAAACTTCTCAGCGGCAACCTGGCGGATAATTTCCTGCCAACCACTAGCAATATTTAAAACCTGATTTTGATCGCTGATTTTATGTCCGCCAACGGTAATGCCCGATAACGTAGTTTGAATTTCAGGAAAGGTAAATGGGTTATTTTCCAGCTGTGCCATTTGGAAAATAAAATCGGGGCGCATTTTTTGTGCGATAAAAAGGGCTTTTTTGTGTCCGACCGGAAGCATTTTATCTCCTTATTTTATAAAATTACTCGAAAATCAACCGCACTTTTACAGCTTACAGTTTTTATTTTGATGGATTAATCTTCCCCAAACAATCTCTCCACATACCTTTTCGATCTATCCTTCTCTAACAACTGCGGTTGGCAGAGATCGAACAGTGAACAGGCTTTACAGCGTTTGCCGTATTCAGGAGCAGGTGTTTTTCCGCTGTTTAAAAGTGACCGCACTTGGTCAATAATCGCAAGCGTTTTGGCGCGTAATTCAGGGGAAAACGTGATTGGCAGGCGATGGCAGGTTTGCATATACCATAACGCCCCTTCGTTGATCGTCTGCCCTGTCATTTCTTCTAGACATAACGCTTGGGCACAGAGTTGGATTTCATCCATTGGGTCGGGTTTCGGTTTGCCACGTTTGTATTCCACCGGCTTTAATTCATCGGTTTTAAGATTTCTTTCGACCAAATCCAAAATGCTACTAATGCCCAGTTTTTCCGCCGAGACGTGAACCGTTCGCTCAAAACGAATGCCTTTGCGAACTTCCGGCTCGCCGGAATCCACCCGTTCGTGTAATGCCCTGCCTTGTGCGGTCAGAAAATTCTCCGCCCACGCCTGTTCGTTATGAATCAACGCACATTGGCGCGGGCAAAAAGCGTAATGTTGCAAAGCGGAAAGCGAAATTAACCGCTTGTCATTGCTCAATGACGGCTTAGCAAGCGGTAAAATTTCTGTGGAATTTTGCAAATCCGTCATTCTCATTTAGAAACCGTCAATTTCTTTTGGCTCTAAACCGTCTAGCTTATTCAATGTATAACTGCCATCAGCATTAACATTTAGGCTGCCGTGCACTTTGGCTGAAGAATATTGCCCTGATTTGCAATTATGTTCCCACCAAATTAGCTTAAGCACTTGCATTGAACCTTCTGGGCGAGCTGAAGACGCGTCCCCCTCAAATAGCTTAGTTAATACGGATTTGATTTTTTCGGCATCGTCATCTGAAAAGCCTGTTCGTTCGGCAAGTTGCGGTGACATTGCACCAAAGGCAACATAAATGCCGCTGTTAACACGGTGTTTCATACCCATTGTGTCGGACGATTTTTTGCTGCCATCGCCTTCACCACTGACACTTTTGGTAATTTGTGTACTGGTAATAATTACGGGTTTAACACTGAATGCTGAATGCAAGGTAACGGGACCGCGTACAGCGATGGATACGCCCGAAGTCTCATTGTTTTTTGCGAAAGCGAATACTTGTCCGAAACTGCGAACGTCCAACCATTTTTCACACGCTTTTTTAGCCGTTTCGTCTTTATTGGCTTTGGCGTTGAATGCATTTACCCCCAAACCAACATTTTCGTCTTTAGCACGGTTGGCAAGACTGGTCATACCGTCTGTTTTCTTTTCATCGGACTGCACAAAAATATTTTCGCCGCTATCTTGCAGGCGGTCACGGATTTTGCGTTTTAAGCAGACATCTGTTATTTCGCCAAAACCTGCAAAATCAGCACGAGGACGGTTACCATTGAGAGGATCGCCATTGGGATTGGCGTTGGTTACTTTTAAGATTAAGGCGAAATCGATTTTTTTAGTTAGACTCATTTTAATTTTCCTTATAAAGTCGGTTATTCAATTGTGTCGGTTGATTTTGCTTTGGCGGCTTTGCGTTCGGCAATTTGGCGAATAGTTTCCATTTTCTGGCAGTGATAGCCGAGCAAAAATTCGCCACTGAGTTTGTCGTCACAAGTGAAATCGGCAAGTTCAAACAGTTCCATAATTTCACTGATAGTTTGACTGCCAGTATCTTTGCCACGGTTGCGCAAACGCTCTTGATAAGGTTTTAACGCTAGTTCAATGTTGCGCCAAGTGGCAAACGGATGTTCAGCAAAATGCTGCATATAACGTTCAGCAGTGGTAGCTCGTTTCTCGTCCGCCAAATAAAGGGCGTAGGATTCAATGCTTTCGGCAACAGCTAGCAGCCTGCCGAACAAATAATCGCGTGAGCGGTTTTCTAAATCTAAACTCATAGAATAAGTTCTCCGTGGTGATGAATTATAATGACGGGCGTGCCAGCCTTTGTATAAAGCGCAGGCGATGCCAATATTGCGTTGCCATTCCCAGTTTTCACAGCCGTTTGGATTACATGCTGTCTGAAAACTTTTTTGTACCAAATCAAATGGTATCGGTACGCTATGTCCTCCTGCAATAACAGGCAGAAGGCGGGCGTAAAGTTGTTTTTGGGCTTTCTTCTCTTTATCTTCCCTCTCAGCTCTACTTAATATTGTTTGGGCAATAGCAAATGGCGATGGTGGTATAAATGCCCAAACCGTTTGTTTTTTATTCGATTTTTTGGCATTCGGCTTTTCAATACTGTACCGTTGATACCAAGACATATCGTCTATCCACGCATCTAAATTGGCAAAATAGTCGGCAGGCAGAAATTCTTGGTAATAGGTCAGAGCCATACGCCCCGGGGTTGCAGAATCAAGCATTAACAGGGAAATCTGTTCGTGGGCCTCTAAGTTTGCCTGATAACCGTGCAGTTTCTTTTTGATAATATCTGCGGCAGCTTTACCGATATTGACTGACCAGTCAATATCACCAATTTCGTTTTCATACGATATTTCGGCTTCAGTTTCTGCCGCACTTGTGTCTAAATTGTCCCAATCGATTTCATCAAAGTTGTCTTTCATTGGTGATGGAATTTCTTTACCGCTGATTGCCCATGCAACGGTCACTTGAGAACCGTTACGGATACCTTGACGTTTAATTAACCATTTCAACATATTAAATGCTTTTTGAGAAACATCTCTACCCAAGCTAGCAGCTTGCTTGTCCGTTTGAAAACGACCAAGAAAAGTTAAACCTTCAGTATCATTGGCAGAAACTAATTTGGCATTTCCTTCAATCTTTGGATATGCTGTTGCCGGAAAATCTAGTTCGCCCGTTGCGTAACACAAGTCTTTTTGATTAAAACTCAATTCATCCAGACTTTCTTGATACCTAATCCATTCCGTTTTAATACTGCTTTTACTCCATAAGTCAGAATGTGGATCATGTGGCATTTCTACTGCCCATACGATAGTTAAGCTAAAAGGATCATCATTACCAGACAACAAAATGTTTTCCTTAATAGAAAAAATATTTTTCGACAATAAATCTTCGATTAATGAACCCTTTTGTACATATTCGGAAACAACTTTAATTTCATTCACATTGCTAAATTCAGCCCATTTTTTCAGCTGCTGCTCATAAAATTCAAAACTTTTTTGATATTTTGCTTTTTCTTCATCAACAAATTGTTTCTTTCCATCTTCTGTATCAGATAAAAATGCTTTCCACTTTTTTCCGCTTTCTTTTTCAGCTACTTTAGAAAGATATTCAATCGTCAAATATTGTCCTGCTGTTTTAGCTATATATTGCAAACTGTCATGTAAAGCATAAGCCGCGATAGTTGAGCCGGATCGTTTCGATGATTTTTCAGTTACTTGAATAGGAACTTGTTTCTTACCATCGAAACGTTCTGCCTGAACAAGCTCTCCCTTATCATTTAAAACCACTTTTAAATGAACTGCTTTCGGCATATGAAAAGGTAACGCTAAATCTTCATCGTCTATTTCCAGTTCTTGTACATACTCATAGGTTTTATACAATTTTTGCATCCAACTCATAATCCAAGCTCCTCAGCCTCATCTTCAACAGGTTTCACATTCTCACTACGTTTGAACGGTTTTTCAGGTTTCATTTTACGGATAAAACGGGTTTTCAGACAGTTTGTATCATTTACACTTGGGAATTCAATCACACCATACTGCATATTCGCTGCCCAAAATCGGCTAATCAGTTCGTGGTTACCTGTTTCTTCAGGATAACCGAAGCTATGGAACATTAATCCAAAATCCAGATTGTCGATGTCATCGAAAAATCCCTTACCTTCACCAAACTCACAAGGTTCTACATAGCCTTGACAATCGCGCGTACCGAGAAAGATATCCTGCCGTCCACCGCGTTCCAGCATTCTTTTTGCAATTGCCATATGTTTGCCGACATTGCGGTCGCCTTTGAGTTCTTCCCAGTTTTCGTTCCAAGTAAAATGAGCTTCTACTTGATATTCTACATCCTGCAAAAAGGTGTAAATCGCTAAAGTATGATGAGCTCCTTTAGGGGACTCCCATTGTCTTGGCTTGGTGGACTTGCTTTGAGTACGTATCGGCTTCATTACGCGGATACGGTCAATATGCCAGATCAGGGTCGGCTTCCAGTAAATGCTTCTTAGGATGCCCTTAACGGCTTCGTAAGTCGGCACTTGGTAGCTGAATTTTTCACCACCTATTTTAGTTATTGGATCAGTGAATAACGCTTGTCGCCCCCAAACACGGAAACTAATTTTATTTTTCATGTTGCACCTTCTAAAAATCGTAACATGTCATCTCGCCAGTTTTATTAACTGACAATCCATATTCGTTGTTGTAATACTCTTCTTTCAAATAATAGATCCCCGAACCTGCCTGAACCTCATGCACTGCTTGTTCTTTTTCCAACTTTTCCCACACTTTTGGAAATATGTTGACACTATATTGCTGCACCGCCTGCAAAGTGCGGTACATTTTTTGAGGATTCCATGTACCGCATAGTTCAGCGATCAAGTCTTTACCTTTACCATACGGCACTATCACGGCACGGGTCGGCGCATCAATCGCTTGAAATGCTAGTCCGGCACTTTTAAATGACTGCATCAATAAAGGAAAAGGCTTAGTACGCTTGTCATTTTTAGGCGAATACACATTCAAACAGTTATCAGAAAGCCAATCAAGCAAACTGCCTGATGAACTGCCTTTGACGGAATAAGCCATTTCGCTGCTGCGATTGTAAAAATAGCATTGAAAATACTGTTGCATCGCCATAGGCTGCAAAATATCCTGTCCTGCAAATTCGCGCAATATGCGGTCGGCATTTTGCTGACCGATATCTATATCAGGCAACACTTTTGTCAAATCAGGCTCTTTTAGATTTAACACATAAACTTGCCCTTTGCCATATTTTTCACCGTGACGATTGCAGCGCCCGGCGGCTTGGGCAATGCTGTCCAAGCCCGCTAAGGCACGAATCACGCATTCCATCGAAATATCCACTCCGGCTTCTATAAGCTGAGTACTGATGCAAATAACAGGTTCTTTGTTTTTCAGACGGCGTTTAATTTCATCAAAAATGCTTTTTCGATGGACTGAACATTGATTAGTGCTTAAATGGAACAACGCTTCAGACGGCACGTTTTGCCTTTGGCAGTATTGGTAAAGTTCCTGCGCCCATTTTTTGGTATTGACGATAAAAAGACAGCTTGATGCCGTCCGGAACCGTTCCATTAAAAAAGAACCCGCTTCATCAAGCAACCAACCACCTGCTTTTTGTCGATACGAGATTTCCACACGAGACAAATCAGCGAATAATTTATCTAACGCTTTGTTTTTACCCATAATTTCAGGATCATTCGTTAGTTTCAATTCGCCAAACGCCGATTTAGGCAATTTATCAAGTAACGGTTGGGTTGCCGTACACAATACCGCACTGGATTTACCGAATTGCGTAAGCCAGTTCAACACATTATTAAACAAATGCACGCATTTCACGGGCAAGGTTTGGATTTCATCGAAAATTAACACGCTGTTCGTCATTGGGTGAATATGTCGCACACCGCGCGTACCACTACCAAACCATGCATCAAGAAACTGCACCATCGTGGTAAAAACTATCGGCTTATCCCAGTTTTCCGAAAGCAGTTTGTCCTGCCAGTTTTGTTTTTCAGGTTCAAGATTGGAATGATGTTCAAGAACCCAACTGTCATCGAGAATATCACGCACGGCTTGCGCATTTTGATCAATAATGGAAGTGTAAGGAATGATATAGATAATGCGGTCGAGATTATGTTGTTTGGCATGATGCAATGCGTAACGCAAACTTGCTAAAGTCTTGCCTCCACCTGTTGGCACAGTGAGAGTATAAGTACCTTGTGGATCCGTCGCTCGCTTTAGGCAGGTTTCAGAAATCTCTCGACGGATTTGATCAATAGGATAACAAATTTTAAAATTTGCCAAATGGCTTTCAAGTTTTTCGATCGCCTTCTGCCAACTCGGTTTCTGTGTCAGACGGCGTAAGCTTTTTTGCTCTTCGCGCTCAAAATCCGCACTGTTGATACGATCGGCATCAATCAGGCAACTGAACAGAAAACGGCTCAAACAGCCAAGATAAAATTCTTTGATTTTTATGTTAGCTTCTTTATCTTTAAGTATATTAAGTATCGGTTTCCTCAATTCTTGTATCAACGTTTCAGTCGCTAACAATTCAGCTTGCCGCAAAACCATCTTATCGGCATTTTGTTCGCATTCCGCCAAATGTGTCAGCATATCCTCTTTTTGAAAACGCTTTATCCAAATTGCTTCACCTTCAGGACTTAAACAATCAATTAAGCCAACGCCATGATGAGAGGCAATACATAACCCTAATATTTGTGCAATAAGTTCTCCAATACCGTTCTGTACTCCGAATTTCTTCAGATGACGATATATCCACTGCGCACCTGCGGTGGAATGATCAATCTTATGACCATTCGGCAAGACATAATCATTATCGGCATCAGGGTCAATACCTGTTACTGCTTTAATATAATCCTTAAAATCTTTGGAATATTTACCGAAGTCATGCATTAAGCCTAAAAGCTGTCCTGCTATAGGTAGATTAAGTTTTGAAGCCAGTAAGCTCGCAATCTGTGCTGTTTCAGTTAAATGCTCTTCAAGAGTTTGAACTTTTTTATCATTCTTACGAATATGAGCAATATAAGAAACCTGTTCTTCCATTTTATACCTTTATATTTCTCTCCTGATTAAGTAATACTACCTCCAACCGGTTCACTATGTCTATTCAAAAATAATATTTTTTACAACTGAAACATAATGTCGCAAAAGTGCGGTCGATTTTTGACACGTTTTGCTCATTTTTCACCGCCATATTATCATCTATCTCAAACACATTTTATCTTATTGATTGATAAAAATTCGCCGTCAACGCTCCTTTCTTTACTACGGCTATTTCCAAGTATATTGATAACCTACCGTACCGCGATAAGCTTCACGTTGGTTTCGAGTCAAATTACGTTCATAACGCCCATCAACATAGAAATAGCTATTTTGTGTAACCGGCAGTTGGAAACCGATACCCAATTCGCCCCAAAGTGATGAATAGTTTTCTCGTACAGTATCAGAACCTATTTTCACCGCTTTCGGCTTAACTAAATCCGTCCAAAGATTAGCCACTGTATAGAAATTAATAGCTTGAACTGTTTCTGCCATTTGTTGTGCATTATAAGCTAGTCGCACGCCTACACGAGCACGGATATTATGTTGAGTAGAATAATCTATCTGTTTTGATTTACTATCCGTAAAGTCATTTAATTTAACGGCTTGGTACATAATTTGAGCTTGCGGTTCTAAAACCCAACCGGAATTTGGCAAATCGAACACCTTACCCGTTTCCGCAGATAAGATAGCACTCACGCCTTTATTTTTATATGTCACTGCTGTACGGCTGTTATAACTATTTTGGATGCGGGATAACTGACCAACTAAATCCACATAGCTACCATCTGTTGAATAGCGAGTATGCGTTAATCCTAAACTCCACATATCGGTTTTGGTACGACCGGTATATTTATCATTTGTTATAATGCCGTTTTCTGCTCTGAATTGATCATTGAATTTAGCATTACCATGAGAAAATGCACCATAGATACCGGTGAAACCATATCCGCCATTAGCAGTATGCGTTGAGCTAAAGTCATAACCGATTTGAACTCCATTTACTGCGAGATCAAAACCTAAACGCTCTTTCCCATCTAAACGCAAATGGCTACCAAGCAATTTTGCCCAGGCTTGTCCATTAGCATTTTGGCCCAAATATTGATTATCACCTCGACGTTCGTGGAATGTCCGCAATACTGCATAAGCTTGTTCTAAATTTGCCCAAGGTGTTTGAACATAACCCGATACGGTATTGTCGTAAATTGTCGGATCTGGTGTTGGCGCTGGTGTTAATGCCGAAATAGTCCAGTAATATTCATCTTTACCATTTACGATACGTTTGGCTAACTGTGCCTCGGCGGCTCCAGTAGTAGAGGTTATTCCGGTAAATACGGTATCTCCGGTAATATTTACATTTATCACCGGAATAGTATTAATAACTTGAGAAATTTGTTGTATGTTACCGTCAATAATATTTTCCGTACCATCTGCTTTTACTGAAATAACCTTAGTGCTACCTGTTGCCGTACCGGAAATATTTAGTATATCCGATTCAGAATCGGAACCTCCGGCATCACCGGGAGCATTCCAAATGGTATTCAATTTAATGGTACTACCACTATTACCGATATAATTGCCATTAATATTCAAAGTTTCTGTGGCCGTTGAGGTGCTTGTTAGATCGATAGTACCACTATTAGTTACTTGCCCTTTCACTGTGGCAGTTTCAGCGGAAAGTCCTAATGTGGAACCTGCATTGATATTTAAGCCGTAATTTTTATCTGCAGAAACTGTTAAGGTATCGGTTAGCTTGAATGTAGTGTCATTGAGATTAACGGTTTCCCAATGAAAAATATGTCTTCCACCGGCTGATACTGTTAAATTATTAATATTCAAAGTATCAATATCACCATCTGAAATTTCGTTATCATCACCGCCATCCAGTACTTGCGAACCATCATAACCTGTTGAGCTGATAATCGCTGTGTCGGAACCATCTCCGCCATAAAGTGCATTAATAGTTGAAGCGTCAGACCAAATAAAATTATCGTTACCTGCATTACCATAAACCGTACCGTCTATCTGTGCCGTACCCGATACGATTATTGTATCGTCGCTGTCATGATCAGAGCTACTATCTATACCGTTTTCTCCACCATAAACATTACCGTTTACAATAGCATTATCAGTAATCATTATAGTATCAGCACCTCCGGCACCCTCTACTTTGTCTAATGTTGCATCGGTAGTCACGGTAATAATATCGTCAGAAAGACAGCCTAAACCGTCATATTTTCCAGCGGTTACACTATTCCCCACGGTATGTGATCCATCAGAGCAATTACTGCGTAAATACCAGTCATTTGTGTCAATCCCTGTCGTATCAACACTTGGCGCAACACCATCAATACCTTGATATAGACGATAGGTAAACTGTTGTTTATTATTAGCACGCAATGAAATACTTTCTCCGGTTAAAACAAAATTATCACCGGTAGAATTTCCATCTACTTGTACAACTTTAATTCCTCGAGTTGTTAAATCTCCCGAACCGCCCACATTATTTACCATAATATTAGTTTTGCCGCTAACATCACCGCTGACAATCAATATATCACTTTTTGATGAACCGTTATTATTGGCATCATCATCGTCTAATTTTGTACTTAATACCAGCTTAGAATTATCTGATGTAGATTCATAATTTTGCACAGTGAGTGTGGTGCTTGCTGTATTAGCCGCTTGAGTATCTGATGACAGCACCACCGTACCGGCATTTCTTAATAATCCGGTACTTTGGCTGTTACCGTTTAAAGATAATGTACCGGCTGTATCTACAAAAATATTTGGGGAATTTCTGAAAATATTCTCAGTTTCGGTTTGCACTATGCCATTGAGCACTTGCATTGTGCCTCGATTAACAATTTTAGAAAACTTGGTTGTACCTACTGTATTGTGGTAAATATCAAAACGAGAAATGGGCACATTAAAAGCATACTCACTATCTGTCTGGGAAAAAACTAATGAATACAGTGATTGAGCTGTAGGTATAAAATCAATATTTTGCGAACGTCCGGGTAAAGACTTCACATTAATTATGCCTGCTTTTGCATTATCGCCGATGGTTAATGAAAATTCGTTTTCAATACTAATCGAAGGAATAGTTAAAGTGCCTCTATCTTTTAAAATAATAGCTGTTTTTCCACCACGTCCGCTGGACCGTACCATTGAAGCATAATACAATTCCGAACCTTCTCCTTCTATAAGAATATTCGCGGTAGAACGTTTACCTGGTGCAGGATTGTCATTCCATGCCCAGAAATTTGTTGTAGCAGTTGTATTTTGTATGACTTTGGCACCATCGGATATAGTCAAATCACCGCTGGCCGCTGAGTTACCTATGTTAAATGCTCCCGACGCACTATTGTTTTCCCATTTGGTACCTTGTCCGGTAATAGTAACAACGCCATATCCTCCCCGTTGGTTACCAATATGAGCTCCTGTACTAATCACTTGAAAGCCATTATTAACAGTCATAGTTCCCTCACCTTGGAAACCGATGATAATAAAACCACTATTTACCCCATCATTAATGGGCGTATTAGAATTTTGTCCGGTGAGTTCAATCTCCGCATTTACCATAGGCGACACCAATAATCCGGCAAAACTTGCTTTTATCAACCAAGAAAGTTTTGTAATACGAAAATTGTGAGAAGGACGATTTGAAGTAAAAACAGATTGAGCGTGATTTGTACTACCCATCGTAGTACGATGAAATTGATGAAATAATGTTGTATTCAAAATATACCCCTAAACTTAAAAGAAAAATATGACTCCAGGCTATATTTTAACACTATAAAAAAATAGCTCAATTATTAAACATATATTTATCAAATAGTACCGCATGTAAACAAATTGTTATGATGTCACTCATTTAACATACTGATTAAGCTATTTTCATATTCTCAATTTCATAAAAATTCACCAAATTGATTGCTAAGCACTTAAATCTACTTATAATGGGTTATATTTATTTTTTGTTTTGAAATAAGCAGGTCATATCTTAACTATAAGGGGGCAAAAAATGGCAGAACAAAAATCAGCAAGTCCGGCAAGTTCATCCCAAGCCTCACAAGTTGAAGTAAAATTGGGCGTGAATTTGACCGGACTTATTATTTCTATCATTGTGGGATTGGCAATTTATCTGATTCCTACACCGGAAGGTCTGAGCCAGCGAGCGTGGGGAATGTTGGCACTATTCGTGGCAACAATTGTGGCGATTATCGCTAAAGCGGCACCGATGGGAGCAGCGACCTTGCTCGCATTAGTGATCAGCGGTGTTACCGGCTTAACCCCAATCAAAGCCGGTAAAGACGAAGTGGCGATGTTATCCGGCTTCGCTAATGCAACCATTTGGTTAATCGGTATCGCAATGTTCCTTTCCCGTGCGGTGATCAAAACTGGTTTGGGTAAACGTATCGCCTTGTATTTCGTTTCCAAACTCGGCAACCGTATGATGGGTGTTGCCTACGGTATCGCTATTGCAGACTTAATCATTTCTCCGGGAATTCCGTCTGCTTCGGCTCGTGGGGGCGGTATTATGTATCCGATTATGCAATCAATCGCTGATGCTTATGACTCCAAGCCGGGACCGACTGCACGTCGTGCCGGTGCATTCCTGGCAATTGCCGTATCGCAAATCGATACGATCGCCTGTACCATGTTCTTAACTGCGATGGCAGGCAACCCATTAATCGCCGAGCTTGCAGCCGGTCAAGGGGTCACTATCTCTTGGACAACTTGGTTCTTGGGCGCAATCGTGCCCGGCATTGCCAGCTTGATTATTTTACCTTATTTAGTGTATTTGATTTATCCACCCGAATTGAAAAAAACGCCGAAAATGGCTGAAATGGCGAAAGACGAATTAAAACGCATGGGCAAAATGAGTACTGCTGAAATTATCTTGGCGCTTGATTTCGTCTTACTATTATTACTTTGGACGGTGGGCGATTTAGTATTCCATATTCCGGCAACGGTTTCCGCCTTTATCGGTTTGGTGATTTTACTGGTATCAAACATCATGAGTTGGAAAAATATCGTGGCTGAAACCACGGCTTGGGATACCATGTTCTGGTTCGCGGTATTGGTAATGATGGCGAATGCCTTAAATAAATATGGTGCGATCGCTTGGATCTCCACTCATATTTCCGCTTCTATCGGGCAATACAGCTGGCCGATTGCATTCAGTATTTTGGTGCTGGTGTATTTCTATACCCGCTACTTCTTTGCTTCCGCAATGGCACATATTTCCGCCATGTATTTAGCCTTCCTGGCAGCAGCTATTGCCGTCGGCACACCGCCGATGTTGGCAGCCGTTGGTTTGGGGTATACTTCTACGCTATCCATGAGCTTAACCCAATACGCCGGTGGCCCCGGTCCTGCACTATTCGGCTCCGGCTATAACACGACCGGTCAATGGTGGGGGGTAAGTTTTATTGTTTCTATCGCCTCTTTAATCATCTGGTTCGGCTTAGGCGGTGTCTGGATGAAACTGCTAGGCTGGTGGTAATTGAAATCCGATAATCTTAAAAATCAGGCAAAATCGACCGCACTTTCCGCTTTATCCCCAAAAGTGCGGTCAGATTTTAATAAGTTTTACAGCTCATCGCCGTATTTTTCAAGCCAGGCTTGGATTTTTGCTTCGGTTTTCTTTTCATTGTAGCCGAGCGTTGGGAATAGGCTGAAGCGATAGAACCAGCGGAAGTAATCCTGCCAAATGGTTTTTTGTTTGTTGAAATAGCGGGCAAATTCGGTATCGGGATTAGGACTTCTTAAATAATCCACAATAAAATCGCGTAAATAATAGCTTTGATATTCGCACACAGGGCGATACGCACCCAGTGCTACCGAGGCTTTTTTATTGCGTGCGGGATTTTCATAAGGAATATCCATAATCAGGCAGCTCATGGCGTCCCGATTCAGCCAGGAGGAATGAAAATCCGTTTGCAGAAAGTAGATTAAACGCTGTTCGTTCTGCTTTAAACTTTCGGGATATTGTTTAATATAAAATCTGCCCCACCATTGGAAATAAATCAGACGGCGTTTAGCGTCAATACGTACCGGACGGGCATTGGGAAGGCAAAGTAAAATAAACCAGAAAATTGGGAATAGGATATAGAACCAGCCTAAATAACGTCGTTCCTTATGTTTATCAAATAATTCGATAGCAAATTGTTCAAAATTGGTGCCAGCAAAAGTGTAACCCAGATTTTTGGGATCTTCATAAAAACTAAAAGTATCTTTGATCCTATCTGTAGGCTCTAATGCCCATTGAATATCGTGAAACATTCCAGTTTGATTAAATATGTCATAAAGCGTTATAGTGGTGACAATCAAAAACCAAGGCCAAACCAAAATGGCTTTAAAATAACTTAAGTTATAACGTGTGATTTCCAGCACACCATTGCCCAACGATTTCACATTACGCGAAACCATATCCGGAGTGTAGTTCGGTGTATACATTAATAGTTTCCTTCTAAGATAATTTCACCTTCAAAATAATCGGCACAGCAGTTTTGAGTATTTTACGCTAGTCATTGATAAAAACACGCCTAAAAGTAACCGCACTTTTAGTTTTCGCTCAAAAGTGCGGTCTGATTTTTATAGGTTTTATTGCCCATCCCCGTATTTTTCAAGCCAGGCTTGGATTCTCGCTTCGGTTTTCTTTTCGTTGTAGCCGAGGGTTGGGAATAGGCTGAAGCGATAGAACCAGCGGAAGTAATCCTGCCAAATGGTTTTTTGTTTGTTGAAATAGTGGGCAAATTCGGTATCGGGATTAGGACTGCTTAAATAATCCACAATAAAATCACGTAAGTAATAGCTTTGATATTCACACACGGGGCGATAAGCACCCAGTGCTACCGAGGCTTTTTTATTGCATGCG
The DNA here is from genome assembly GCF_004340985.1 of Cricetibacter osteomyelitidis. GTDB lineage: Bacteria > Pseudomonadota > Gammaproteobacteria > Enterobacterales > Pasteurellaceae > Cricetibacter > Cricetibacter osteomyelitidis. Next base: position 18,346 of record NZ_SLYB01000040.1, read on the forward strand.
GGATTTTCATGGGGAATGTTCATAATCAGGCAGCTCATAGCTTCCCTGTTAAGCCAGGAGGAATGAAAATCCGTTTGCAGAAAGTAGATTAAACGTTGTTCGTTCTGTTTTAAAGTTTCGGGGTATTGTTTAATATAAAATCGGCCCCACCATTGAAAATAAATCAGGCGGCGTTTAGCGTCAATACGCACCGGACGGGCATTGGGCAGGCAAAGTAAAATAAACCAGAAAATTGGGAATAGGATATAGAACCAACCGTAGTAGATTCTGTGTCCATACATCTCTAACATTTCATTTTTAAAGATCTCATATTCGTTTATTGGAATATCCTTTCCTTGTGCTAATAAACTTGATGTATAAAATTGCCAATTATTGTCCAATGCCCAATCAACCGATACAGCCCATTTTATATCATTAAACATTCCGGTTTGATTGAAGATATCATAGAATGTCATAGTGGTGACAATCAAAAACCAAGGCCAGACTAATATCGCTTTAAAATAGCTTAAGTTATAGCGTGTAATTTCAATCACACCGTTACCAAGAGGTTTCACATTACGTGAAATCATATCCGCGGTGTAGTTTTTCGTGTTCATTAATATTTTCCTTCTAGTACAATTTCACCTTCAAAATAATCGGCACGGTGCTTTTGCCAAAACGTATCGGTTTTTTCGCCCAGTTTCGGGTATTTTACTTTAACCACAAAAATATCAACACCGAGTTTAGGGTAGCCTTGTGTCTCCACAACCTTAATAGATTTATAACCACGAAACAGTTTTTCTGTCGAAAGATCAATCAGCACATTGCCTCGATGTTCGGTTCGTTTTGGCGTGATCGGGATTTCTATGCCTTGTAATGACGCTATCGCTTCATTGGCATTGCCTGCATAGATATGTTCATATTGGGTGACAACCACTTCCAGGCGGGAAAGGTAATCTTTTTCTTCCGAAAATGCCGGACAACTCACTTCTAAAAGCTGCCATTGATGATATCGGGTTGACACCGTTAATCCCCAAGCCAGGTTGTAGTAGGCTTCCATTTCTTTATCAAAGGATGCCTTAATTTTATTGAAGTCTTTATTTGAACTCTCACCTAATGCTTTTGTAATTGGTAATCTAGTTTCTAAATCCTGCCTCGCATCCCCCCAATAATCTAACGAATTCCCCCAAAACCCTGTTCTTACCCAAGCCTCATAAGGATTATCCTTGAAAAAGGAAACCACCACACCTAAGATAACCATTGCCGCCCCCACAATGCCTAATGCCGGGGCAAAACCGGAAACAAAGCTCATTGTCGACAGTAACGAACAAATTTCACCCACCGCTAACAGCACCGCCGCATCACGTTGGGCTTTATCGCCCCTGCCCGAAGCCTGTTTAAAATCCTGATAGGCAATAATTATTGCCATCACACCGGCAACACGTCCGATATTTTCAAAGGCGATAAGTTTATCCCAAATTCGGGTGCCGGGTTGTGTGCCGACACTCGGAAATGGAAGACCGTAGCGTTTGGCGGCGTTATTCAGTTTTTTAAATAAGGTTTCGGTCGCCTGTTGGGCTAAATTATTTTTTTTGCG
>NZ_SLYB01000041.1 GCF_004340985.1 Cricetibacter osteomyelitidis
TAGTTTTTCAAAATCCATCTACAAGTGCCCACACAGATTGTCTGATTATATTGTTAAAGAGCAAAAAAGAACGACGCGAGGCGTATTTTTAAATCCTTTACAACGTCGCGTCGTTGTGTGGGGCGTATTATAGGGATTTTTGCGGGCTTTGCAAGATCTTTTTGTGAAAAAAATTCTTTTAGCTTATAAAGTATCCAAATCTGGATTTAACCTATTGATCTTTAATTGAGTTCCCGCAGAATTAATTCATCAAACCCCCAATATTTCAAGACATGTTGAAATCGCTGCTCTTCTTCAAAGTGGCGTGTGCAGAAAATCAAATTGCGAAATTTTTCATTTTTTGACCGCACTTTTTGCTCGTTTAGTAAACTTTTTACCCGTTTTGCGATAGCCTTTGCCGGATCGACAAAATATTTTACTTGAGGTAAACACAGGCGAAGCTCCTCTTTCAATAAAGGAAAATGCGTGCAGCCCAAAATTACCGTATCCAATTCTTTATTTCCTATCCAAGGCGCAACCTCATTTTGTAGCGCAAGCAAATCTACCGAATTACCGTAAATCTTTTGTTCCGCAATTTCCGGCAACTTCGTTGAGCCGATACGTTCCACAATGCAATCAGCCGCATAATTATTAATTAAATCATTTACATAAGAACGTTTTACGGTTCCCTTCGTTGCCAGTAAACCTATTGTTTTAGTCTGTGAAATTGCTGCCGCCGGCTTTACTGCAGGAACCGTTCCCACAATAGGACAATCAAATGCTGAACGCAATGCCGGCAATACGACCGTACTCGCCGTATTGCAGCCAATAACAATAATATCAATGGGATATTGCCCATTAATACGAGTACAGATAGACAAAGTACGGTCAATTATTTCTTGTTCTTCTTTCTCTGAATAAGGGAAAAAAGCATTATCAAAGCAGTATAAATAATGAGCATTCGGCAGCATGGCTTTAATTTCGCGATATACACTCAATCCCCCCATCCCCGAATCAAAAACTAAAATTGTGGGTTTCATTTACTCTATTTATGGCAGTCAGAAATTTATTGCATAGTACGCTGATTTTTTTCAGAATTCAACCGCACTTATACTAACTCCAGCTGAATACCGTTAGCTTTCAGTTCAACCTGCGCTTCAGGCAATAAGACGTTGTCAGTAACAATAGCGGAAAAATGATTGAGCGGAGCGACAGCATACAGAGAATATTTACCGTATTTACTGCTGTCCGCCACTAAAAATCGTTGTTTTGCCGCACCTGACAGTGTTTTTTTCAAATGTGCTTTTTCTTCCGTCGGTGCGGTGACACCGGCGTTCAAATCCCACGAATTACAGCTGACAAAAGCAAAATCCGGATATACTCTTTCCAATACATTTTGTCCGAAGGCTCCAATGCAAGATTGGCTGCTATGATCGATTCGCCCGCCAGTAATTGTTACTTCAATTTGTTTATATTCCGAAAGAAATAAAGCAATATGTAAATCCGTGGTGATTACTCGTAGAGGAATATGGGCTATTTTACGAGCTATCATCAATGTGGTAGTGCCGGCATCCAACAGCACTGAACTGCCGGCGGTAATCAACGATGCTGCGTAATCGGTAATACGTTCTTTCTCGGCAATTTGTCTGGCTGCTTTTTCATTGGTAGTCGGCTGATAGGCGATAAATTGATTTAAGCTCACTCCACCGTGGGTGCGCAAAATCGTGCCTTCATCACTCATTTTTACCAAATCCCGTCGAATAGTGGCAGGCGATGAACCTGTCACTTTCACCAGCTGTTCTACTGTGGCAATAGCATGGCTTTTAAGAAAAAGAATAATTTTTTCTGCACGTTCCGTTGGCATAAGAGATCCTCATTTTAATCACGCATTCAGCTTACCGATTAAGCTAAATCGCCGTTTTAAACGAATGGTAATTGTAACCGATATATGCCAGTAAGAAAATGAATCCTTCAAATGTAATAACGGGATCACTACAGCCTTAGCTTTACCTATCCTGAAATTAAACCACTCGCAAGCAAGTGGCTTTATCTTTTTTACAATCAGTTGTTCACTAGATCTTTATTTTTCTCAAATTCAACTAAACTCTTATCAAGATGTTGAATGAGATCTTGTGTGCCGACAAAGGTCGGTGAAACACTATAGGCTTCTTCGGTTTTCTTACGAAATTCCGGATTTTCGGTGACAGTTTTCATTGCATTCGCCATTTTTTCGACAATGGCGGCATCGGTACCTTTCGGGAAACTCAAGAAATAATATCTTTCCGCTTCCCAATTTACCCCTTGCTCGTCCGCCGTCGGTACGTCAGAGAATAATTTATTACGCTGTTTATTAATAACCGCTAACGGCACAAAGTCTTTTGAATCAAAGTAAGATTTCATTACACCGTAAGGATTGACGTTAATATCGATTTTTCCTGCCAATAATGCGGCATTACGATCCGTACCACCACCGGCATCCACAATATTAAAATCAATATTTGCGGTTTGTTCCAGTATGCGTCCTAAATAATAGGAATAACCGCCTACCGATGAAGCATAAAGCAAATTACCTGGATTTTCTTTTGCTTTGGCAATCAAATCATTCAAATTTTTCATACCGCTTTTAGCGTTCACGGCAATTACATAAGAATCATCAACAATAGTAGCAGCAACCGGTGCTAATGCTTCGTGAGCCTGTGTAGAAATCCCTACGACTTTATTAGTCAACATTGATTCATGGAAAAATAATGCGGTGTAACCGTCCGGTTTTGCTCGTGCAACTTGACGCATACCCGCATTGCCGTTTGCTCCCGATACATTATTCACGATAATTTTTGCGCCTAATTCTTTTTCCAAATAGCTGGCAAGATTACGGGCGTGGAAATCCGTATCGCCGCCGGCATTGAACGGTACAATAATTGTGATTGTTTGATTCGGATAGCCATTTTCTGTGGCATTTTTGACCGCACTTTTATCATCGGATTTATCATTACAGCCCATAATACCTAAACTAAGCACAGCTGCGGCAACGTAAGAAAGATACTTTTTCATATAAAACTCCTTGAGAGATAAATTAACCGGAACGTTTTTTTAACTGGGAACGCACTGCGAATAAAATCACTATTGCAGTCATCACAAAAAATACAACGGCAATCGGTGCTCTGAAAAATTCAGTAAAATCACCTTTTGAGAACATTAAACCTCGTCTTAAATTCACTTCTGCAAGCGGACCGATAATAAAACCGAGAATAAACGGCGCAGCCGGAATTGACAGCTTAAAGAAAGTGAAGCCGAGTAAGCCGAATAATATGGTAGCCCATACGTCAAAGAAATTATTTCTCACACCGAATGCCCCGATAATACAGAACAGGAAAATTGCCAGTAATAAGAAATGCTTTGGAATGGCTAAGATTTTGGTGAACACACGCAAACCGTAAAATTCCATTAAAAACATGACAATCGCCCCGACAAACATTGCCGAGAAAATCACATATACCGTGCTAACGTGTTCCGTAAACATTAGTGGTCCGGGAATAATGCCGTGTAATGTCAAGCCACCTAATAAAATTGCCGTTACGGTATCACCCGGAATACCTAAAGCAAGTAATGGAACTAATGCACCACCAATCGCCGCATTATTTGATGCTTCGGAAGCAACAATACCATCAATAATGCCTGTTCCGTATTTTTCAGGATATTTTGAAGTAGATTTAGAAACCGTATAAGCCATTACATTTGCTGCACCGCCACCAATGCCCGGTAAAATACCGATTGCAGTTCCCAGTGATGAAGACATAATAAAATTCTTGGTTTGACCGAAAAATTCTTTTACCGAAAAGCCTAATCCTTTCACAATCTTAATCGCTGTGATTACCCCAAGATTATTACGTTCCGTCTTAACGGTATCTGCTTTAGCGATGATCTCGTTAATAGCAAATAAGCCAATAAGTACCGGTAACACATCAAAACCGTAAGCAATTTCTTCAGAACCGAAGTTAAATCGTGCAACGGACGAAATTGCATCCATTCCCACTGTAGCAAACATACAGCCAAGCAAACCTGAGATTAATCCCTTCCAAATATTGTCACCGGATAATCCAACCAACATACTCAGTGAAAATAACGCTACCGCAAAATATTCGTAAGCACCGAATTTAATTGCTATTTTGGCTAAATAAGGTGATAAGAAAACCAATACGATTGTTGAAAAAATTGTACCTAAGAATGAAAATGTCACTCCAACGCCCAAGGCTTTAAAGGCTTGTCCTTTTTTGGTCATGGGATAGCCGTCAAAACAGGTGGCGATAGATGACGGTGTACCCGGAATACCGGTTAAAATAGCTGTAATTAAACCGCCCGAAATACCGCCGATGTATAACGCAATCAACAGCACAATAGCGTAATTCGGTTCCATTGCATAAGTAATCGGTAGAAACAACGCCAATGCCATGGTTGCCGATAATCCCGGCACAGAACCGAATATAATCCCGATAAACACACCGCCGAGAATACATAAAATACCGGTAACGGTAAATAATGAAGCAACCCCTTGTAATAATAATTCGCCCATATTTTCCCCCTAAAAGAATATACCTGACGGCATCGTTAAACTGAGATAATGGCTAAAGGTGAAATAAGCGATAATTGGCAATAGGATAGAAAATACAGCATAAATCCAGTACACCTTTTTCACATAATTCGGCGTTAAAAGTAACGATAAGCAGAATAAAAACGGTATGGAAACCAAAATAAAGCCTAAGTATTGCATTGAAACCACATATACAAAAATAAGCCCCAATACTGCCAAAACCCGTCGCCAATCCGTTGTATTATTGCTTTCTACGCTATCACTGACACTCAATCTTCTTAGCGAAGTGATCAACAACATTAGCGATGAAATCAATAATAACGAACCGTAAATTTTAGGCATAAAATCCGCTTCAACACTTACCACATTTTTTGTTTCAATAAGAAACGCATTAATTAGATAAAATACTGAAACAAAAAAGAATATAAACCCTGCCATAAAATTTTTATCAGATAAGTATTTTTTCATTTACTTTCTCCCTATATCCAGCAGTAAAATCTATGTAGGTACGATTAACGTGCATAATCGTACAAAATAAAATTCACTTACGTTTAATGTACGACTCGACTGTAAACGGTCTAATCGTACCTACAAAAACACTAAATAATTTTCCGATAAATGGCTTTAATATCCGCCTTGGTCATTTCTCGTGGATTGTTATCCAATAAGCGACGAACCTTGAAAGCAGAATCCACTAATTCATCTAAAATTTCTTCTGAAATTCCCACCGCACTTAGATCGCATTTAATCTCTAAATCACGAATTAAGGCATAAAGTTCATCAATCATTTTTTCTGCTGCTTGTCGTTCCGTGCAATTTTGCACATCTAACCCCATTGCTCTCGCTACATTGGCAAATTTTTCTTCACAAGCAGGCAAATTAAATTGCATTACGTCAGGCAGCAAAATTGCATTAGATAATCCGTGCGGAATATGATATTTACCGCCTAACGGATAAGATAAAGCGTGTACGGCAACAGTGCCGGAAGTAGCAATGCAAGCACCACCTAAGAACGATCCAAGTAACATATTTTCACGAGCCTGAACATCTTGCCCGTGATGAAATGCCGTGCGGATATTTTTTGCAATTAATTCCACTGCTTTTAAAGCGAACATATCGCTAAACGGACTACCTTTTTTCGAGATATAACATTCGATAGCATGACACAAAGCATCAATACCTGTATTGGCGGTAATGTGTTTCGGCAAACCGACAGTCAAGTCGGCATCTAAAATCACGCTGCTTGCGACTAATTTCTCATCCACAATGCCGATTTTTAATTCCTGTTCCGAATCTAAAACAATAGAATTTTGTGTTGCTTCCGAACCTGTGCCGGAAGTGGTCGGTATCATTAATGTCGGCACACTGCGTTGTGCAAATTTTTTCGCCCCACCGGTCACTTCTTTTAATGTGATATTTTGATTTGCTAACATTAATGCCACTAATTTAGCAGTATCCATCGCACTCCCACCACCGAGACCGATAACCATATCCGCTTTAAAGTGTTTAGCTTGATCAAAAATATGCTCAACTGCACCAATAGGCGGTTCAGGCGGCACATCCGAAATCACCTGCACGGCAAGACCGGCTTGCTCTAAAATAGCTTTCGGTTTATCGACTAAGCCTGCTTTGAATACGCCCGCATCAGTAATCAACACCGCATTTTTAGCATTGTATCCTTGAGCTACATCAGCAATTTGAGTAATAGAACCTGCTCCGCCGATCACTTTACTAGGATTAAATAAAGAATAAATTGACATATATGCTTTCTCCAACTTTTCTATCTTTGCCATCTCGGGTGATTATAGGCTTCAGGATTACATACATTTTCCCAACGTTCGCCATTCATTACCGCAACTACACCCTCTGCCGCCATGGTCGCCACACCGGAGGCGGCTTCTTTGGTTTGTCCTGCCATATGTGGTGATACAATTACGTTATCCAACGCAAACAACGGTGAATTAACATCAATCGGCTCAACGGCAAACACATCTAAACCGGCACTATGGATTTGATTGGTTTGCAATGCTTTTACTAAGGCATCTTCATCAATCACGCCGCCACGGGCACAATTAATTAGAATAGTATTTGCCGACATCAAACCGATCTCTCGCTTACCAATTAAATTGCGTGTTTTTTCTGTTAATGGCACGTGAATGGAAATGACATCAGAGCCTTTAATCACATCATCAAGTTCGGCACAGTAGGTATAACCTTGTTCTGCGATAGTTTTCGGTTTGACGAAAGGATCGTAAACTTTTACATTCATTCCAATGGCTTTTGACATTTGAGCTAAAATTGACCCGATTCGACCGTAGCCGATCAACGCAAGAGTTTTATTATTCAGCTCATAAGCCTTGTAACTGCTTCTAATCGCAAAATTATCTTTCCGAGTTTCTTTATCGGAACGCACAATATCTTTAGCACAGGCAAACATTAAAGCGAAAGCATGTTCTGCCACTGAACGAGTATTGGCACCCGGTGCGATCACCACAGGAATACCAAGTTCCGTCGCGGTTTTTACATCTACATCATCAACGCCGACACCCGGTCTGCCGATAACTTTTAAATTTTTACATTGCAACATCGTTTCACGATCAATGGAACCGATACGAATAATCAATCCTTCTGCATCGCGTAATTCAGGTAGCATTGCCGTTGGTGAACCATCATTTGTAATCGCAATTTGCACATTTCCTTTTTCCAACACCGCCATTCCGTCGTCATGTAAGCGGTGCGAGATAACCACTTTTTTCATTTTATTCTCCGCATAATGCGTTATAAATATTAAAAAAGTGCGGTCATTTTTCACAAAATTTTGTCAAAACTTACCGCACTTTTTAGCCTTATTCGTAAAATTTAAATACTTCCAACAATGCTGCATCAATCGCCGGGTTGTTAGCACAATTGGACGGCTCTTTGGCGTTACCCACTGAATGACCACGTAACTGAGCGGCACGTTTTACCACGGAATTTGGGTTGCCTTTTGCCATTACATTACGGAATGCACGGATTTTTTTCTGAGCCTCGTTTGCTTTGTCAAAATCACCTTTTTTCCATTGCTCGTAGATTTCTACCATTAATTCCGGGAATACGTTTGAACAACCACTTATCGCCCCTGTGCCACCGGCAAGTAATGTCCATAAAATCAATGAATCATTACCGGCCATAACATTAATACTTGGATCGGTGTTTTCAATATATTTCAATGAATTATCGAAATTACCGCTACTGTCTTTGATACCGATGATATTATCGTATTTAGCTAATTTTTTTACTGTCGTGTAATCAATGTTATTACCTGTTCTCGCAGGAATGTTATACATCAAGATAGGTAAATAAACACTTTCAGCTACACGACTAAAATGACGATAAAGATCATCTTGTGATACTTGTACAAAATAAGGGGAAATCACGGATAATACATCTACACCAAGATCTTGCACCTGCTGGGAAAACTCGATGGTTTCTTTCGTTGTAATACAACCAGTTCCCGCATAAACAGGCACTCGACCATTTACGATTTTTACAGTTTCTTTGATAATTTCTAATTTTTCCTGTTGGTTAAAACCATAGAATTCACCATTTGTTCCTAAAGTGAAAATCCCATGGACACCTGCATCAATTAAATAATCAATAAAATCCTTATAAGCACTTGGATTAAATTTTTCATTCTCATCTAATGCAGTTAATACTGGAGTAATAATACCTTCCGGTTTAAACATAATCATTTTCCTCATGTTGTTTACTGATTTGCATACTTAATATTCGCCATTTTCGCCCCGAGATATAATGCCTCAGTCATACTACGGCTGTCGGCGATGCCTTTTCCTACAATCGGGAATGCCGTGCCGTGATCTACGGAAGTGCGGATAAAGGGCAAGCCCACGGTGACGTTTACGCCCGTATCAAAGCCTAATAATTTGATCGGGATATGCCCTTGATCGTGGTACATCACGACTACAATATCGAATTCATTTAAGTTCGCTGCCCGGTGAAACAGCGTATCCGGCGGAACAGGACCGGTAACGTTAAACCCTTTTGCTTGTGCCGCTTTGATTGCCGGTACGATTTCTTTTTCATCTTCATCGCCGAACATGCCGTTTTCACCAGAATGGGGATTTAAGCCTGCCACCGCAATTCTCGGTTGTTTAAAGCCGAGCATTTTGGCATTTTCATAAGCGAGATCAATCACCGTCGCAACCCGTTCTTTCGTGACTAAATCACAGGCTTTACGCAATTGAACATGAGTTGTTACGTGAATTACATTTAATTTTTCGCTGGTCAACATCATTGAGTAATCTTTGGTATCGCTCAAATGTGCCAAAATTTCCGTATGCCCCGGGAACATTTTGCCGCCGGCGTGCAGTGCCTCTTTATTTAAAGGTGCGGTGACAATGGCGTGAATTTTGCCTGCTTTGGCATATTGCACCGCACGTTCGATATATTCATAGGCGGCTTTGCCTGCAATGGGATTGATTTGAGAGAACGGCAGATCTGCCGGTAAATTATCCAAATCCACCACATCGATCACGCCGTATTCACTTTTTGCTTCCGTCACATCATTAATCACTCGCAGCTGTAAATCGGATTTAACAATGCCTAAAGCACGCCGCATAATTTTGTAATCGCCAATCACTACAGGGCGGGCAAGTTCATAAATACGTTTGTCCGCCAAGGCTTTAATAATCACCTCCGCTCCGATACCGGCACCGTCGCCCATGGTAATACCTAAAATTGGATTCATGCTTTTCTCCTGCTTAATTTCTAATAAAATCAATAACTTTTTCTAACACATTGAGTGAACCGAAACCACCGGCTTTGGTGATGACCGGAATCTGTGCAATACGATGTAAACCTTGTTCATTTCGAGCATCGAAGCAGATAATGGATTTTGGATGTGCTGCGATAATTTGATTAATTTCGCTCAATAATGTTTCGCTATGTAACTGCTCGACATGAATTTCAATCACTGAAAGTGCGGTCTGTTTTGCAATAATTTCTGCAACTTTAGAAGATAAAATCGGTGTTTTCGGATCGGTGGCAAACTCCGTTTGCAATAACGGCACATTGTTCACATAGCCAATTCCGTTATGCACCGTACGCCCCGCTTGCGGTAGTGCAGCACAAAAGAAAATTGCTTGAAATTCGGTATATGTTAATAATGCCGCTAATTCCGACCCGATATTGCCCCGCAAAGTGGAATCCACTTTTTTATAAATATGATTATTTTCAGTATGATACTGACAGATAACTTGCCGAACACGCAATCCCGCTTCAATTTTTGAAACCGCACGGCTGTCGGTGTTCACCACCACAACATCGGATTGTAAAGAGATGGGTTGCTGCCAATTTAATGCAATGTCCACCGTTGTATTATTTTGAGTGAATAATACACCAGTGTCATTTGCCCCTGTAAAATCGTCTGCAATCACCAACATTGTTTATTTCCTGTGCGTTGTTTTGTTGGTTGCAAGTATATCGAAGTCAAAAAAGGAAAACTGTGATCATTGTCACAAAATTGATTATTAGTAATCTTATTGATTAAAAATAATCATAAATAGATAAAAAAAATGCGGTCAAAACCGACCGCACTTTAAGAATGATTAGGCATTACTATAAATTTCCCGCTGTCCCAGCCAGCGTTTAATCAACGGTTCAACGATTTCCGGCTGCTCTTGCATAATGCGGCGGGCACTGTGTTGAATTTGCGGGATCATTTTACGATCTCGCATTAAATTAGCAATTTTAAATTCTGCCATCCCGGTTTGTTTAGTGCCAAGAATTTCGCCAGTGCCACGGATTTCAAGATCCTTTTCTGAAATAACAAAACCATCTTGGCTGTCTCGCAGCACTTGCAAACGTTTTTGTGAAATTTTCCCTAGCGGCGGTTTATACATTAATACACAGAAAGATGCAGTACTGCCCCTTCCCACACGGCCTCGTAATTGGTGTAGCTGGGAAAGTCCTAGACGTTCGGCATTTTCAATAATCATCAAGCTGGCATTCGGTACATCAACCCCTACTTCAATAACAGTGGTTGCGACTAACAGATCAATATTACCCGCTTTAAATTCTGCCATAATTTCTTGTTTTTCTTGCGGTTTCATTCGTCCATGCACTAAACCGATACGTAAGTGCGGTAGAATTTTTTGTAAATCTTCTGAGATAGCCTCCGCAGCCTGCGCTTCCAGCACTTCGCTTTCGTCAATTAAGGTACAAACCCAATAAGCTTGGCGTTTTTCTTGGGTGCAAGCATGATTTATGCGTGCGATAATTTCTGCACGCCGTTCTTCCGAAACGACCACCGTTTGAATCGGTGTACGGCCCGGCGGAAGTTCATCAATAATCGAGGTATCCAAATCAGCATAAACCGTCATCGCTAAAGTGCGCGGAATCGGCGTTGCTGTCATAATCAATTGATGCGGATAAATACCGGATTTTTCTCCTTTTTCACGCAGCATTAAACGTTGGTGTACACCGAAGCGGTGCTGTTCATCAATGATCACTAAAGCCAGATCCGCAAACTCGACTTGTTCCTGAAATAAAGCGTGCGTTCCCACTACCATTTGCACAGTGCCGGTTTTAATGGTTTCCAACTGAACCTGACGGGCTTTGCCTTTCACTTTGCCGACTAACCAGCCCACTTTGATTCCAAAAGGTTCAAACCAACGACGGAAATTTTGGGTGTGCTGTTCAGCTAAAATTTCAGTAGGTGCCATTAACGCGACTTGCTTACCATTATCGATGGCGGCTAAAGCTGATAACGCCGCCACTAAGGTTTTACCGGAACCCACATCGCCCTGAACTAATCGCATCATTGGAAAGGAATTGCTAAGATCACGCTCTATCTCGGCAGTCACTCGTGCCTGGGCGTTAGTGGGTTTAAAGGGTAATGTTGCCAAGAAACGGGATTTTAAATCTGTTTGATAACTCAACGGCACGGCGTAATGTTGTTGAATCCCAGCTCGCACTTTTTGCATTGCAAGATTATGAGCCAATAATTCTTCAAAAATTAACCGCACTTGTGCCGGATGCTTGCCCTGTTCCAGCTCGTCTACGGAAATATCCGGTGACGGACGATGTAGAAAACGGATAGCATCCTTTAAATTAAAACCATTCGGAGCAAACTCTGTAGGCAATAATTCTGCGACGTTGACTTTATCCAACAATGCCAAAGCTTGATCCGTTAGTTTGCGTAAAGAATTTTGTTTTAACCCTTCAGTCGTGGGATAAATGGGAGTTAAGGTTTCTTCCAATACCAAGGGGGCATTGTTTTTGATGATTCGATATTCGGGATGATGAATTTCTGCCATAAAGCGACCACGGCGGATTTCACCAAAGGCTTTCACGCGTTCGCCAATTTGAAAACTGTTTCGCATTGCCGCGTTGAAATTGAAAAACCGCAAGGTAATTTTTGCGGTGCCGTCTGACAAACTTACGGTTAAAATCGGGCGTTTGCCGAATTGCACTTCGCAAGTTTGCACTATCCCTTCAATGGTGGCATATTGTTCAATACGTAAATCGGCGATAGGGGTAATGCGGGTGCGATCTTCATAACGCAACGGCAGATGAAATAACAAATCTTGCACGTTATTAATGCCGATTCGTCCTAATTTATCGGCGATCATCGCCCCCACACCGGAAAGTGCGGTGAGCGGCACGGCATTTAATAATTCGTTACTCATTAATATTACGTTCGACTTGAATCACGCTTTCGATAGTTTGAATTTTTTCCATGATTTGAACAAGATGTTCGCTGTTATGAGCAGTTAAAATCACAGCAACTTGGTACAAACGACCGTCTCGTTCTTCGATAAAAATATCGCGAATACTACTATTTGTCGCGGCAATGGTGGCGAGAAGTTCTGCTAAAGTATTTTGCGTATTGATAATATCAATACGTAACTCCGCTTCAAATTCTACTTTATTTTCGCGAAGTTCCCATTGCACGGCCATATATTGATCCGGTTTATCCTGTTGTGCTTTCAAATTGGCACAACGTTCGTGGTGAATAACTAATCCTTTGCCTTGGCTCACATAAGCAATAATCGGATCACCCGGGATAGGATGACAACAATTAGCAAAAGAAGTCATTAAATTTTCAGCCCCTTTTACTAATATTTCGTTATTCGTCAAGTCACCGTCCGTATCAATTTCTATCGGTTCGCCGATTAAACGATAAGCGACTACGGCACTCATTTGATTTCCCAAACCGATTTCCGCCAGTAGTTCTTCAAAAGAATCAAGTTTGAGCTCAACCAATAAATCATGAATACGTTGCGAATCCAAATCATCACAAGTTTTCGGCGATAATGCAGCCAGTAATTGGCGTTTACCCGCTGCAATCGCTTCTTCATTGCGTAAACTTTTTAGCATTTGACGAATATTCGCTCTGGCTCTTGCCGATACCACAAAATTCAACCAACCTGCACTCGGACGTGCGGATGGTGATGTAATGATATCCACCGTTTGACCGGAGCGCAGCGATTGAGAAAGCGGATAAGGTAGGCGATCTACGCGAGCCCCCACACAAGTATTACCTATATCCGTATGCACCGCATAAGCGAAATCTACCGCCGTTGCTCCTTTCGGCAATTCCACAATACGACCTTTCGGGGTAAAGACATAAATTTCTTTCGGAAATAAATCGGATTTTACATTTTCGATAAATTCCATAGAATTACCCGCACTTTGCTGCAATTCTACGATACTTTGCAACCAACGTTGAGCACGAGCCTGCGTGGTAGTGCTGTTATTTTTGCCGCCTTGTTTATACACCCAATGTGCCGCTACACCCATTTCCGCCATTTGATCCATTTCTTCCGTACGGATCTGAACTTCCACCGGCACGCCGTGCGGCCCAATCATAGAAGTATGCAAAGATTGGTAGCCATTGGCTTTTGGTACGGCAATATAATCTTTAATTTTACCCGGGCGGGGTTTATACAAACTGTGCATTTGTCCTAGCACGCGATAGCAAGTATCCACATCCGCCACCACCGCACGGAACGCGTAAATATCCATAATGGATTGAAAACGCTGTTCTTTCAAACGCATTTTTTGATAGATGGAATAAAGATTTTTTTCTCGTCCGAACACACGAGCTTGAATCCCTACATCGTCTAAACGCCCTTTGATCTCTTTTGCAATGCGTTGGATCATTTCTTTACGATTACCGCGGGCAACCTGGATCACTTTTTGTAATACAGAATAACGCTGAGGATGCATCGCTTCAAAGCCGAGATCTTCCAATTCGTTTTTAATATGCTCAATCCCTAAACGATGAGCCAACGGGCTGTAAATTTCCAAAGTTTCTTTAGCAATACGGCGGCGTTTATCCGGACGCAATGCGCCCAGCGTTCGCATATTATGGGTTCGGTCAGCCAATTTGATCAGAACTACGCGAATATCTTTGGTCATTGCCAAGATCATTTTTTGGAAATTGGCGACTTCGGCTTCTTTGCGAGTACGAAATTTGAGTTTATCCAGTTTAGATACGCCTTCAACGATTTCCGCCACACTGGATCCGAATTCTTCTTTGAGTTGTTCTTCCGTATAAGGCGTGTCCTCGATCACATCATGCAATAATGCAGCCATGACGGCTTCGTGATCGAGTTTCATTTCGGCAATGATCGACGCCACTGCCACAGGATGGGTAATGTAGGGTTCACCACTGGAACGGTATTGTCCTTCATGAGCATCTCTTGCAATCACAAAAGCACGTTTAACTAATTCAATTTGCTCAGGCGGCAAATAACCTTGAATAATGTTTTGCAAACTTTCAAAGAGATACATTGGACACTCCGTAATAATTCACAAAGGCAAATGACGAACCACTAACCTGTAACTATAATTGTTCCGGATTGTCGGATATAAAAGACACCGCACTTAATTCGGCTTCTGCTTGCTCAAATTGCTCACGGCGTTCTTGTGCGTTCATAATATCGTTATTGATCAATCCTTTTTCGATTTCACGTAAGGCAATCACGGTCGGTTTATCGTTATCTTCCGGTACCAACGGTTCTTGTACGTGTAATTGCAGTTGTCTTGCACGACGAGCTGCGGTTAAAATTAAATCAAAACGGTTACCGATTTTTTCAACGGCATCCTGCACGGTTACTCGAGCCATAATTACTCCACTAAATTCTGTTTATATTTACCAATTTCTTTTAGAAAAGGCGTCTATGATACTAAAGTGCGGTCTATTTTTCTAGTAATTCGTTAATTAATAATTGATAACGTTCCACCTGATTCTCGGTTTTCAGCTGTTCCGCCTGCAAAATCGAGCGAATTTCCGTTAATGCCTGCTCAAAATCATCGTTGATAATCACATAATCATATTCCACATAATGGCTGATTTCAGCTTTCGCTTTTGCCATTCGATTCGCAATCACTTCTGTACTGTCTTGCCCGCGACCGATTAAACGTTTTTCCAATTCCGCTAAAGACGGCGGCAAAATAAAAATGCTTTTTACATTAGGGACTTTTTGACGAATTTGCTGTGCTCCCTGCCAGTCAATATCCAAAAACACATCAATACCCTGAGCCAAAGATTGTTCGATCATAGGCAGGGATGTACCGTAATAATGACCACCGAACACTTTGGCGTATTCCAAAAATCCCTCTTCGTCAATCAAACGCTCAAATTCCGCTACATCCACAAAATAATAATGTTTACCATGTATTTCACCCGGGCGAGGAGATCTTGTAGTATGAGAAACAGAAACTTTCATTGCATCCGAATCTTTTAGTAACGCAGAAATTAACGATGATTTTCCCGCTCCGCTGGGCGCCGACAGAATATAGAGATTGCCTGACATAAAAATCCTTAGAAATTAAATAAGTTGACTTATTATGCAATGAATTTGAAAAAAATAAAAGTGCGGTAACTTTTTTAAAAATTACCGCACTTGATGAATTTAATTACGATTACATTTTCAATCGGTTTTCTACGATTTTTGCCGTCGCTAAGAAACTTCGACGTTCCGCCGTGCTCATTCCGCTGCTGCCGCCCGGTAATTTCACGGTAATTGGATTTACCGGTCTGCCGTTGATATGAAATTCATAGTGTAAATGCGGGCCGGTTGATCCGCCGGTATTACCGGATAAACCGATGCGATCACCACGTTTTACCGATTGCCCCGCTTTGACTAACGGACGGCTTAAATGCATATACACCGTTTGATATTCACGACCGTGACGAATCACAATATATCGACCGGCTCCGCGAGCTTGATAGGCCACTTTCTCCACTACGCCGTCTGCTGGTGCAATCACCGGCGTACCCGTCGGTAAAGCGAAATCCACACCGTTATGCGGACGAATGCGACGAGTAATCGGATGTATGCGCCGCGGATTAAATCCGGAAGAAATCCGGGCCTGTCTTTGCAACGGATAACGTGCAAATCCTTTACCTAAGGTTTCCCCGTGGCGACTGTAGTAACGCCCGTTAGCTGCTTGAATTGCGTAATAACTTTTACCGCCGCTGATAATATGAATACCATCGACATTACCTTGCCCGGTTAATTTATTATCCAAATACTCTCGAGAAACCAAAATGGCAAAACGATCACCTTTTTGCAATTTCTTCATACTCACCTGCCACTGAAGTGCGGTGGTTAATTGAGCAATTTGGCGGGATGTTAAACCCAGTTTTTTCAAGCTACTATTAAAAGATGTGCCGATTTGTCCTTTTAGGACATCCTTTTTCCAGACACTTTTTTTCTCAATAATTTGTCGTTTATATTTGCCATCGACCAATTCATAAATACGTTCTTCTTTTTCCGAAATCAGCCAGTTCATATAACCCAGCTCATTTTCTTTATTTAAAATCCAGTAAAATTGTTGACCGGCTTTCAGATTTTTCAACTCGGGATAAGCCGCAATCAATTTCTCACTGGTGCTGTCATCCAAGCCTGATAATTCTAAAATATCACGTAATTTATCACCGCGAACTACAGTATGGCTAAATTGGTTTTTAATTTTTAATGCTTGATCCGCAACATCAAGCAAATCGTTAACGGCATTTTGCGCATCTTCGGGTAATTCTTCCGTATCTTCCAATTCTTCCGTATCTTCCGGTTCTTTGGCGATTTCATCTACTTCATCATCGGGGCCGTGCAAATCTTCGTCATAAGAAGTCGCTTCGCCTAATTCTGTACTGCCTGCATTATTATGTTGTTCATGCGGTTCGCCATTCTCTGCCACATCCGTACCTTCATGCCATTCTGTTTTTGTAGCTTGTTCTGTCTCCGCACTAGGCTGGCTGGTTTCCGGATCGCTTTTTAATGATTGATACTGTATATCGTCTGTCTGTACAGATTCCAGTTGTGAAGAATTATTAATGCTTAACATAATGCCGGCAAAGATCGCAAGCAACGAAACAAAGAAAATCCCCACTTTAATGTGTGCTTTTCTTTTACGTCTGTCTCGTGCAAATTTAACGTGCTGTTTTGCCACTGTTAATAATCCTAAAAGTTATTCTTTGGTTAGTGTTACTCTGACACAATAAGTTGGTAAAAATTCGATTGAACGGAAGAAAAAATATTCGTTTGTCTGAATAATCATCATTTTTACCGCTTGCCTTGTATAATCGTAAAAAATGGGGTATTTTAACCGCTCTTTTAATAAAAATCATCTATATAATAAAAATGGAAAATGCAAATTAACGCCATTAAAATACCGCTTATCCAACTCAAAAATATTAATGTTGTTTTTGAACAAAAAGTTGCTTTACAAAATATTAATTTAGCGGTTTATCCTAATTCGATTACGACCATCGTCGGACCTAACGGCGGCGGTAAATCCACTTTGCTTAAAGTGCTGTTAAAACTGATTTCACCGACTTCCGGCACTGTACAGTACGGTAAAAATGTGAAAATCGGCTATGTGCCGCAAAAAATTCAGTTGGATCACAGCTTTCCTATTACAGTCAAAAAATTCCTATCGCTTGCCAAAGGGATTACCCCTACAGACATTCAAGATGCCTTAGAGCTGCTCTCTATCAGTCATTTGGTCAATAATAGCTTGCAGCGATTATCCGGCGGAGAAATGCAACGGGTGCTATTAGCCAGAGCTATTTTAAACAAGCCGAATTTATTGGTACTGGATGAACCGACGCAAGGCGTGGATATCAGCGGTCAAGCGGAATTATATCAACTTATTCATCAAACCCAGCAAAAACTAAATTGCGCTATTTTAATGGTATCGCACGATTTGAACTTAGTCATGGCGGATACCAATGAAGTATTGTGTATTAATCAACATATTTGCTGTGCAGGCACGCCGGAAATTATTTCCAACGATCCGAAATTTATTCATCTGTTTGGCCCGCAATTTTCTAAAAATGTGGCATTTTATGCACACCATCACAATCATAAACACGATATGCACGGTGACGTGTGTTGTTCCGGTAATTCTCATACGGCACAATGCATTCATCAAAATAAGGATTTGTAATGTTTGATATTTTATTCCCCGCCTGGCTCGCGGGCATTTTGCTTTCGTTTATCACCGCTCCGCTCGGTGCTTTTGTAGTATGGCGTAAAATGGCCTATTTCGGGGATACTCTTTCTCATTCGGCTTTGCTTGGTGTCGCCTTAGGATTCTTTTTAAATGCCAATCCTTATTTAGCGATTTTGGTAATAACCTTATTACTGGCGATTGCTATGGTGTGGCTGGAAAATAACAGCCAATTTTCCTTAGATACTATTCTCGGCATTATTGCACACAGTTGTTTGTCCTTGGGAGTGGTGACCGTAGGATTGCTCGGCAATATTCGAGTGGATTTGATGGCATATTTATTCGGTGATTTATTGGCTATGGGCTATGCGGATCTGATTTATATCGGCTTGGGTACTATTATGGTGCTAAGTACATTACTCTATTTCTGGCATCCGTTAATTTCCGCCACAATCAGCCCCGAATTGGCTCAAGTGGAAGGTATTAATATCAAAAAAATGCGATTTATTTTAATGATTTTGACCGCACTTACTATTGCTTTAAGTATGAAGTTTGTAGGTGCATTAATTATCACCTCATTGCTTATCATCCCGGCAGCAACTGCCCGTCGATTCGCCACGACACCAGAAAGCATGGTACTATTCGCCGTAATCATTAGTATGATTTCCGTCACATTGGGCTTGTTATTATCCGGTTTCTACGATACCGCAGCCGGACCGTCCGTTGTTATTTGCGCATCGGGATTATTTTTACTTTCCTTGTTACGAAAAGAAAAAAATTAAATATTCATCTAGGCAGTTTATACGCCTCAGACCATTGACAACCCCACCTAATTTCTAAAATCAGGTGGGGTTGTTGTTTTCGGTATAAAATAAAACGGAAGAGTGCCTTTATCATCCGTATTTTATATCCCTGATTTTTATCGGGCGGATAAACCCTTATTCCTTCTGCCGTCAGTCTATACCTATTTCCTTCTTAGACGCTCTATTGTAGTGATACACTAATCTTGCAGTCCTCATGGTAAAATACCATCCAAAAGAGGAAACCAAAATGAAACAATCAAGACGCACATTTAGCCCTGAATATAAAGCAGAGGCGGTAAAACTCGTTACAGAACAAGGTTATTCAGTTGCTCAAGCTTGTCGAGAGTTAAAGGTGGGAGAAACGGCATTACGTCGTTGGCTGTCGCAAATCAACGCAGAAAATCAAGGTTATATTCTCCCCGGCACAAAGCCCATTACGCCGGAACAGCAGAGAATCCGAGAGCTTGAAGCGCGGATAAGAGAGTTGGA
>NZ_SLYB01000042.1 GCF_004340985.1 Cricetibacter osteomyelitidis
TGGCTGGTCATCCTCTCAGACCAGCTAGAGATCGCGGGCTTGGTAGGCCTTTACCCCACCAACTACCTAATCCCACTTGGGCTCATCTTATGGCAGGAGCCAAAAGCCCCCTTTAATCTCTCGATATTACGCGGTATTAGCAACAGTTTCCCGTTGTTATCCCCCTCCATAAGCCGGATTCCCAAGCATTACTCACCCGTCCGCCACTCGTCAGCAAAGAAAGCAAGCTTTCTTTCTGCTACCGTTCGACTTGCATGTGTTAAGCCTGCCGCCAGCGTTCAATCTGAGCCATGATCAAACTCTTCAATTCAAGTTTAATCGCTCAATAAATACTGACTATAAAAAATCATTCTAAAATGAATTTCAAGTTGACACTTATTAAGACTTCAAAATTTAAAATAGTTTTTCAAAATCCATCTACAAGTGCCCACACAGATTGTCTGATTATATTGTTAAAGAGCAAAAAATTGGTCGGCGAGATAGGATTTGAACCTACGACCCACTGGTCCCAAACCAGTTGCGCTACCAAGCTGCGCTACTCGCCGACGGATTACTTAAAAAGTAAATTGGGGTGGCTAATGGGACTTGAACCCACGACAACCGGAATCACAATCCGGGGCTCTACCAACTGAGCTATAGCCACCATTGAATTAGACTTGCATTGACTCTGGCGCGCTCGACAAGATTCGAACTTGCGACCTTTGGCTCCGGAGGCCAACGCTCTATCCAATTGAGCTACGAACGCGTGCTGCGTCGTTGCAGGGGCGTATATTAAGGATTTCTACAACACTTGTCTAGCACTTTTTTTAATTTTTTTATCTTTTGTTGTAATTTTATGCAAAACGATTATTTTTCTATCCTTTTATGTTCATTTATCACCATATTTACTTATGCAGTCGATTATAAATTACCGTCAACAATCCCGTAGGTAACAATCTCGGCAAGCCACGCAGTAAAAAATGGCTGAAAATAATCGCACAATTAGTCAGTTTTAGCTGATATTTAAGCTGTGCCAACTGCCATTCACTTTTGAAATAGGTCCAGCCTTTACGCCGTTTCACCATTCCGTTGCCGACCCGCATATAAAGTAGCACTTCCGGCATATTTGCTACATTGTAGCCTTGCGCGATGATTCGCAACCACAAATTATAATCTTCTAAAAACAGATGATGCTGATAACCGCCCACTTTTTCCAACATACTTTTGCGATACGCCACCGACGGGTGATTAAACGGGCTGCGTAATTGTGCATAACGTTTTATTTCGTCTGCTTGAACAGGCACTTTACGTTCCCCTTTGAGCTGTGAAATATCGTTCTCAAATTCCACCAACCACGTACTAAAAATATCCACTTCAGGATGCTGTTCGATAAACGCGACTTGTTTGGCAAAACGTTTCGGATGACAAATATCATCCGTATCCATACGGAAAATCCATTCGTTACGGCAATGTTTAATCCCCTCGTTTAATGCTTTACCCAAACCTACATTTCTTTCTAACGGAATGATACGAATCGGCAATTGATTTTGATATTGCGTTACCACCGCTTGCAATTCTGCGGTAATTTGCCCGTCAAAAACCAACACGATTTCATCCGCCCGTACGATTTGAGCAAGCAGGCTTTCAAAGCACTCCGTTAAAAATTGCGGTTGTTCTTTAATATAAAGGGACATCAATACGGAAAATTTCATTAAATAAACCTTTTTAAATTCACGGCAAGTTTTGGTGACAGCAAACTGATACACGCCACAATAAAAGTTTTCACATTGAAGCCTTTGTAAGTAGCCTGTCTAAAATAGTAGCCGGATGCTTTGCGTGATAAACTCATTAAATAGGGATAGGCTAAAATCGCAAAGCCGTTTTGTTCCAAATTTTGTATTTGTTCGTTGGTTTTGGCATAAGTGGCTTTAATGTAAGCCAACGCTTGCTCGGTATTGTTGATATTTTTTGACACACTCGCCACTTTAGTGTGAAAGAAACAGCAAGTCAGTGCATCTGCTACAAAGTGCGGTGAAAAATCCGGATGTTTTAACACTTTCAGCACAAAATCATAATCTTCCAAAGCTTTCAGTTGATCTGATAATCCGCCCACAGCAAAAAATAACTGTTTATCTATGGCCAGCATTGGCATTCCGCCGATTTTATTGCCATGCAGAATATTCTCAATAGTCAGTTGTGAAATATCCGCATAAGGTTTGGTAAAGTAAGTAAAGCCTTCATTAACCATCACGCATTTTGCCGGGTGATACATAAAATTCACTTGCGGATTGGCTTGGATATGCGCAGTTAAAACTCGGCATTTTTCATTTTCAAAACGATCATCGTCGTCCAAAAATAATAACCAATTATTGACCGCACTTTTTGCTCCGATATTACGGCTCTCCGCCGGACCTTGATTGGTTTGATTGCGTATCACCTGCACGGCAAAAGGAAAAGTGCGGTCAATTTTCACCGGATTTGAAGAGCAATCGTCCACAATAATCACTTCAAAATTTTGCAATGTCTGTTGCGTCAAGCTGTCAAGCAATGCATTGACTTCCGCATTACGATTATAAGAAGGAACAATAATACTAAACATTTTCCGTTTTTCCTTGCTTAAATAAAATAATCTGTTTGCCCTGTTCGCCAAATAAAGAGAGCAACATTAATAACACCAGCATTATGCCGGGAAAGGCGTAAGTATCGGCTTTTACATTAAAGATCGTGAGCAAACCTAATGTTGATAAGGCAAAAATCCACTTTCCTTGCCCGTTGAACCAATTTGTCGCCACTCGCCAAATAAAATAGACAGTAAACAGGAAGCAAACCAACATATAACCGATCCCACCATATAAGGCTTGGCGAATGAAACCGGAATCCGAACCGCCGTAATAACTTTTATCTGCGGTAAAATAATAACCGTCGCCCATTAAGATTTGTTTGATTTCCGGCATAAATAAATGTTTATTCATCAATGTGGTAGTCGATGAACTTAATTCCGAACCACCGTTTAACAAGTTAATCACCGGTTCTAAGGCGTGTTCCACATAGCGGTTTTCCGGATAGAATTTGGCTAAGAACAAAATTATGGCCGCATAAGCGATGAGTGACGGCACATACCGCCATTTAAAATAAAGCGCGATACTGATAATGGAAAACATAAAAAACGTTCTGCCGGAAATCACGCCGATAAGCAATAAAGGTAACAGCCACCAACTGGTCTGATTATTTGTTTCTTTATTATAAGCCAATAAAAAATGTAGCAATAACAAATAGAAAATACTCAGTTGGAAAAAAGTGGATGATGTTAAATTATAAAGCCGATATTCCTGTTCTGAACCGTAAAATCTCGGCATGATACTATGTACGGAAAGCAGGAAATCAATAAAAATCCCTGCACCCACTAAAGCGCCGATGCCTAAAATGGTTTGAACCGCAATTCCGCTTTGCAGATCAGTGATAAAACGCTGTTTTTGATTACAATAAAACAGATTATAAATAGCTAGTGCAAACACAAATAAAATCAATGTTTTGCAATACATCGCCACCACAGTGAAATCCCTTGTACCGTTAATCAATAGCGGGATCATGCTCAACACAATCAATGCCATAATCACTGCGATACTATCCAAGGGAATTCGGATGCCTTGCGGTAATTGCTTTTTATAGATTTTGTACAGCAACACACTGCAAGCCAAAATCCCTGTAAAAAATGACATGCGGAAAAAATGGTTGAACCAAGGATCGTACAAATAAAATAAATTTACCAACGCAGACATTATTGATTTCCCAAATTTCGTTTAATCGCTAATAACTTTTTCAGCGGATATTTAATTACCTTTTTCAATAAATTATTTGCCAAATCTTTTCTTGCTCCCGATAAGTTGCTTTCTAAAATCGGATTTTCGATACATAAGAGCGGTCGGATTACCAACGTTTTTACAGTAAATTCATTGCCGAATAAAATATAATCGTCCGCTAGCCAATAAGGTAACGGATTATTTTTTAAAGGATTTAGAAATTTATCTACTGTCGATTTTTTAATTAAATAAGCTACTGTTCCGGCAAAATAATTTTTATAGGGCAAACTATAAGTATAATCCGATTGACCTAATTTTTTCTGCCAAGGCTTAAAGGTGGTCGGGTAATTGATTTCCAATTCCACATTATTAAAGGTAGCAATTTTAGACTGCCCTACCAAGATAATATCCGCCTGAATATTCTGTTGAATAATAGTATTTAAATGTTGAGCAAAATGCTCCGCAAACAAGGCATCGTCTTCGCATACCAGCACAAACTCGTCATTCTGAATTGTCGGATCTTGCTGAATTTGCCGATACACAGTTAAATGACTTAAGGTACAGCCAATCTCACCGCGGGTAACGGCTCGTCCATAACGTTGTTGAAATCCTTGCACATCAAAAAGTTGCGGAAAATCCTGTTCGGTTTTATCCATCATATTGACGGCACGAAAAATCTCAAAATCTACCGTATCCGGCTGAGCAAAAAAGATTTCGCGACGTTTAATGTCTTTATCTAAAGAAATTAAATATTTTTTCATATTACTCCTAATCCGTTAAAAGCGGATTACTCCCTCTTAACAAAATCATTGGCATAGTCAACGTTTAAAAATGTTTTTGCAACACCGCATTTTTATATTGTTGTTGCCGATTTATCCACATCATTTAGCGGAAATTTATAATAGTAGATTAAAGAAATCACCAATCGGGTCAAACTGCCTCCGATTAAGGCATAAGCCACACCCAATAATTGCTGTTCGCAAAACAGATAGAATAAGGCCACAAACACTAAAATGGAAATCACCTGACGGGTGAATAGCAAAATCTGTTTGCCTAAAATCAACATTTTTTGCGACAACACCCAAGATAATCCCGCCAAAATAGAATTAATAATAAACAATACTAAAAACGGGGCGACTTCCACATATTTTTCGCTAAAGAAAAAACGCACCACAGGCTCTGCCAATAAGGGCACTAAAATTAAGGTTGCCACGGACATTAACACAATCACCGCCAGCACGGATTTGATCCGATTCAGGCGGTTTAATAATCCGGCGTAATAATAATCCACCAGCATATTGATAAAACGCGTCGCCAAGGCATCAAAAGCAATGCAAACCGTGTATAAACCTAGCGTATAATTACCCATTAATGCCACAATCAAGAACTTATCAATATTCGTCACCGTTGCACCAAATACTTGAAATAAATTCTGTTTCAGCCAAGTTTTCAAGAAAAACACACACTCAATCGGTTTTAATTGATTCGGATGCCGACTGCGGAACTTGTTATCAATACGGTGCAAATAAAACAGACAGCACATTGCTTGAATGGCAGAAACTGCGGTTAATAATTTTAACACCAAATCCAACGACTGCTCGCCAAACACAAAATAGCATAAACCATAAAACACTACTGCAAATAACGGCTGTTGTAACACCAAAGTGCGGTAGATTTTCAGCTGAGAATCAATTTTGCTTTTTTCTAAAGTGATATTAAAAATCGTGGTGAGCAACACGTTTAAAATAAACAACACCGTCACCTGATTCAAATCAATAAAAAACAAGGCAATATAGCCGGCGAGAACACTGTAAATTAAGAACACCGCCAAGTAGCGTTGCCAGTGCAAATACTGTTTTTTCCGCATTGCGATGGTGAAAGCAAAACCTACCCCTCCCGCTCCCAGTGTGGCTAAATAAGTGACGGATGTGACGAACAGTTGAAAAATCCCACGGTCATCTACCGACAGCAAACGGGCGAGTAAGAAAGAACTCGCCATCATTAATATGGCACTGAATAACGTGGTGGCGATAAGCACCAATAAATGGCGATCAGTTTTCATAACGTTTTGTGTAATAAATATTTTTTGTCCATTGATTAAAATAACCGCTGTTTTTGCCGTAGGAATTATCGCAGACTTGATTCGGCAAGCCTAGCAGGCAAGAGAAAATATGACCATGTAAGCGACTGGTGATCACTTGATCGTAGCTCAAAAACACATTCTGACAACGTTCGATCACTTTCAAAGAGTGTTGATACCAAAAATTATTAATCCGATCTTTCAACCAGCCCAATTTAAATTTATTGGCAATACGTGAAATGCGACTGCACCATAACTCAATTTTCATATCGGATGGCAATAGAATATCTTCCCAGTCTTTTACATTTTCCAATGATATTAATTGACTTTGGATAGTCTTTTCCAAACTACTTGCCTCAATATCTTTGCGTAAAAAATAAAGGGTATTTTCCACCGCACTTTTCGCCGATTTTTGTGGTAACGTGCCATAGAGCTGGTGAGCCATATCCGGTGACAATTGTACTTTATCGGAAAAATTTTGCATAATTTCATAGGTTTTGCTATCGCG
Organism: Cricetibacter osteomyelitidis; assembly: GCF_004340985.1. Classification (GTDB taxonomy): domain Bacteria; phylum Pseudomonadota; class Gammaproteobacteria; order Enterobacterales; family Pasteurellaceae; genus Cricetibacter; species Cricetibacter osteomyelitidis. The sequence continues at coordinate 6,368 of NZ_SLYB01000042.1, forward strand.
GGCAAATAAGTGGCAATCTTTATGCTGAACAAAAATTTTCGCTGACTGTTGCATATCCGCTTCATTGGCGAAATAGGCCGTTTGCGGTAACACAATAATACGATTATTAGGAAAATGAGTAACCAAATCTTCTCTAAGTTTGTGAATACTTGGGTATAAACTGCCAAAATTTCCCCCGCCGTGACATAAAATCGTGGTCTTTGGTTCAATGTATTTTGCCGCTTCCTGAATATCAAATGCCTGTAATGCCCGTCTTAATCGCACATTAATTTGATAATCTTTAAAAAACTGCTCCGTACCGGCATAAATTAATAAATCCCCAACATTGAGATGTAGCGGATAATCAAAATACAGCACGTCGTTTTTATCATTAATCAAATCCGCAATGGCTTTAAGTTGCTGTTGCAAAGACAGTAAAATTTCGTTTTTCATATGTTTTTAAACCTAAAATATTGCGTAACCAAACTAATTTATGAATAATGTGGCATTATTTATTATTTGGCACAAAAAAATGTTTGAACTGAGCAAAATTCTCACCGCACTTATCCTACCGCCCGCGAGTACGATGATTTTATTTATTCTGGGATTAATTATTATCCGCCTTAATCGCAGAAAGTGCGGTTATTTTTTCGCAATTTTCAGCCTTGCGGTGCTATATGCTTCCAGTATTCTTTATACATCGCAAAAACTCAATGACAGTTTGACGGTGGAAGATAACCTGACCTTGCAAGATTATCAATCCGCCCAAGCCATTGTGGTGCTTGGCGGCGGTTTGCGTGACAGCAAAGAACTTTCCGGCTCTCTGGCCGTAGCACCCATTACGTTGGAACGGGAACGCTACACCGCTTATTTATACCATCAAACCCATTTGCCGATTTTAATCACCGGTTCCAGTCCAAACGGCACATCAGAAGCCAAAGTAATGGCGACAGAATTACAAGATTTCTTTAATGTACCAGTAAAATGGTTGGAAAATCACGCTAAAAACACCAAAGAAAATGCGGCATATTCCGCCGAGTTACTGAAAAAAGACGATATTAAGCGTATTATTTTAGTCACTCACCAATGGCATATGCAACGAGCCAAAATGCTGTTTGAACGCCAAGGTTTTGACGTGTTGCCCGCCAGTATAGGACAAGGAAAAACGCCGAACAGCTATGAACTCAATTATATGTACTTTATTCCGCAAGCATCAGCATTAAACGCAAACGCCCAAATGTTTAAAGAATGGCTGGGTTATATTAAAGAAAAAGGGTTTTAACCATTTGTTCCGCCGTTTGATTTTGGAATTTCGCCCATTCTTTCACGATATCTTGCCGAACTAAAATTTCGGCAATAAATCCGTTTGTAAAGTGCGGTTAAGTCTTTATTTTCCCCATTGTTGCCGTTCATCGCCACGGGCTATCCACACACCGCCTTGTTTGGTTTGAACCGGTTCCGTCATTGTTATTATTCTGCTTGTTGCATTTTGTTACGGCGGGAAGCACGGCGTTTCATTCGTTTCAAGAAACGGGTTACACGCCATGCACGCACGATAGAATAAGAATACATAAAGAATAGCCCGATGAATAAAACAAACATTATCCATTCGTTAATGTAATACACTTCGCCCAAAATACCGAAACCGGCACACAAAGCGGAGAAAAAAGTAATTAATAAAAAAGCCTGACGAGATGTTAACCCTGCACGCACCATCAGGTGATGAATATGCAAACGATCCGGTCGAAACGGACTTTTGCCTTTTTTTAAACGGCGAAAAATAATCGCTACCATATCGATCAACGGAATAGCAATGATCCACAATGCCGTTACCGGATTCATCGGATGGCCTTGTCCTTGGGTGCTTAATAGTAAAATCCAAATCATCGTAAAGCCGATTAAGGTGCTGCCAGAATCTCCCATAAATACTTTGAATTTTTGCCCGAATACACACAGATTAAACATCGCATAAGGGATAATGGCACAAACTAAAGCGAAACACCAAAAAGCCAGATCCATTTGATTATCCATAATCAGCAAAATGCCCATTGCAATAAACGACACGCCGGATAATCCGCCCAACAAACCGTCAATACCGTCAATCATATTAAACGCGTTAATCACCGCAATGGTGGCAAAAATCGTGATAATAATGCCGATAAAACCCAGTTGCACTTGGAACGGACCGATAACTTGACCGAGATTATCCAGATACACATCGCCAAAATAAATCATCAGTACCGCAAGACCGGCTTGGATCCCCGCGCGCAAAAACGGGCTGACATCGTAGCGATCATCCAACACTCCGATAACCAATAACACAATTACACAAAACAAATACAGTTGCGGCAATCGCATTTGATCCCATTCCAATAAATTAAAACAGAGATTACCGATAAAAAAGGAAATACCGCCAATAAGCGGAATCACGCCTTGGTGACGCTTGCGATAGTTGGGTTTATCCACTAAACCCACTTTCTCGGCAATGGGTCTTGCCACCAATAAGGCAAGAAATGCACTAATAAATGTTAATATTAAACTGAACCACATAATATCTAAATGGATTAATTCTGAATGATTACTTTGCTTAGACAGCAGCAGGATCAAAAGTTCGTCAAGAATAGCATAAAACAAAACTTTTGCTAAAAATTTCTCTCTTTTTGCAGTAAAATATCCCGCAAATTTTGTGTAACTATCAAAACAGGAAAAATAATGACCACTTCAAATGATTTATATACCCGTGCTCAACGAGTGATCCCCGGCGGTGTGAACTCGCCTGTTCGTGCATTCAAAGGTGTGGGCGGTACGCCGATATTTATCGAACGTGCAAAAGGAGCCTATATTTATGATACGGAAGGCAAGCAATATGTGGATTATGTGGGATCTTGGGGACCGATGATTTTAGGTCATAATCACCCGAATATTCTTAATGCGGTCAAAAGTGCGGTGGAAAACGGTTTAAGTTTTGGTGCTCCGACCGCGTTGGAAATTGACTTGGCGGAATTAGTCCGCGATATTATGCCCTCCATTGAAATGGTGCGAATGGTGAGTTCCGGCACCGAAGCTACAATGTCCGCTATCCGTTTGGCTCGCGGTTATACCGGTCGGGATAAAATCATTAAATTTGAAGGTTGTTACCATGGTCACGCCGATTCCCTGTTGGTAAAAGCCGGCTCAGGGGCATTAACATTAGGCCAGCCAAGTTCACCGGGCGTACCGGCTGATTTTGCCAAACACACCTTGACTTGTACCTACAACGATTTAGAGTCCGTCAAGCAAACCTTTGAACAACACCCTGACGAAATCGCGTGTTTAATCGTCGAACCCGTTGCCGGTAATATGAACTGCATTCCGCCACAAAAAGGCTTCCTGCAAGGCCTACGCGAACTCTGTACACAATACGGTGCAGTGTTTATTATCGACGAAGTAATGACTGGTTTCCGTGTTGCATTAGGCGGAGCACAAGCCTATTATGGTGTAACACCGGATTTAACCACACTAGGCAAAGTTATCGGCGGCGGTATGCCGGTGGGCGCGTTCGGCGGAAAAAAAGAAATTATGCAATTTATCGCACCGACCGGCCCGGTGTATCAAGCGGGTACCCTGTCCGGCAACCCAATCGCAATGTCTGCCGGTATTGCTTGCCTGACCGAATTACGCCAAGCGGGCAATGAAGCCCGTTTAGCTCAACTTACTGAAAAATTATCCTTAGGTTTAAAAGCCTTAACAGATAAACACGGCATTCCGTTTGTGGTGAATTATGTGGGCGGTATGTTCGGTTTATTCTTTACGGACAAAGCCGAAATCACCAGCTATGCGGATGTAATGACTTGCGATGTAGAAAAATTCAAACAATTTTTCCACGGTATGTTAGACGGTGGTATCTATCTCGCCCCATCCGCTTTTGAAGCCGGATTTATGTCTTTAGCTCACACCGATGCAGATATCGACCACACATTGGCCGTAGCGGATAAAGTATTTGCAATGTTGAAATAAGGTTGAAAATCAGCTAAAAAAAACAACCGCACTTTTTAACTAAAAGTGCGGTTGTTTCTAAATAAGATCCGCATCATCACAATTTAAATATTCATCCAGCACAATGCCGAAATAAATAACTGATAATGCGATAATTGAAATTTCGGTGCTCAATAGCTCTAACATAATCATTACCTCCATACAATCTTGTTATATCAAAGTAACTTTTACTGCCATTTATAGTATAAAATTCCATCAAATAAAAATGTGATCGTAATCACAATTTCAAGATTTATTCATAAAAAATTTACTAAAAACCAACCGCACTTTCGGCAAAATCATATGGCTAAATAAATTAATTTAAAAACGAATGGTGCCAGTAATGAACTGAGAATTCCGCATAATACTAAGGATAATGAGCTGTAACTGCCTGCTTTTTGAGCCTGCGACATCAATGAAGCAGTGCCTAAAGCGTGAGAAACGGCACCTATTGATAGCCCGACGGATTCTTCGTATTGCATGCCTAATTTTTTCATCACCACATAACCGAAAATCGAGCCTTGCAATCCGGCTACGATCACGCCGACCACTGCGATTGCGGGTTGCCCTCCCACATTTTTGGCAATTTCCATTGCGATTGGCGTTGTCACCGATTTTGGTAGTACAGAAGCAACAATCTCAGGCGAAGCACCAAGCAATAATGCTAATCCGGCTCCGGTCAACATGGAAAAAACGCAAGCCACGGTAGTGACCAACAAAATCCCCCGCCACTGACGGCGAATTTGCGGCAGTTGTTCATAAAACGGTAATGCCAGGGCAACCACCCCCACACCGAGCAAATTATTTAGCGGTGCATTGCCTTGCATATAGGTATCATAGGGAATGTCGAAAGACAACAATAGGGCAATTAAAATCAACACGCTCAACACAAAAGAATTGAGTATCACAGATTTTAATTTTGTATTAATTTTTACCGCAAGGGTAAATGCCAAAATAGTTAATAATGTCAATAAATAAATCATTTCAGCCATCCGTTATACATTGTTTTTAGCTTGTCTTTTAAGCACTTTTTTACGCAAATGTTTAAAAGAACTACGGGAAAAAATATAATCGGACAGAAAACCAATCACCACTAATGTTATACAAGTGCTGACAATATTAGGAATCAATAAAGCTTTGGCTTCCGACATCAATAAATCGGAATATTTGATAATCCCCACACTCACAGGAATAAATAACACCGCCATATAACGAATAAGTAATTTAGCTGAAAATTCAATCCAATGTAATTTAATGATCCTGACAACCAAACAAATAAATAACAGCAATAATCCCCAAATACTCGCAGGCACGCCAATCCGAATAAATCCTGAGATACACTCGCCGAGAAACAACATTAAAAATAGAATAGCCAAGGAACGACATAAATCAAACAGCATTTTTGCTATATTTTCCATCCCAATACTCTCAAATTTATTAATAAAAAATAAATTAATTTTGATTTTACTCTTATTTGGGTATTTTGTTAATGAAATTATTTTCTAAAAATTCCTGACTATTTTTTACGGTTATTATGTTATAATTGCCGCACTGTTAAAATTAGTGATTTTATTATGCTGAAAAATATTCATATTGTATTGGTTGAAACCTCCCATTCCGGCAATATCGGTTCGGCTGCACGAGCCATGAAAACCATGGGGCTGCACAGTTTACGGTTGGTTTCACCGAAACAAGGCATTGATAAACAAGCTATTGCTTTGGCGGCAGGTGCAGATGATGTGGTGATGCAAGCACAAATTTTTAATTCCTTTGATGAGGCGGTGGCGGATTGTTCTCTAGTAATTGGCAGCAGTGCCCGCAGTCGCCATTTGCAAAGCAGTTTGATTGAACCGCGGGAGTGCGGAAAAAAAGCCGTCGAGCAAGCAAAGTGCGGTCAAATTGCCATTGTTTTTGGGCGCGAGCGTATCGGTTTAACAAACGACGAATTGTTGAAATGCCAATATCACTTGAATATTCCCGCTAATCCCGAATATTCATCATTGAACTTAGCCATGGCTGTACAATTAGTGAGCTATGAAATTCGCATGGCGTGGCTTGATCAACAAGATAAACCGATTTCAGCTATCGAAAATAACAATCCAACAGCACAGGAATTAGCGTATTTTTATCAGCATACGGAACAGCTTTATAAACGGCTCGGATTTATTCAAAATCAAGGGGTTATGCAAAAATTACGGCGTTTATATAATCGAGCTCAAATAGAAAAAAATGAGCTGAATATTTTACGCGGTATGTTAACCGCCGTTGAAAAAGCATTATTCAGCACTATTTCAAACAACAAAGGCGATAGCTAATAATTGACTAATTTGCTGGGTTATGTAAAATCATAAGCAATTTGCCCTATTTAAAGGAAAATAGAATGAAATTAACATCTAAAGGACGCTATGCGGTTACTGCAATTTTAGATATTGCACTCAACGCCAATAACGGTCCCGTCACCTTAGCGGATATTTCGGAAAGACAAAATATCTCACTTTCCTATTTAGAGCAACTCTTTGCCAAATTGCGTCGTCACGGCTTAGTAAAAAGTGTACGCGGTCCGGGGGGCGGTTATCAATTAGGTCTTGATATGACTCAAATTTCCGTTGCAATGGTGATTTCCGCTGTAAATGAAAATGTAAACGTCACCCGTTGTTTCGGTCGCGGCGATTGTAAAAACGGTGTGGAATGTTTAACCCATTCTTTATGGGATCAGCTAAGTCAGCGTATTGAAGATTTTCTGAATAATATTACTTTGGCAGAATTGGTGAATCAGCGTACATCACACGCAAAATCCCATTCTCACGGGGAAAATAAATCGCCTTCAACATATCAGAATTTAGAAACTATTTTGCTCTCTAATGCTTAAAGAATTTAAAAGTGCGGTCAAAAAAGCGCAAATTTTAATGTAACAAAGGAATAAAAATGAAATTACCAATCTATTTAGATTATGCGGCAACTTGCCCTGTGGACGAACGTGTAGCGAAAAAAATGATGGAATACCTGACTTTCGATGGAATTTTCGGTAATCCGGCATCCCGCTCGCATAAATTTGGCTGGCAAGCGGAAGAAGCTGTTGATGTGGCTCGTAACCATATTGCGGATTTAATCGGTGCGGACTCACGTGAGATCGTGTTTACATCCGGTGCAACAGAAGCGGATAACTTAGCCATTAAAGGTGTCGCACATTTTTATCAAACCAAAGGCAAGCACATCATCACTTGCAAAACCGAACATAAGGCGGTGTTAGATACCTGCCGCCAATTAGAACGTGAAGGTTTTGAAGTCACTTATTTGGCGCCGCAGGCAGACGGTTTAGTGGATTTAGAAGAATTAAAAAATACCATGCGTGACGACACGATTTTAGTGTCCATTATGCACGTGAACAATGAAATCGGTGTAGTGCAAGATATCGCCGCTATCGGTGAATTATGCCGCGAACGTAAAATCATTTTCCACGTGGACGCGACTCAAAGCGTAGGTAAATTACCGATTAATTTAGAGGAATTAAAAGTAGATTTAATGTCAATGTCCGGTCATAAAGTGTACGGACCGAAAGGGATTGGTGCCTTGTATGTTCGCCGTAAACCACGTGTGCGTTTAGAAGCGATTATCCACGGCGGCGGGCACGAACGCGGTATGCGTTCAGGTACATTGCCGGTACATCAAATTGTAGGTATGGGTGAAGCATATCGTATTTGCAAAGAAGAAATGGCTACTGAAATGCTACGTTTGAAAGCATTACGTGATCGCTTGTACAACGGCTTAAAAGAAATTGAAGAAACCCACGTAAACGGTTCAATGGAACATCGTGTAGATAACAACTTAAATATCAGCTTCAATTTTGTGGAAGGCGAATCCTTGATGATGGCATTGCGTGATATCGCAGTTTCATCCGGTTCGGCCTGTACATCCGCCAGCCTTGAACCGTCTTATGTATTACGAGCCTTAGGCTTAAACGATGAATTGGCACACAGCTCAATCCGTTTCACGGTAGGTCGTTATACCACAGAAGAAGAAATTGATTACACTATCGAATTAGTGAAAAAAGCCGTAACAAAATTACGCGAACTTTCTCCGTTGTGGGATATGTTTAAGGAAGGAATTGATTTAAGTACAATCGAGTGGTCTCACCACTAATTTGCTAAAATATTTTTCTGTGTTTACTACGTTGTGCCCACAGAAAATATTTTGCAAATCCGAACAATTTAAAAAAGACAAAGGAACAACAAAATGGCATATAGCGAAAAAGTAATCGATCATTATGAAAACCCACGTAACGTAGGTTCATTTGACAAAAAATCAGCAGATATCGGCACCGGTATGGTAGGTGCACCGGCTTGCGGCGATGTAATGCAATTGCAAATTAAAGTAAACGACGACGGCATTATTGAAGATGCAAAATTTAAAACCTATGGTTGCGGTTCTGCCATTGCATCCAGTTCATTAATTACCGAATGGGTGAAAGGCAAATCCTTAGATGAAGCAGGTTCAATCAAAAACAGCCAAATCGCAGAAGAATTAGAACTGCCGCCGGTTAAAGTCCACTGCTCTATCTTAGCGGAAGATGCCATCAAAGCCGCTATCGCTGATTATAAAGCGAAAAAAGCAGAGTAATATTTCATTGTCGTAAAAGGACAAAATAAAATGAGCGTAGAAAAATTTACTGTAGAAAATGCTGAAAATGCTTCTGTGAGTATGAGCGAAAGTGCTGCCAATCATGTCAGAAATTTTCTAAACAACCGCGGAAAAGGATTGGGCTTGCGTTTAGGCATTAAAACTTCCGGCTGTTCCGGTTTGGCTTATGTGCTTGAATTTGTTGATGAACTTAACGAAGATGACGAAGTATTCGAACAACACGGTGTTAATCTGATTGTGGATAAAAAAAGTTTAGTCTATTTAAACGGCACACAATTGGATTTTGTGAAAGAAGGTTTGAACGAAGGGTTCAAATTCAATAACCCGAATGTGAAAGACCAATGCGGTTGCGGTGAAAGTTTTAGTGTTTAATTATGCAAAATATTTTTCAGTTATTTGATTTACCTTTAGATTTTCAAGTAGATAATAACGAATTATCCACTCGTTATTTGCGTTTGCAACGTGCTTTGCATCCGGATAATTTTGCCGCAAAATCCGAACAGGAACAGCGATTAGCCTTGCAGCAATCTGCTCAAATCAATGATGCTTATGAAAAATTAAAAGATCACATCTTACGGGCAGAAGCCTTAGTGGAAATCGGTACTCAGCAAGAAATTGATAAAGAAAACACCATACAGGATCTGACCTTTTTAATGCAGCAAATGGAACTGCGGGAACAATTGGAAAGCATTGAGCAATCGCAAGATGAAGCGGCTCTCGCCGAGCTACAACAAACCTTGACACAAGTAAATTCGCAAGAACTGACCGAACTTCAGCAATCATTGCAGGCTCAACAATGGCAACAAGCAAAATTACATATTGATCGTTTAAAATTCGTTAAAAAATTAGAACAAGAAATCGAACGTATTGAAGAAGCAATATTCGATTTTTAAGCAAGATTAAAGAGAAAATAATGGCATTATTACAAATCGCCGAACCGGGACAAAGTGCCGCACCACATCAACATCGTTTGGCAGCAGGCATTGATTTAGGTACTACAAATTCATTAGTTGCCACGGTACGCAGCGGCAAAACGGATATTTTACAAGATGAGAAAAATCGTCCTTTGTTGCCGTCGATTGTGCATTTTCAACCTGATAATATTCTTGTGGGTTATGAAGCCGGCGCATTAGCAAGCCAAGATCCGCAAAATACCGTGATTTCTGTTAAGCGTCTAATCGGTCGCTCTTTGGCTGATGTAGCAAAACGTTATCCGAATTTGCCTTATTCATTTGAAGCCAGCGAAAACAATTTGCCTTTGATCCGCACGGTACAAGGCTTATATTCTCCCATTGAAATTTCCGCAGAAATTCTAAAAAAACTGACCGCACTTGCAGAACAACGTTTGGGCGGTGAATTGTCCGGCGTGGTGATTACCGTGCCTGCTTATTTTGATGATGCCCAACGTCAGGCCACCAAAGATGCAGCAAAATTGGCCGGTTTAAACGTATTGCGTTTATTAAACGAACCTACTGCAGCGGCTATTGCCTACGGTTTAGACAGCGGACAAGAAGGTGTAATCGCCGTGTATGATTTAGGCGGTGGTACTTTCGATATTTCCATTTTGCGTTTATCCAAAGGCGTATTTGAAGTACTGGCTACGGGGGGCGATACGGCACTCGGCGGTGATGATTTCGATCATTTATTGGCTGATTGGATTGTACAACAATCTGCTATTGCACCGAAAAACGATCAGGAGCAACGCCAACTGATAGAATTGGCCACACAAACTAAAATTGCGTTAACGGATAAAGATCACATTGCTATTCAATATCAAGATTGGCAAGGTTCTATCAGTAAAGCTGAATTTAATGCCTTAATTCACCCGTTAGTCAAACGTTCCCTACTCACTTGTCGTCGTGCATTAAAAGATGCCAAAGTGGATGTCAACGAAGTGCAACAAGTGGTGATGGTCGGCGGTTCAACCCGTGTGCCTTATGTGCGTGAACAAGTGGGCGAATTTTTCGGTAAAACGCCGTTAACCTCCATTGATCCCGATAAAGTTGTAGCACTCGGTGCTGCCGTGCAAGCGGATATTTTAGTAGGTAATAAACCGGACAGCGAAATGCTGTTGCTTGATGTGATCCCGCTTTCCCTTGGCATTGAAACTATGGGCGGCCTGGTGGAAAAAATTATTCCGCGCAACACCACAATTCCCGTTGCCCGTGCACAGGAATTTACTACGTTCAAAGACGGTCAAACCGCAATGTCGGTACATATAGTGCAAGGTGAACGGGAAATGGTGGCAGACTGTCGCTCTCTTGCCCGTTTTACCTTACGGGGCATTCCGCCGATGATGGCCGGTGCGGCTCATATTCGTGTGACTTATCAAGTAGATGCGGACGGTTTATTAAGCGTAACCGCTATGGAAAAATCCACCGGCGTGCAATCCTCCATTCAAGTGAAACCGTCTTACGGCTTAACGGATGAAGAAATCGGCAATATGTTGAAAGCCTCCATGCACAATGCCAAAGCAGATTTCCAAGCCCGCCAGTTGGCAGAACAACGCGTGGAAGCCGAACGGGTGCTGGAAAGTGTGCGTTCCGCATTACGTTACGATCAGGATTTACTCAATAATGATGAATTAAGTGCGGTGAAAAATGCCTTAGATTCATTGGAACAATTAAAACAACAAGATGATCTGTTCGCCATCAAACAAGGCATTAAAGATCTTGATAGCGCCACCAAAGAATTTGCCGCCCGCCGTATGGATAAATCTATCCGCTCAGTGTTGCAAGGGCATTCTGTGAATGAAATCGAATGAAATAACTAGGAAATAATCTAATGGCAAAAATTGTATTTTTACCCCATGAAACCATTTGTCCGGAGGGTATGGTGGTCGATGCTGCCAAAGGCGATAATGTATTGGAAAAAGCCTTGGAAGCCGGTATCGAAATCGAACATGCTTGCGACGGCTCCTGTGCCTGCACCACTTGCCACGTTATCGTGCGTGAAGGATTCGATTCCTTAAACGAAAGTACGGATCAGGAAGATGATATGCTGGATAAAGCCTGGGGTTTGGAAGTGGACAGCCGTTTAAGCTGCCAATGTATTGTCGGTGATGAAGATTTGGTGATTGAAATTCCGAAATATTCATTAAATCATGCACGAGAAGAGAATCATTAAAATGAAATGGACAGACAGTCAAGAAATTGCCGAAGCATTGTACGACCAAAATCCGGATTTAGACCCGAAAACCGTACGTTTTACGGATTTACATCAATGGATTTGCCAACTGGACGGCTTCAACGATGATCCGGAAAAATCCAATGAAAAAATCCTTGAAGCGATTTTATTGAAATGGTTAGAAGAATTTGAGTAAAAAGATACCGCACTTAATGTGCGGTATCAGACTACTGACAAACCCACTTTTTCAAAGCAATTTGATAAAAGTGGGTTTATCTTTTTACTTTTTTCACCTTTCTCTTGATATTCCCTTTCAGATAACCACACAAGCAGTCATTT
>NZ_SLYB01000043.1 GCF_004340985.1 Cricetibacter osteomyelitidis
GGGGAGAGAAAATTTTTGAGCATAGGCATTTCCTTTTCGATAGACCTATTAGAGCAAACCTCTAGATGTATGTCTAGAGGTTTGTCAGCGGTCTGGCAAGTTTATAACTTGTGCCTTTCTTTCTCTTCTTTTTGGCACAAGTTGCAAACTTGCGCCATCTTGAGCTTGGAAATAAGGCTTGAGCGGTTATAATGCCGCTTTAATAGCCGCCGCTAAATCGGTAGTCGGGCGACCGAGTAGCTGAGACAAGGTTTTGTCTTCGCTAAATAATGCATTTTGTGCCGCACAGGTATCCCAATACGCTAAACCTTCTGCCAACCAATCCGGCAAACCGGCTTGTTTTAACGCCCCTTCATAGTCCGCTTGTGGCACATCCACATAAGGAATGTCTTTGCCTGTTTGTTTACTGATTTCTGCGGCTAATTCAGTGAGCGTATAAGCGGTATCGCCGGCAAGCTCGTAAGTTTTACCATTATGTCCTTCGCTACTTAACACAATCGCATCGGCTTCTGCCAAATCGGCACGCGGCACGGAAGAAATTTTGCCCTCTTTCGCACTACCGTAAAACGCCCCATTTGCAATCGCCGGTTGCACGGAAGCGGTATAATTTTCCGTGTACCAACCGTGGCGTAAAATGGTGTAATCCAAACCGGAAGCCTTTAATGCTTTTTCGGTTTCCTGATGTTTCGGAGCTAAATCTTCAAATGGAGAGTGATCCAAATTGATTAAACTGGTGTAGGCAATGTATTTCACACCGGCTTTTTTCGCCGCATTAATCACATTTTTATGCTGCTCGGCACCGGCAAGCCCCGGGGCAAGACCGGAAATAAGCAATAACTTATCCACGCCCTGCAAGGATTTCTCCAATACTTCCGGTTTATCATAATCCCCTTCACGCACAGCAACGCCTAATTCTTTCGCTTCATTCGGATTACGCACCAAGGCAATAATCTGCTCCGCCGGCACACGGGATTTTAATTGTTCAATCACTAAACGTCCTAACTGACCGGTTGCACCGGTAACTGCAAATGTTGTCATTTTGTCTTCCTCTTAATGATGAATTGAGATAATCGTAAAAATGGCTTGCTTAGCCAATGTGGAAAAGTATAATGATTACACTTACTTTTGAGAAGTACTTACAACTTTGTAAGGTTGAAGATAATTTTAAAATTAAAAATAACCCATTGATTTAAAAGGAAATAAAAATGACCGATTTTTTTGATAAGACAAAACTCAAGGGCAATGTGCTTGCTTCCCAATGCCCGTCCCGACAGGTTCTGCAAACGGTAACAAGCCGCTGGGGCGTATTGGTGTTAGTCGCCCTGCAAAGCGGCACAAAACGCTTTAGCGAATTAAAACGCAGCATTGACGGCGTAAGCGAACGAATGCTCGCCCAAACCCTGCAAAATTTAGAACAGCACCATATTATTGATCGCAAAGATTTCCAAACCGTCCCACCCCACGTGGAATACAGCCTCACCCCCGCCGGCGTGCAAATCGCCATTCGGGTGCGGGAATTGGTGAGTTGGTTGGAAGAGAATTGGGGGGTATTGGCAAAGGATTAATACCAACCAATCGCAAAAGTGCGGTCAAAAAACACGACGAAAAATGACCGCACTTTTTCCTTCCCCCTCACACCCTCAACGCTGCAATCACGGCTTTTAACGCCGGTGAAGCGTTGCGGTGGGGGTAGTAGAGATGAAAGCCGACAAAGGTGTAGCTAAACTCCGCCAGCACTTGAATCAACTCGCCTTTTTCCAACTCTTTTTGCACCAAATCTTTGCACACATAGCCTACGCCCAGCCCTAACTTTGCCGCGTCCCGAATGGCGTAATCGTTGGAAAATGTCCACTGCCCTTGCGTTTTGATCTGTTCGGTTTTGCCCTTAATCACAAAATCCCAATCATACATTACCCCACTAGCGTAGCGATAATTCAGGCATTGATGGCGGCATAAATCCGCCGGCGTTTTGGGGAAGCCGTGGGTGCGGAAATAATCGGGCGAGCCAATCGCCGCCATTTCTTCATCATTACTGATCCGCACCGCAATCATTCCTTCTGCCACGTCATTGCCAAAGCGAACGCCGGCATCAAAGCGTTCGGAAATAATATCGGAAAAAGCGGTATCGCTAATCAGTTCCAACTGAATATCGGGATAACGCCTGTTGAACCCTGCCAATTTCGGCAGCAGCACTTTATCAATCGCATATTGCGAAGCGGTGATCCGCACCAGCCCTGCCGGCGTGTCACGATAATGCCCTAATATTGCCAGTTCTTGATCGAGCTTGGAAAATGTCTGCTCCGCCGTGTGATAAAGCTGATTACCGGCGTGAGTGAGAGACAGCCGCCTTGTGGTACGGGCGAACAGTTGCACACCGAGCCTTGTTTCAAGCTGCTTAATGGTGCGGCTTAGGGCGGATTGCGAAATGCCGAGTTTTACCGCCGCTTGGGTAAAGCTCTGATCCCTTGCCACGCATAAAAAGGCGTATAAATCGTTGTAATTTTCCCGTTGCATTGTATTTTCTGTTTTTATTTAGAACTTTAACGAATAAATCTTATCGAATTTTAGCCCATTATCATCTGATTTTGAATAATTATAATAAGCGCATCTTTTGACAGACAACTGAAACAGGAAAGCAAATGAAAATTCGTTCAAAACTGACCGCACTTTCCAGTGCATTATTATTGGCTTCAACCTTTATCGGAGGAAACGCAATGGCAACCTTACCCCAATCCGCAACTGTAATCGAAATTCCGGCTCAACGCTTAGAAATCACTCAACAATGGGACAAAATTTTCCCGAAATCGGACAAAGTGGAGCACCGCAAAGTCACCTTCCAGAACCGCTACGGCATTACTTTGGTCGGCGATCTTTATGTGCCGAAAAATGCCAAAGGCAAATTGGCAGCGATTGCGGTGAGCGGACCATTCGGGGCAGTGAAAGAACAATCTTCCGGGCTTTACGCTCAAACTCTTGCAGAACGTGGCTTTATTACGCTGGCGTTTGACCCGTCTTACACCGGCGAAAGCAGCGGCTTACCACGTAATGTGGCAAGCCCCGACATCAACACCGAAGATTTCTCCGCCGCAGTGGATTTTCTTGCCAATCTTGACGATGTGGACACAAACAACATCGGTATTCTCGGCATTTGCGGCTGGGGCGGAATGGCACTGAACGCCGCCGCTGCCGATCCACGTATTAAAGCCACCGCCACCAGCACAATGTACGATATGACCCGAGTGATGGCAAACGGCTACAACGACAGTATGAGCGTGGAAGATCGTTACAAAATGCGTGGGCAAATTGCCGCCGAACGCACTCAAGCGGCACGCAACGGACACACCACTCTAGGCAAACCGGAAGCCCATTTACCGCCATCGGAAGCGCTCACCACCGACACGCCAAAATTTGTGCGTGAATATTCCGATTTTTACAAAACGAAACGCGGCTTCCACCCACGTTCGGTGAACTCCAATAGTGCGTGGACAACGACAAACGCCTATTCTTTCGCCAATATGCCGCTGCTTTCTTATGCACAAGAAATCAAAAATCCGGTGCTTATCGTGCACGGCGAAAACGCCCACTCACGCTATTTCAGCGAAGATGCGTTTAAAAAATTGCAAGGCGATAATAAAGAGCTTTATATCGTCCCGAACGCCACCCACGTTGATCTCTACGACAACGCCGCCGGTAAAATCCCGTTCGATAAATTTGAACAGTTCTTTAAAGCAAATTTGAAATAAGGGCAAGCGGTCGGGATTTTTGAATTTTTTGAAAATACCCGACCGATAAATAATATGAAATAGTCGATCAAACCTATGCGATCTCTTATTGCCCTTATGGGATTATGTTTAACCGCTCCACTCTTTGCTCAGGAAAGCCCAATGAAAATTACCTTTACCGCCAATAACACCGTCTTAACGGCAACCTTGGCAGATAATCGTGCCGCTCAAGATTTTTACCAAATGCTACCGCTAGAATTGGAATTATCCGACTACGCCGGTGCAGAAAAAATCGCCTATTTACCGCAGAAACTGAATGTCAGCCAAGCCCCTTCAGGCGTAGCGGCAAATATCGGCGACATCAATTACTACGCCCCTTGGGGAAATTTAGCCATTTTTTACCACCCCCACGGCAAAGCACAAGGCTTGGTGCATTTGGGCAAATTTGACGGCGATTTTTCGGCAATATTAACAAATGAAAAAACAGCCGTGAGAATTGAACGGGTTGAATAGTTGATGGGTAAGCGGTTGGTTTTCTGTCGTTTTTGCAAAAACATTTGAAAAACCAACCGCACTTTTTCATTTACCAAAAACGATTAAAACACAATGAACTACACCTTAGATCTTCCGCTTAACACACTGATCTCCAAAGGCAGTGCCATCTTTCGGGAAATTCACGAGATTGTTGCAGAAAATGCACCTAAAATCGCCGAACTTTCAGGGAAATATCAAACACCGGAACAAATCCGAGCCTTATTGACAACGATTACCCAATCACCGATTGATGACAGTTTCGCCCTGAATTTGCCTTTTTATAGCGATTTCGGGCGACATATTCGCATTGGCAAAAATGTGTTTATCAACAGTGGGGCGATGTTTACCGATTTAGGCGGCATTACCCTTGAAGATGATGTGCTACTTGCCCCTAATGTCACGATTGTAACGGTCAATCACCCCGAAGAACCGAGCCAGCGGCGTGGTTTGATCGTCAAACCGGTGGTGATTAAAAAAGGGGCGTGGATCGGGGCGAATGCTACGATTTTAGCCGGCGTAACCGTTGGCAAAAATGCGATTGTCGCTGCTGGTGCGGTGGTAAGCAAAGACGTGTCGCCCAATACCATTGTGAGCGGTATTCCGGCGAAAATCATTCGCAACATAAAACAAAACGAGCAAACCCAATGAAAAAAATGATACTTTTATTGGCGTTATTGATAAGCCCATTCAGCCACGGAGAAACGATGCCGCAAAACCGCATTCAACTTATTATCGGACAACACCGATTCACCGCCAAACTTGCCGATAACCCGGCGGCTGCCGAACTGAAAGCCTTATTGCCGTTGCAATTAACAATGCAAGATCTGCACCGCAACGAAAAATACGCTGCCCTGCCCCATTCGCTCCCAAGCCAAAATCAGCCGGTGGGGCGAATTGAAATCGGCGATGTAATGCTGTATCAAGGTGATACATTGGTGATATTTTATGAAAACTTTACAACGCCCTATTCCTACACCCGTCTAGCCAAAATCCAACAACCGGCACAGTTAAAAGCGACATTGGGGAAAGGGACGGTGGACGTGATGTTGGTGGAATAAGGCAATGTATTGCATTGAAATTATGGAACAGTGTCCCACAAATTAACCGGTGCGGATTTAGCCCTTAACAGCAGTATAATAGCTTAAATTTTAGGCATACCTATAAAATAGAGGAACTGTTAATTTTTCTCTTTATCTTGGTAAAGCATTGCCCTTGGTATTTGAATTGGCAAAATGGCAGTGTCGGCAATAAGACTGAGAGGAAGATCAATAATAAAAATCGGCGTGAGTATTGTGCAGATAGGGTGAGGACCGTGAGGATAGTAAGGGGTAGGCTCTGTTGCGTTGCAATGTTTAAGTGTCTCAAATGATTTTCTCACACCGGAATAAACAAAAGGCGGCTCTTTTTTCGTTGCAGAAAATATGGTGGCACAAGCCGATAATAATGGAAGGCATACTAAGCAGGCAAATAGTAATTTTTTCATTTTAATAGTCTCAACGGATTAAAATCGTACAAATTATACTCTTCGTTTTTACAAAGTAAAATGACAAATAAGGTACTAACGATGGCGCAAGCCTATGATTGTGCCTTTTTCTCTTTGATTTATAAACAAAATTTACAATTATTTTTTGGGGCACAAATTTCAAACTTGCGCCATCTTAGAGACTCAAAAATCAGAGCGATTTTTCCATTCAACCCCTTCCTTGCTATTCATTAAATAAGCGAATAGATTTAAACATTTTATGCAATTTATGTTCATCAAATGGCAGATATTCGGCAATAGTAAAGCCAACTACATCCGCATTACGGCTAATCAGCTGCAAAATTTCTGTAAGTCGTTCCATTGTCATTTTTCCGCCGCCGCTACCATCACCTTTTAATTCGGGGTTTGCAAAATAAGTAGAGTGGAAGAAGTGTTCGTCCAGTACATCAATATCCAAATGCACTAAAATATGATCAAACTTATCGGTAAAGGCTTTGATTTCGTCATCGGATAAAAATGCCTTATCCTGAATTTTATATTGCACGCCCTGCTGCTCTAAAAATTGCTGTTGGTAAGCGTGAATTGGTTGTAAGCCGACATATAAAATCTGCTCGGCAGTGAACTTTTTATTTTTCATCAATGAGGTTAACGAATCATCACCTTTGCCCATCAACGATGCCAACACCATTGCGTGCGCATTCGGGTAGCCGTCTTTCGCAGACGACACGTCCGGGTGGGTATCAATCCAAATGATACCGACGTTATTATAACGACCGTGCAAATAATCAAAAGGCGCTTGTGACACAATGCAATTACCACCGATAGTGATAATTTTATCGGGTTGTTCCGCTTCAATTGCCGTTATCGCCTTTTGAATGCCGTCAATGACCTGATTTTTAGCGTAAATACCATCGGTTATGGCATAATGCTCGCCATTTGGCTCGGTAATATTTACCCGAACAAGCGGTTGATTTGGGTTAGGCGGCAAAATATGAGCCAGTAAATTGGCACCAAAATGATAGGTTTCTAATCCTCCGCTGACGAAATCAGGATAGAGTAATCTAATCGTTTTCATTTGTTTGTCCTTTGTTATGCGTAAATAAAACCGGTGCATTGTGCAGCCCTATTATTATATCGGGTTGTCAAGAGAAGATGAAATTTTGCTGCTGAATTTAGATTTGAGGATATTATATAGCGGTTGTAAAAATGTCGTTAAAACCGACCGCACTTTACCTAAAATTTTCCTGCAACAAGCCCAGCACTTTCGCCATTTTTGCCGATTGGGTACGGTGGGTGGTGAGGGCGTAGAGATTGTATTGCGGCAAGGGCTGTTCAGGTAGAACCTGCACTAGTTCGCCCCGTTCAATATAATGGGCGACTTCGCCGGAAAGCTGTAAAGTTAAGCCCTGTCCCATCGCTGCAAGACGACGGGCGGCGAGGATATTCGGGCATTGTAGCCGGCGTTTGGGCTGAAATTCGCCTAAGTTAAGGTAGCCAAATAAGCGTTGAAAGAGATTATCCAGATTGCAGATCCAGTGCTGTTGCGGTAAATCGTGGAGAGAACGGATCGAATGCAGGGCGAGATAATCGGGCGAAGCGTAAATGCCCAATCCCCACAGGGCGAGATAATGGGCGATAAGCGGGCTGTCGGGCAACGGTTCAACCGCTCGAATGGCAATATCCACTTCGCTGTTGAACAAGTCAATCACTTCATCTTCCGGCAATAAATGCAGTTCAATATGCGGATAGCGTTGCCCAATTTCGTAGATAAAGCCTTGCATTGCCGCACTTTCAATAAAGCCGGAAGGCAGGCTAATCGTAACGATGCCGCTCACTTCCGTTTGTTGCTGTTCAAGCCGGCGGTGGGTGTCGTCTAAAATAGCTTGCAGTTGCTTCGTCCCTTGCCATAACAGATTACCCTGCTCGGTAAGGCTGATTCGACGTGTGGTGCGATTGAGCAATTTTATGCCGTAATGCTGTTCCAACTGGCGTAAATGCTGGCTTACCGCAGAAGCACTAATCCCCAATTCGCGTGCTACCGCTGATAAATTGCCCTTTTCCACTACTTTATTAAAAATCAAGATTGCATTTAACGGTGTCATTTTTATATTAATTGTTAAGTTTTACTTCAAAGTATATGCACAAAATCGGGGGTTATCAATTCTATTTTTAAGCGTTATTATTTTTTGCCTTGAATATCGCGACCGATATTCAATCATTCAACAAAATTTCAATACAGGAGAAACAAATGAAAATTTCCAACATTATTCAACAACGTTACAGCACTAAATCCTTTGATCCTACGAAAAAAATTGCGGTGGCGGATATTGAGCAATTAAAGGCGGCAATGCGTTTTAGCCCGTCCAGCGTGAATGCTCAACCTTGGCATTTTGTGATTGCCGATGATGAAAACGGCAAAGCCCGTATTGCCAAAGCAATGGAAAATTATCCGTTTAACTTGGAGAAAGTTACCAAGGCTTCTCACGTGGTAGTTTTTGCTGCCCGGGTGTATGCTGATGAGCAATATTTAAACGACGTATTGACACAAGAAGAAAAAGACGGGCGTTTTAATGACCCAGATCAAAAAGTAATGACCGATGGCGGGCGACGTGCCTTTACAGCAATCCACCGCTTTACCGCTAAAGATGAGAATCAATGGCACGCCAAACAAGTATATCTCAATATGGGGTTCACCCTAATGGCTGCCGCTGCATTAGGCATTGATAGCGTACCAATGGAAGGTGTGGATTTAGCCGCGTTGGATCAAGAATTTGGTTTAAACGAAAAAGGCTATACCGCTGTTGCCGTTGTTTCTTTTGGCTATCGTGCCAACGATGATTTCAATGCGGATTTACCAAAATCACGCCTTGCCGAAGAAATTATTTTTACCCAAGCCTAAATACAGGAGAAAACAATGCCACATATCAATATTAAATGTTACCCAAAAGGCTTATCCGAGCAGGAATTGCAAGCCTTTGCCGATGAACTCACCGCCTTGGCAAGTGAGCGGTTAAACACGCCGAAAGAATATATCACCATTGCCTATACGGAAATTCCGGCGGAAGAATGGAAAGAAAAAGTGTTCGATGCGGAAATTCAGCCAAATCGCACCGCACTTTTACGCCAACCTGAATACGAAATGTAATTAGGGCAATCAAGATGGTGCAAGTTTGCAACTTGTGCCAACAAAGAACAACTGAAAATTTTAAATTTTTCTTATAAATTAAAGAGAAAATAGGCACAAGTCAGAGAGCTTGCGCCATCATAAAGGAAAAAGTAATGAAACGATTATTTTTAACCCTTGCCCTTTGTTGCGTGAGTGTGATGAGTTACGCCGAACCGCTACGCTATTTTGGGCAAACGGCACAAAGCTATCAAAACATACAGCCTTACGGCAGCCACGAAAACGGGCGATATGCCGATGTGGGCGATACCCGAATTTATTATGAAATCTACGGCAGCGGAGCACCTGTTGTAGTGCTGCACGGTGGCTTGGTCGGCTCTATCGGTGAAATGGGACAACTGATCGAACGGCTTTCGCAAGATCATCAAGTCATCGCCGTGGCAACCCGTGGGCACGGCAAATCCGGCATTGGCACAGCCGTGCCGAGCTATGAACGTAAAGCACAGGATCTCGCTGCAGTGCTGGCTCAAGTTACGCAAGAGCCGATCACGCTTGTCGGCTTTAGCGATGGAGCTTATACCGGCTATTATTTTGCCGCTCAATATCCCGATAAAATCCACCGCTTGATCGCGATTGGTGCTGGGGAATGGCAGAAAAACTTCCGCCACTTTAGCGGATCTTTCGCGGAATTTGCCCAACTTGATCCGCAATATTGGCAGCAACAACTCACCATTCGCCCCGAACCTGAGCGCATTAATGACTGGCTCGCCGACAATTTCGCCTATTACAATCAACTGGAAATCGGCAAATCGCTGTTTCGACAAGTGACAACGCCAACGTTGCTGATTGCCGGCGAAAAGGATCAAAATGCCCCGTTGGATACGGTAATTGCCGCTTATAAAGCGTTGCCACAGGCGCAACTGGCAATTATCCCCAACGCCCCACACGACGTTTTACACACCAATTTTCCGATTGTGTGGCAAAATATCCGCACTTTTTTAACTCAATTACCAATGGAGAAATCAAAATGATCGCAGTTTATGCTTTAGCCAATGTGAAAGCGGATAAAACCGCTGAATTTGAACAACTTATCCAACCTCTCATCACGGCATCACGCCACGATCAAGGCTGTATCAGTTACGTTTGCGGCAAAGTACAAGGGCGAGAAAATCAATACGCCTTTATTGAACAATGGCAAACCGCCACCGATTTAGAACTGCATATGCAACAACCCCACTTCACCCAAGCGGCACAACAATTTGAAGCTCTGCTTAGTCAGCCGTTAAATATTAGTTTGATTGAATTGGATTAAAAATGATAACGGTCGGTTTTGATACGTTTTAAAAACATGTTCAAAACCTACCGCACTTTACCTAAAACTTTCCTGCAACAAGCCCAGAACTTTCGCTATTTTTGCCGATTAGGTGTTATTTTGCGATGTTCATCGCAAAATATCTTATCTTGAAAGGGGCTGAAAAATAAACAGCGGTCAAGCTGTTGACATCATAGATAATTCTTGTTAGTCTCTCGAACAGAAAACAATAGGATTGTAATAGTACTTAGCTTACTACACGAAACCTATCTTTAGGCAAATTTATCAGCCCAAAGGTAGGTTTTTTTGTTTTTGTGAGGGATAAAATGAAGATTCAAAAAATCTTAAATAATAATGTTGTCATAACCTATGATTCTAATGATAAAGAAATCATTGTTATGGGAAAAGGAATTGCTTACGGTAAGAAAGTCGGTATGGATATTGATCCTTCTCAAATAACCAAAAAATTTATTCTTAGCTCTACGAACTATACTCAAAACATAATCAATGTTTTAATCGATATGCCATTAGAATTTATCGTCATGACCGATAAAATCGTCCATTATGTAAAATCTAAATTATCACTAGAACTACATGATATGGTTTATATCTCTATACTTGATCATATTTATGCCTGTATAGAACGCTATAAGAATGGAATTTCATTAACAAATAAATTACTTTGGGAAATTAAAAACTTTTATAAAGACGAGTTTAAAAGTGGACTATATGCTTTAAAAATAATTAAGCAGGACTTAGGCATAACACTTCCTGATGATGAAGCCGGATTTATTGCATTGCATATCATCAGTGCTGAAAAAGATGCCAACCTAAATGAAGTCTATGAAATAACCAATTTCATACATAACATTACGAATATTGTTAAATATTTTTTCAATTTAGAATATGACTATGAATCTTTTGATTACAATAGATTTATAACTCATCTTAAATTCTTCTCTCTAAGACTATTTTCTAAAAAGAATAATGAACATAAATCTAATAATGATGATTTATTATCGCTTTTAATAGAAAAATATAATAAATCATACAATTGCAGTCTAAAAATACGAGATTACATTCACAACAAATACAATTATATTCTCGACAATGATGAGATACTCTATCTTGTTATTCATATTGCTAAAATTTCTAAGGAGGGGGAACAGAAATCAGTTTAATAAATCGTTTATAGTGGCGGATAGTAACATTTAGTTGGCTAAACCTTTATTTAAGTAAAAATTTAAGAAAAGGTAATACTATGAATTACGATAACTTTGCAAAAGAAATTATTAATTTCGTTGGTAGTGAAAAAAACATCAAATCAGTCGTTCACTGTTCAACAAGATTAAGATTTGTTCTATTTAACGATAACAATGTTAATGAGCAAGCCATTAAACAACATAGCCATATTTTATCAACAGTTAAAAAAGGCGGGCAATTCCAATTGGTCATCGGTAATAATGTCGATAAAGTTTACAATGCGATTATGCAACAGGCTAATTTAAGTGAGAAAAAAGAAACTTCTGATAAAGATGCCTCAAAACAATCCATTGTGAATAAAGCACTTTCTATTATTACAGGCTCAATAGCACCGGTCATTCCTATCCTTGCCGGCGCAGGAATGGGGAAAGTGTTATTAGTTATTCTCAATATGATGGGGATTCTGGAAAAAAGTAGTCAGACTTACTATATATTAAACTTTATTTTTGATACCGGATTTTATTTTATGCCTGTATTTATTGGCTTTTCGGCAGCCAAAATGTTTAATTGTAATCAATATTTAGCTGCTTTTGTTTGTTTAGCAATGTTAAACCCGAATTGGGATTCCCTAGTAAAAGCAGGAAATCCGGTATGTTTTTTAGAGATTCCCATCGCATTAGTCAAATATTCATCGCAACTCATTCCTGCACTACTAACGGTATGGTTGATGTCTTATATTGAAAAAATAATATATCGCATCGTACCTGAAATGGTAAAAGTATTCTTAGCCCCTTTATTGGTCATTATTATTGTTACCCCAATCGCATTAATTGCGATAGGCCCAATAGCCAGTTTTCTTGCTCAAATGGTTGCTGACAGTGTTATGCTAATGCAAGAACATATCGGTTTCATTGCACTTCCTATTTTAGTCGCAATCTACCCTTGGTTAGTTTCTATAGGTATGCATAAAGCATTAAGCCCAATTACAATTATGTTAGTTGAACAGAAAGGTTTTGACCCAATCATTCGTGTAATCGCTTTATGCTCTAATATGTCTCAGGCTGCCGCTGCGTTAGCCGTTTCAATAAAATCAAAAAATAAAGAATTCAAGCAATTGGCATTTTCTGCAGGTATTACCGCTTTACTAGGCGGAATCACGGAACCTGCGATGTATGGGATTAATTTACGCTTAAAAAGACCTATATATGCCTGTATGGTTGGTGGTGCCACTGCAGGGCTATTTGCCGGGCTCGTTAAATTAAAGGCATTTGTTTATGCAACTCCCGGAATCCTTAGTTTACCGATGTGGATCTCTGATAACGATAACCAGCTAATCAATGCAATTATTACATTAATTATTGCGAGTATAGTCACATTTATTTCAACATTTATTATTGGATTTGATGATCCTATCCCTGAAGGAACCACTACATCACCTTCAAAAAAAGTAAATATAAATAATACGAAATCAGACGACCACGCTATTATTGATATAACATCACCGATTCAAGGGGAAATAATACCTTTAACTGATATAGATGATGAAACTTTTGCTTCCGGAATTTTAGGCACCGGTGTTGCTATCATTCCTCGCGAAGGAATTGTCCGTGCGCCGGATTCAGCAACGATATACTCTACTTTTAGTTCCGGACATGCGATAGGTTTAAAACTTGATAGTGGTGTAGAAATGTTAATTCATATTGGAATTGATACCGTTAAATTAGAAGGAAAATACTTTAAAACATTGGTAGCTAAAGGGCAATCCGTTGCTGCCGGTGACACTTTAATTGAGTTTGATTTAGAAGCATTAAAACAAATAGATGTAGATATTACAACGGCTATTATTATTGCGAATAGTGATGATTATTTAGAAAAAATCGTCACACCAGAAACAGAAACAAGCCCGAACACGACATTACTAACATTAATTAAATAACAATCCTCAAAGCGTATCATTACACTTTGAGATACCCAATTGGAGAATTTATATGATTTATGCGGATCTACACGTTCATACAAATCATAGTGATGGTGTTTGTGAAATTAAAGATGTGTTACAAAAAGCATTCAATAATGGAATAAAAACATTGGCTATCACGAATCATGACACAATAAACCATTATGATGAAATTTTTAAATATGCTGATTTATTAGGTCTTAACATTATTAAAGGTGTTGAGATGAGTTGCTATGATTTTGATGTTTATAAAAAAGTTCATGTAGTAGGGTTATGGTTAAACCGAAAAGCACCACATATTGAAACATTATGTAACCACACTTTGGCTTGTCGAGATCAATATCATAGAGAGCTTATCAAAGAACTTGCTGAAAAAGGTTATGACATCTGCTATGAAGATGCAAAGAAATTCTCAAAATACAACATTGTATTTAAAATGAATATTTTTCAGGCGCTTAAAGAAAAATATCCACAAGAAATGACTAAAGAAAAATATAAGCAATTATTTGCTTCAAAAACCAGTAAAGAGACTGACTTAAAAATGGGTTATATTCCTGTAAAAGAAGGAATCCAAAGCATTATTGCTGATGGTGCAATTCCTATTTTGGCACATCCTTGCGTATATGATAATTATAATGAAATTGGTAAATATGTTGAATTTGGGATTCAAGGCATCGAAATTAATCATTCCAAAATGAAAAAAATTGATTTTGAATTGACACAATACTATGCAAAAAAATACCAATTAGCAAAAAGCGGAGGAAGTGATTTCCACGATCCTGAATTATTACGTTTTGGCGATTTTGGCTTGACTGAAGAACAGTTCATAGAACTGACTAATTTTAGATCAAAATTAACCAATAATAGTTATTAACAAACTTCTTACCAGAATAAATTTAATTGTAGAAAATCAGACCTGATCTTCTACAATTTATCCTAATGACGGCGCAAGTCTGTGACTTGTGCCTTTTTCCCTTTGATTTATAAACAAAATTTGATATTTGCCATTGTTATTTTGGGCACAAGTTGCAAACTTGTACCATCTTGAGGACAACAGTTAGGCAATGATATTCAATTTCTTCTTTTATACTTTCATTCTTCTCTATTTTTATAAAAAGTTTTAGATATAATTGAAACTTTTTAAAATTAGACTAAAAAGGCAAACGCATTTTTGAAATCGGCGAAAAATACTATTTTGAAGATTTGGGCATCCGCAATGCCCTGATCGGCTACCGTGTGCAAGACCGAGCCAAACTGCTGGGAAACACGATTTTCAACCACTTGCAAATCGCAGGATATGAGGTCAAAATCGGCGGTTTAAACAGTCAAGAAATTGATTTTGTTGCCGAAAAAGACGGTGAGCGGATTTATGTACAAGCCACGCTGACCATCAACGAAGAAAAAACACTTGAGTTGTAGTCAAACAATAAACAATTATCAACAGACCCTAAGCACCAAAGCAAGTCAAATAAAATAAGATAAGAAAGTGCGGTCGATTTTGAACTCATTTTTACCAAAACGTCCCAAAAACCGGCCGCACTTTTGCACACAATTTAAAAATTTTCCTCAATATGCTTCCGCCAATCCGCTAAATCCTGTTCGATTTGCAAATTTGGTGTAATGGACAAAATAGTTGTTGAAATGTCCATTACACGTTCATGTGGACAAAATAGTTGCTAATAATTATTTTCAGAGATTATTAGTAACTCTTTTTATTTAAAAAATCCTTAATAAACATGATATTATGCTTTTTACTTAAACCATTATGATTTATTAATCTTCGCTTTAATTCAC
>NZ_SLYB01000044.1 GCF_004340985.1 Cricetibacter osteomyelitidis
ATAATTATGCTCGTCCACATCAATATCTTGATGGACTCACTCCGATTATTTAAAAACAACCTATCAGGGACTGAAAAATTTGTTGACCACTACACACCAGCTACCTACGGGTAGCTGTGAGTTGAAACAGCTTCACCGATTAACTCCAGCCCGCGTTGAGTGGCCAGCTACCTACGGGTAGCTGTGAGTTGAAACTAATTTTATTTTAATCCCTTTAAAACCCTCACAATTCCAGCTACCTACGGGTAGCTGTGAGTTGAAACAAATCATCAAACCCAATGTGAACGCCCTTAAAGGCCAGCTACCTACGGGTAGCTGTGAGTTGAAACCAATTTGCCTACGTTTGTTGCCGACCAAATTTACAAACCAGCTACCTACGGGTAGCTGTGAGTTGAAACAATCTAGTATGCAGTGGGATATTGAAGGAAGCTGGTGCCAGCTACCTATGGGTAGCTGTGAGTTGAAACGACACGGCGCAAACCAAGAATCCGTGATGTATTTGCAGCTACCCACAGGTAGCTGTGAGTTGAAACTTTTATTTTCACTTAATAGGTGATCGGGCTTCAATGCAGCTACCCACAGGTAGCTGTGAGTTGAAACTGTTTCGGTGAGTATGTTGGAATTAAGCTCATTGGCAGCTACCCACAGGTAGCTGTGAGTTGAAACGCCCTTGTAATGCTTGCCACCGGTAATAGGGGGCAAAGCAGCTGCTTCGCGCAGCTGTGAGTTGAGACACGTCTTGATTTTATCTATCCCGCCATAAATCCTTGCTATAAATTACTTCTGTCGGGTTTTCTACGTTATAGCCTTTCAGGTTTGATTTAATATGAACAGGTTTCATATATTGAAAAATTGGTAAAACAACAACATCATCACGCAAAATTTGATAGATCTGTTGATAAAGTGCGGTGCGTTTTTCCTCAGTTAT
This sequence comes from Cricetibacter osteomyelitidis, assembly GCF_004340985.1. Classification (GTDB taxonomy): domain Bacteria; phylum Pseudomonadota; class Gammaproteobacteria; order Enterobacterales; family Pasteurellaceae; genus Cricetibacter; species Cricetibacter osteomyelitidis. The sequence continues at coordinate 929 of NZ_SLYB01000044.1, forward strand.
TTTTTTATCTAAAGATTGTTCCAATAATTTGTCGATATCCGGATTATTGTAACCTGTTTTATTATCAGGGCTTTTTGAATAAGCCAGATTTAAAAAAGCGGACGGATCATTGTAATCTGCACACCAACCGGAACGGATCAGCTGAAAATCGCCTTTCATTCGTTTTTCCAAGATCTTGGTTCGTGGTTGCGGGTCGGCTTCAATACGGAGCAAATCAGATTGTGACCAGGCTCGAATTAATCGATTAGCAATATCTGAGTGCGGTGCTGTGTTGTCATAAGTCAATCGCAATTTAAGCGGGTTAGTTTCACTAATATTGAAAGAAGTGAACAGCTGTTCCAATACGGTGGGTGCCCAACTGCGTTCATCTTCAAATTGCAGATTTTTTGGCAAATAGCTGCCATTGGCTCGTGCGTTAATATTTTCATTTTGTACTATGCTGATAGGCGAGATCATCGAAACTAAAGCTTTTCGCACCGCACTTTCTTTTAGCATCGGATCCTTGAAATTAAATTCATAGAAATAAGTGCAAAGTTGCGGGAAATTGACCGCACTTTTCGATTGCGTCACCAGCGGATTATCCACCCAATCAATATTCGTCAGCGCTTGTTGTGTCGTAATTTTTTGATATTGTACTTCAGAAAACGCCACGGCGGCATTATTCCAATAGTGAAGATTTTTTTCTAATTGAATAATATTACCGTTTTGCGATTTCAACTGATAAGCTCCATTGCCTACAAATTTTTGTACCGGTTCGCCGTAACGAGGTAATAAGGCAACATGAGCCAGCATTTTAGGCAAATAAGGTGTTGATTTATCTAATTGAATTTGTAGCGTATGATCATTTAATGCGTGCACGCCAAGCTGTTCTACGGGCAGTGTTTTTTCCAACACCGCTTGAGAATTAGCCAAATTGATAAATTGCAGATAATGTTTTAATTTGCTGTCAGATAACGCTAATTGCTGCCAAGCACGCACAAAATCGTGGGCGGTGAGTGCTTCGCCGTTAGACCACTTAATATTCGGGCGTAAGATAAAAATCCAGGTTTTATTATCCTCGCTTTGCCATTTCTCTGCGACGGCTGGCACAATATTACCGTTGCGATCATAAATTACCAAACCTTCCAGTAAATCGCGCAAGAAAGTCATTTGCTCCGCATTATTCGCTTGCAGCAAATTTAACGTAAGATCGCTATAAACGCCGCGAGTAAGCCTGCGTTGTTCTTGTTCTTGCAGAATTTTTTGTTGCGCTATGACTTGTTGTTGCAATAATTCTAAGGATACTGGGCTGGTTTCGGTTTGCTTGGGATTATCATCACAGGCATTCAAACCGAAAATTATCGCAAAAAACACCGCACTTTTATTGAAATTCATATTAAACCGCAGCAGTAATCACAATTTCAATTTTCCATTCCGGTGCGGCAAGTTTGGCTTCCACAGTGGCACGGGTTGGGACGTCGGCATTATCCACCCATTCATCCCAAGCCTGATTCATTTCTGCATAATCCGCTATATCAGCCAGAAAAATTTGTGCATTTAAAATATTGGCTTTGTTCGATCCTGCTTCAGCCAATAGTTTGTCGATTAATCCCAACACCTCTTTGGTCTGTTCATAAGCACTGCCTTGCACTGTTGTTTCCGGCACTTGACCGGCTAAATAAATCGTTCCGTTGTGGATCACCATTTCAGATAACCGCTTTCCGCAGTGAAAACGTTGGATTGTCATTTTGTATTCCTTTTCATTCGAGTAATTTGTCAAATTATAATGAAAAACGGCATAGATTACAGTATAATCGCCCAAATTTATTTGTTATTTGAGAGAACTTGTAATGAACAACATTCATCAACATAAAATCCTGATTTTAGATTTCGGTTCACAATATACTCAACTGATTGCACGTCGTGTACGTGAAATCGGTGTGTACTGTGAATTATGGGCGTGGGATGTTACAGAAGAACAGATCCGCGAATTTAGCCCGACCGGGATTATCCTTTCCGGCGGTCCGGAAAGCACCACCGAAAATAACAGCCCACGCGCACCTGAATACGTGTTTAATGCCGGCGTGCCGGTATTAGGTATCTGCTATGGTATGCAAACTATGGCAATGCAGCTTGGCGGTTTAACCGAAGGCTCTGATCACCGCGAATTCGGCTATGCACAAGTGGAAGTGCCACGCGGCGATAAACTATTAAGCGATTTAGGCGAAGCATTAGACGTATGGATGTCACATGGCGATAAAGTTACCCGCTTACCGGCTAACTTCCATATTACCGGTACAACGCCGACTTGTCCGATTGCTGCAATGTCGGATGAAACCCGCGGTTTTTACGGCGTGCAGTTCCACCCGGAAGTCACCCATACTAAACGCGGTTTGGAATTATTAACCAACTTCGTGGTGAAAATCTGTGGCTGTGAAACTAAATGGACGGCTGAAAACATTATTGAAGATGCGGTTGCACGTATTAAAGCACAAGTGGGCGATGATGAAGTGATTTTAGGTTTATCCGGCGGCGTAGATTCTTCTGTTACCGCATTATTATTGCACCGTGCAATCGGCAAAAACTTGCATTGCGTATTCGTAGATAACGGCTTATTGCGTTTAAATGAAGGCAATCAGGTGATGGACATGTTCGGTGATAAATTCGGCTTGAATATTATTCGTGTAAATGCTGAAGAGCGTTTCTTAAGTGAATTGGCCGGAGTTGATGAACCTGAGGCTAAACGTAAAATTATCGGCAAAGTATTCGTTGATGTGTTTGATGAAGAATCACACAAACTGAGCAACGTAAAATGGCTGGCTCAAGGCACAATCTATCCGGATGTGATCGAATCCGCCGCCAGCAAAACAGGTAAAGCGCACGTAATCAAATCACACCACAACGTAGGCGGATTACCGGATTATATGAAACTCGGTCTTGTAGAACCGTTACGCGAACTGTTTAAAGACGAAGTACGTAAAATTGGCTTAGCATTAGGCTTACCGGCTGAAATGCTAAACCGCCATCCATTCCCGGGACCGGGCTTAGGCGTACGCGTATTAGGTGAAGTGAAAAAAGAATACTGCGATTTATTACGCCGCGCAGATGCGATTTTTATTGAAGAACTCTATAAATCGGACTGGTACTACAAAGTAAGTCAAGCGTTTACCGTGTTCCTACCGGTGAAATCCGTTGGCGTAATGGGTGATGGTCGTAAATATGATTGGGTTGTGTCACTACGTGCAGTAGAAACCATAGACTTTATGACCGCACATTGGGCGCATTTACCGTACGATCTGTTAGGTAAAATCTCTAACCGTATCATCAACGAAGTAGATGGCATTTCCCGTGTGGTGTATGACGTGAGCGGAAAACCGCCTGCAACGATTGAGTGGGAGTAACTTTTGTAGGACGGCTATATGCCGTCCTTTTATCATTGTATTAGAACATTATTTATCAAAAAATCCTATGTTTCATTTAATTAAAAAAGCTACTAATAAATCTTTGCGTAAATTTATTAACGCGATAAATCGTTGGCGGTTGAAAAATCATTCTATGTCGGTGATTTCAAGTAATTGTAACGGGGCGTTGATTTTGCATGATTTGGGTGAAAAATTTAATTCGCCTTTTGTAAATTTGTGTCTTTTGCCGAAAGATTTTATTAAATATTTACAAAATATTGAACATTATATGAAGGCGGAGCTGCATTTTGAACAAACGGATAAGCCTTATCCTGTTGGTAAGTTGGATGATTTAACCATTTATTTTATGCACTATCACTGCGAACAGGAAGCGAGAGATAAATGGATAGAACGCACGGCACGCATGAATTTAGACAATTTGTTTATTTTAATGACGGATCGTGACGGTTGCAGTTATGAAGATTTACAGGCATTTGAGCAATTGCCCTATAAAAATAAAATTGTGTTTACACATCAAAAATATCCTGAAATTTCTACCGCACTTTATGTTCCGGGATTTGAAAATCAAGGACAAGTAGGAGATTTGTTTGAGTTTTCAGGTTGTTCCGGCAAGAAATATTATGATCGATTAGATTATGTAGCTTGGTTTAACGAGGTTAGAACCTAATAATATCTAAGAAAAAATAATGAAAATGTACTTCTATTTGTAGAACCAATTGAAACATTTATAAATTAGGTCTTAAGGTTATATATAATTAATTTACTTAAATTTATAATATGCTCTTTTGTGATCTCGCTTCCAAAATTTTCCTTCAATTTCCACTATTTCTTTTCTTTCGTTTTCCTCTCCCTTAAAGTGCGGTCAAAAAAGGGAGAAATATGCTTAAAGGTTTTACCTTATTAGAATTATTAATTGCCATGCTGATTGTCAGTATCGCTTTGCTATTTGCCTTACCGGCATGGCAGAAAAGCAATGAACAGGCGGTATTGTTGAAAGAACGGCATAAATTGCATTTGTTTTTACGCCAAATTCAAGGGCGGGTGGAAAATTCTACGGATATTTGGTTTTTGGTGCCGAATCGGGATTTGGCTAAACAGCGTTGGTGTTTGACCGCTCAACTAAAAAGCGACAGCATTTGTGATTGCTTGAATCCGCAAACCTGTCCGAACAATGTATCCGCCCAATTCTATTATCCTTATTTCCCCGAACAAACGATGTTGGTGAGTAAAAAATATTATCCACAGGAAATTTCCCGTTTAAACGGCACAAGAGATACGGTGTCCACCGTCTGTTTTATTTTGCAGGCAGGAAACAGCAGAACGTTGTTTTCGTTGTTTAATGTAGGCAGCGTGAAGTTGAAAGATTATCAATCCATGAGTGCTTGCGTAAATGATTAAAGCCAAATTATTTAGGGGGCAAAGCCTATTAGAACTAATGATTTCCCTAGCGTTGTCAGTATTTTTGCTAATGACGATTTTGACCTTTTACAGCCATACCCAACAGCAAAACCATCGATTGTTAGACCAATTACAACTGCAATCTGAATTGCATAAAGTATTGCAGGTGATGGCAAAGGATATTCGCCGTACAGGATTTCGGGCGAAACACGAAAAAGTGCTGAATAATAATTTAAGCCTATTTGAATTAGATGCACCGCATAAAAGCATCAATATACCCAAGCCTGACTGTGTACTGTTTTTCTATGATCTTAATGCAGACGGTTGCATTGGTGTGCAGAAATCAGGCGTATGTTTGAACGGATCGCAAAATGCCACTAAAACTATTGAAAGCGAATTATTCGGCTATCGGTTAAATCAACAAATGGTAGAAACTCGTTTGACCTATAAAAATGCCATCAGTCAACGTTGTGAGCAGGCGGAATGTCGTAGTTATTTGGCGGAACAGGCTTGCACTAATAACGGTGGTTGGACGGATTTATTGGATAACAGCGAATATGAAATCACTGAGCTGAAATTTGCTTGGTTAGGCGAGAAAGCACTGGAAGTACGCATAAAAGGACGGTTGAAAAATCAACCAAATCTAATATATGAAGCCAATACGGTTATTCCCTTATTAAACGAATGAATGAGAAAAATATGAAAATCAAAATATTCCCCAAATCCGGCATAATGACTCTAACCCTATTAATTATGCTCAGCAGTTTGTTATGCTTATTGCTATTATTTGATGATGATAACCTGCGGTTGCACAATACAATAGTTTCCCAACGGCAACGCTATGTAGCGGACAGCCAATCATTACAGCAACAATCCCGTGATAATCCGCAATACACCTGTCAACAGATTCCTTTACAACAAACGGGTAATGTGTATTTGGTTACATTAAATTCAGGGCGGGATGAAAGCGGGTTGCAACAGTTTTTTTATTGTGAACGCAGAGCCTTATTTAAACGCAGTCCTACAAAAAAAACTTATGAAAAACAATTTGATGTGTATATCGACCGAGAAAAAATCGCCCAATTTACACCGCACTTTGTGACCCCGCAAGACGGCAAACAATCCATCGCAACACAGCTTTATTGGTTTAAAGAAGCAGAGGCAAAATGGGAAATCAACAGTAATGTGAACGGCGTGATTGTGGCGGAAGGTAATTTGACGGTGACCGGCAAGGGCAAAATCAGCGGTACGGTGATTCTAGGCGGAACGCTCACGCTGGAAAATGTCACGTTGAGTTACAGCAAAGCAAAAGTCACGACCATTATTCAGCAATTTAGCGAATGGCAATTAGCGGAGAAAAGTTGGTATGATTTCAAACCGCTTTAAATTATATAAAGGGATGAGTTTGGTCAGTTTATTGTTTACGCTCACGGTATTTAGCGGAATATTTTTTATCGTAAATCAATGGACGGCATCACAACGGCAAATCGGAATGGAAACCTATCAACGCTATCAGGCCATTCAAATCGCAGAAAATCAAAAACAGCGACAGTTCGTCGGTTTACCTTGCCAATCGCAGGTCTCACAAAACCAGTTGAAATTTGATGTGCTATGTTCTGTAGATAAAGTCAAAGTGCGGTATTTTTTTCAGAAAAAATGGGTGGAGTTGTAGAAAAGGTTATCGTATTATTTGACACGGTTCGTTATCTTACAAATGAAGAAAATATGCTATGATAACTTTCATTTTCGTCAGCAATTAATGGATGTTCTATGCTCACCATCTACCATTCCAACCAAGTTGAAATCCATAAAGAATTATTAATTCATTTAATGGAAGTTGATCCTCTTACCGATCCCTTTGAATCGGAAGTCATTTTGGTGCAAAGTCCGGGGATGGCACAGTGGTTGCAGATTCAGATTGCAGAGAAAAAAGGCATTTCAGCAAATTTAAAATTTCCGATGCCGGCAAGTTTTATTTGGCAACAATATAATAGCAATTTGCCTGATGTACCGGCTCAAAGTGAATTTGCTAAAGATACAATGGTGTGGCGGTTAATGGCATTGATTCCGCACTATTTAGAACGAGAGGAATTTCAAAGCCTTGCCGGTTATTTGCGGAAAAATGAACAATCTCAACAACATAAACTTTATCACTTAGCCTGTAAAATTGCGGATTTATTTGACCAATATCTTGTGTATAGACCTGATTGGATTAAATATTGGGAGCAAAATCAACCGCACTTTATCGAAAGTCAAATCAAACAATGCTTACCGCCCCATTCCAATGACACGTTATTTGCTCAAATTCATCAGGATATTGCTTGGCAGGGTGTGTTGTGGCAAGCCTTGGTTTCGGATGTGCTTCAATCTATCGGTAAAACGGAACCTCGACACCGAACCAATTTGCATTTGCAATATCTCAATCAGTTGAAAAACGGCAAAGCCAAAAATCTGCCGAAACGTCTGTTTATTTTCGGTATTTCCGCCTTGCCGAAAGTGTATTTGGAAACCTTCCACGCAATGAGCAAGCATTGCGATGTGCATCTGTTTTTCAATAATCCTTGTCGTGCTTATTGGGGCGATATTGTGGATGAACGCTATCTGCAAAAATTGGTTTCCCGTCACCGCACAGACTATTATTCGCACGAAATATCGCCGTTGATTTCTGATGAACAGCAGAATTTATTTAATACGGAACAATATGAGCTCACTGCTGACGATGAAAAATTACAAATCGGCAATCCGTTGTTGGCTACTTGGGGCAAATTAGGGCGTGATTTCTTGCATTTATTGACGGAGATGGAGCCTAACGAAATCGCTGCTTATGCGGAAAATCAAAGGGATGGCTTATTGCAACAGGTGCAAAACCGTATTTTAGATTTAGTACCGCAATCGGCAGAAAATCCGTTAAATTGGCAAAAAAATGACCGCACTTTAACGTTCCATTCTTGCCATAGTCCGATGCGGGAAGTGGAAATCCTGCACGATCATTTATTACAATTATTTCAACAAAATCCTGAACTCACCCCAAAAGATATTGTGGTAATGGTGGCGGATATCGATCAATATGCCCCTTATATTCAAGCGGTATTCGGTCAATATCAAGCACCGAAAGAGCATTTTAAGGGCGATCCGCAACATATTCCTTATTCTATTTCCGACAGCAAACTCACTGCCAATGATGTGTTGGTTGAGGGATTTTTATCCTTGCTGAAGCTGAAAGAAAGTCTGTTCGGTGCGGAAGATGTGTTGGCGTTTTTAGATATTCCGGCCATTCGCGAGCGTTTTGCCATTGAAGCCGATGAGTTGCCGAGAATCCGCAGTTGGGTAGCGCAGGCGGGAATCCGTTTCGGTTTGGAAAAAACACAGCAACATCATAACTATAATGCGTGGAAAGCGGGACTTGAGCGAATGTTGCTGGGTTATGCAATGCGGGAACAAAACGGCATTTGGCAGGATAACGTCGGCTTTGACGCGAGTTATGGTTTGAAAGGTCAATTAACAGGATCATTGGCGGAATTTATCGAACAGTTGTATCAATGGCAGTTGGTGTTACAGCAAAATCATAACATTCAACAATGGTGCGAGCAGTTACTTTCATTGGTGGATCAATGCTTTGCAGAAAACAGTCAAAATACGATAACCTTATTGAAAATCAAAGAAAGTATTAATGAATTGCGGGAAATCCCCTTTAAGGAATTGATTGAAAGCGATGTGATCGCCGATGTGCTGACGGCAAAATTAAGCGATACGCAAAACAGTTTGAAATTTTTAGTGGGCAGAGTGAGTTTTTGTACGCTATTGCCGATGCGGGCGATTCCGTTTAAGGTGATTTGTCTGTTGGGAATGAATGATGGCAGTTATCCCCGCCAGCAAACGCCGAACAGCTTCGATTTAATGCACTATCACCGACAAAAAGGTGACCGCTTCCGCCGTGACGACGACCGTTATTTGTTCTTGGAAGCCTTGCTGTCTGCTCGCGAGCAGTTATATATCAGCTATGTGGGCAAATCTATTATTAACAATCAAAAACTGGAACCGTCGGTGTTGGTAAGTCAGCTGCTGACATATTTAACGGATAACAGCAATGCGACCACGGATGATTTGATTCACAATTATTCGATGACGATTTTCAGTGCAAAAAACTTTGATAAAAACCACCGCTCTTTTGCCAAACAATGGTTGCCGGTGTTGCAAGGCACGGAAGTTAAACCCTTTAATCAACCCATTCCGGCACAATCTGACGAAACTAATGTGATTGATTTGCAACGCTTAATTGAATTTGTGCAACATCCGGTGAAATTTTTCTTTGAAAAACGCCTTGGCGTGTATTTTCGTAATGAACAGGATTTGATCGCGGACAGCGAAAATTTCACCTTGGACGGTTTGGAAAAATATCAAATTCGTGGTGAGTTATTGAAATTTTCCGATGCCGAGTGGCAGGATTATTTTGCCCGTTTAAAAGTGAAAGGCATTCTGCCACGAGCGGAGTTCGCCACGGTTTATGCCGACGGTTTACAGACGGATATTGCGGTGTTAAAAACGACATTAGCGGATTATTTGGTTCAATCGGCACAATCGCTAACCTTAGACTTACCTGTTGACATCGATGGACGAACCGTGCATTTGCAAGGCAATATCGGACAATTATACGGCGAACTGACACAGCGGATTGATTGGCGAGTAAGCAATGTGCGGGATAAAGATCGCATTCAAAGCTGGCTTTATTATTTGGCTTTACAGGCTCACTCCGAAAGCGAAATACCACCGGCATTGTTTTACGATAAAAACGGCAAAGTCACGGCTACGAAAACTTTGGATAAATCCACCGCACTTGAGCAATTAACGCGCTATATGCGAGATTATCTGCAAGGTGAAACCCAACTGCAAATTGTACCCAATGAGAATATCGGCAAGTATTTGGCGTTAATCGCCGATGAAAGTGCGGTGGATTTTGAACAATGTTTAGCGCATTTGGAAGCGATTGCCGAACCTTATAATCGTGTGCCGGATTTATATTGGCAACGTTTGTTAGTGCAGGCTGAATTAGATTTTGCGGACATTAATCAACGGGTTAAAGATTGGTTTGGCAATATGTAAGGTGGACGGAATGTCCACCGATTTCAACAGCCTAAACTACCGGTCGATTCCGATAAAATAGCAATCCCGGCAGTGCTAATCCGAATACTAACGCACCTAATATAAACGCGGTTTTAATAAAATAATCAATCATTTGAATAAAAAGCGCTTCGCTGTAACCGTAATGTTGAATTTGCACAATGGCCAACATGGCTTTATAGGCATAAACACCGGGGATCATCGGAATAATTGCTGCCACGGTAAAGACTTTAGGATGAGCCAAATAGCGTTGAGATAAATACACACCGATAAAACCGATTAAGCTGGATGCAAAAAATGTACTGAAAGTCAGCGGAACGCCGAATTGTTGAATAAGCAGGGTGCGTAATCCGTGCCCAAGTGCGGCTAAAATTGCACAGTATTTTAAGGCGCTGACCGGCACATTAAACAGCAAAGCAAATCCCACCGCCGGAATTGCGGCAAAAAACATATCATCTAATAATCTCAATAATAAGTCCATTCTAGTTTCCCCAATCCGTGATATTCAGTAAACTCAAGGCAAATACGATACCGATACAGGCTCCAAAAGTTAGCACTGTGGCAATAGTCCAGCGAGCCAGCCCCATATTGGTGTGACCTTTTAAAATATCGGCAATGGAATTGACCAAAGGAAAACCGGGGACTAACAATAATACGCTGGAGGCCAGTGCAATTTGCGGATCGTTGCCCCATTGATATTTCAGACCGATACCCGCAATCAGCGAAGCTACAAATGCAGTGGCAGCAAACACAATCAAGGAATTATAGTGCAATTTGGTCAGTTGCTGACGTACAATCATTGCCCCGGCAGATGCGATAAACGTGAGCAGAAAGGTGATCCAATCCGCTCCGGTTAAATGAGCAAAACAAGCACAGGATAGCCCCGCCATTAAGGCCACAAGCCAGTGGGGGTATTTTTCCATTGAAATATGTTCTAGTTTTGACCGCACTTTGTCGAGATCATAGATCTTATGTTCTGCCGTAATCACAATACGCTGCACTTCCGTCACCACCCGCATATTAATACCTTTATCTATATTTTTACGGGCGGTGGTGATGCAATGCCCATTATTTAGCGTGGTGACAATCACCGCATTGGGTGTTAACGCACATTCCACGCTTTCCATCCCTAATGCAATGCCCAAACGGTGGGTCATTTGCACAATCACCGCACTTTCAGCGCCGTGTTGTAACAACAATAAAGCGGTTTGCACGCATAAGCGGGTAACTTTTCGTTGTTTATCCATTAGATTTTTCCAATTAACTCGAATTGGGTAATTATAAACTTTTTATTATCAGAAAATTTGTTTTAGCTCAAAAAAGGATAGATTGGGTTAGTGCAAATTATGCGGTTAAATTAAGATGATTTTGCTGTAAAATCGTACTTAAACGTGTAAAATACGCTCCCTTAATTTTGATTTTTGTTGGAAAGCTATGTTAGATCATAAAATGGTGAACCGAATTGCTTTTATGCGGGTAATTGTGTTTGCCTTTAGTGCCTTTATTTTTAATACCACTGAATTTATTCCTGTGGCGATTTTGTCTGATATTGCTCAGGGTTTTGATATGCCGGTTTCCCAAGTAGGCTTGATGATCACGGTATATGCGTGGATTGTGTCGCTAATGTCGCTGCCGTTTATGTTATTAACGGCAAAACTGGAACGTCGCAGTTTATTGATTAAACTATTTATTTTATTTATCGCCAGCCATATTTTGTCTGCGGTGGCGTGGAATTTCTGGGTTTTATTGCTTGCCCGTGCCGGTGTGGCGATGGCTCACGCGATCTTTTGGTCAATTACCGCTTCTTTAGTCGTGCGGGTTGCCCCGCGAGATAAAAAATCCCAAGCATTGGGCTTATTAGCAATGGGAACCGCACTGGCAATGGTATTAGGGTTACCTTTAGGGCGTATTATCGGTCAATTATTAGGTTGGCGAATGACCTTTGGGTTAATCGGTATTATGGCATTTGTGGTGATGATCTTTATTTTTCGTTTATTACCGAATTTACCGGCGAAAAATACCGGGTCGCTTAGCAGCATTCCAACATTAATGAAACGCCCGCTATTAATGGGCTTGTATGCGTTAACCATTGTGATGGTATCCGCACACTTTACTGCATATAGCTATGTGGAACCTTTTGCGATTAGTGTGAGCAAAATGACTGCCACACAAGGCACGGCGTTATTGTTAGTATTTGGCGTATCAGGTGTGGTGGCAAGTTTATTATTTAACCGCTTCCATCGTTTAGGACCTAATAAATTCTTAATGCTGATGATGCTGCATTTATTGGTAGGATTGGCATTATTATTGCCGCTAAGCGACAATATTGTTGCAATGTTCTTATTGATTTTCGTGTGGGGGATTGGAATTTCCGGCATCGGCTTAGTCTTCCAGTTGCGGGTGCTGCAATATGCCCCGGATGCCACTGATGTCGCCATGTCGATTTTTTCCGGTATCTACAATATTGGTATCGGCGGCGGTGCGTTAATCGGTAATCTCGTAATGCACAATTTAGGTATCACCAATGTGGGTTATGTAGGGGGCGGTTTAGCTGCTGTGGGAATCATAATGTTCCTATACATTCACTTTAACTATCAGAAAATTAAGTAAAAATTAACCGCACTTAATGAAATCAAAGTGAGCGCCCCAAAAGTGCGGTCTGATTTTAATAAGTTTTACCGTTCATCCCCGTATTTTTCAAGCCAGGCTTGGATTTTTGCTTCGGTTTTCTTTTCGTTATAGCCCAAGGTTGGGAATAGGCTGAAGCGATAGAACCAGCGGAAGTAATCCTGCCAAATGGTTTTTTGTTTGTTGAAATAGTGGGCAAATTCTATATCGGGGTTGGAAGCTCTTAAATAATCCACAATAAAATCGCGTAGGTAATAGCTTTGATATTCGCACACGGGGCGATACGCACCCAGTGCTACCGAGGCTTTTTTATTGCGTGCGGGATTTTCATAAGGAATATCCATAATCAGGCAGCTCATGGCATCCCGATTCAGCCAAGAGGAATGAAAATCCGTTTGCAGAAAGTAGATTAAACGTTGTTCGTTCTGCTTTAAACTTTCGGGGTATTGTTTAATATAAAATCTGCCCCACCATTGAAAATAAATCAGGCGGCGTTTAGCGTCAATACGCACCGGGCGGGCATTGGGTAGGCAAAGTAAAATAAACCAGAAAATAGGGAATAGGATATAAAACCAGCCGTAATAGATTGCATCAGGGTGTTTATTTAGCATTCTCATTTTAAAATCTAAATAGGCTTCTGGAGTTATTGGTGTTCCTGACACTTCCATTCCTCCACTGACTAGTTGCCAAGTATCTTCTAAAGCCCAATCAACAGAAATAGCCCATTGAATATCGTTATACATGCCGGTTTTTGACATAATATCATTAAGGGTTATAACGGTTACAATGATAAACCAAGGCCAAACCAAAATGGCTTTAAAATAACTTAAGTTATAACGTGTGATTTCCAGCACGCCATTGCCCAACGGTTTCACATTACGCGAAACCATATCCGGAGTGTAGTTCGGTGTGTTCATTAATAATTTCCTTCCAAGATAATTTCACCTTCAAAATAATCGGCACGGTGCTTTTGCCAGAAGGTATCGGTTTTTTCGCCCAGTTTCGGGTATTTTACTTTAACCACAAAAATATCAACACCGGGTTTAGGGACACTTTGTGTTTCCACAACCTTAATAGATTTATAACCTCGAAACAGTTTTTCTGTCGAAAGATCAATCAGCACATTGCCCCGGTGTTCGGTTCGTTTTGGTGTGAT
>NZ_SLYB01000045.1 GCF_004340985.1 Cricetibacter osteomyelitidis
TGAATCCGCACCGGCAGAGCAATTATTCAAATTGTTCGGCTTTACCGTGGAAAACGTAGTGGCGAAAGCAAAAGAGATTTTGTAATTAAATCTTAATGTATTTTAGTTCCGGGCATGCTGACACGCCCAATAGATAAATTGAAAAGGAAAAATTATGTCACAATTAGAAACTTTAAAAAAAATGACCGTAGTCGTTGCCGACACAGGTGATATCGAAGCCATTAAACAATATCAACCGCAAGATGCTACAACAAACCCATCGTTAATTTTGAGTGCGTCCGCATTACCGCAATATGCTTCTTTGATTGATGAAGCGGTGGCTTACGCTAAAGCTCAAAGTCATGATAAAACACAACAATTGATTGATGCTGAGGACAAATTAGCCGTCAATATCGGTTTGGAAATCTTAAAAATCGTACCGGGACGGATTTCAACGGAAGTGGATGCACGTTTGTCTTATGATACACAGGCAACCGTGGAAAAAGCGAGAAAACTTATCGCTCTTTACAACGCAGCCGGTATTGCCAATGAGCGTATTTTGATCAAAATTGCCTCTACCTGGCAAGGTATTCGTGCCGCAGAGATTTTGGAAAAAGAAGGCATTAACTGTAACTTAACCTTGTTATTTTCTGAAGCACAGGCACGTGCTTGTGCGGAAGCGGGAGTGTATTTGATTTCTCCGTTTGTGGGGCGTATTTTAGACTGGTATAAAGCGAATACAGATAAAAAAGAATATGCTCCGGCAGAAGATCCGGGCGTAATGTCTGTAACTAAAATCTACAACTACTACAAACAATACGGCTACGAAACTGTGGTAATGGGGGCAAGTTTCCGTAACGTAGGTGAAATTACCGAGCTTGCGGGTTGTGATCGTTTAACCATCGCACCGGGCTTATTAAAAGAATTACAAGAAAATTCCACCGCACTTGAGCGTAAATTGTCTTACACCGGTGAAGTGAAAGCACGTCCTGCTCCGATGACGGAAGCGGAATTCTACTGGGAACACAATGCAGATCCGATGGCAGTGGATAAATTAGCGGAAGGCATCCGTAAATTTGCCGCAGACATTGAAAAATTAGAAGCGATGCTTTTAAGTAAATTGTAATAATAGAATTTTAATTGATGAAAAGGCTATGGTTTGAGTGGGCAATAAATGCCCACTTTTCTATTCATCGTTTATCATTCCACCAAGGAAAACCGCAGAAAATCTACAAAGTGATTTGCCCAATGTATTTCATGATGAATTTCGTTTGCCATGATCTTCAGACGAATGTTATCCACCGGATGACCACAACGCAGCAACGCTTGATAGTAATGCAAAGTACAATCAATATACGCCTGATTCATATTTGAAATAAACAGCGAATCCATATCATCGCCTTCGTTGGTGCCTACCTGAATAAACACTTTCGTATCCTGATAAACGGGGTGATTATGCATATAAGCAATAAAATCCTGCTCGCTAAACCAAGACGCCAACGAGAATACGCCCAGGTGCCCGAAGACCTGTGGATAGGCGGCCCCCATATAAGCAGTGATAATCCCCCCCATAGAACTGCCGGCTAACAGCGTATACTCGCGTTCCGGTTTGGTTCGATAAATTTTATCGATAAAAGGCTTCACGATCTCCACCACCCATTGGCCATATTCCATGCCCATGCCACCGGCATTAGTGGTTTCCGGCGTGGAACCCGTATTGGTTTGCCAAGGGCCGTATTCGTCCAATCGTTTTTCACCGGCATTATCAATGCCGACAATAATCAATTTGGGAAATTCGCGATGGTTCTTAATGGTCGGAATAATTTTCCACGAATAACCGGAATACGATTCCTTGCTATAAAACACGTTCTGACCGTCGTGCATATACACGACCGGATAGCGTTGCCAATCTTCATGATAATAATCTTTCGGTAACAGCACACGTACTCGACGCATATGATCATAGTACGGCACATAAAGAAAATGTTCTTCCATCTGAAGATAATGGTGATTGAATTTCATAAACTGCGTAAAATCCTGTTGTAAAAAAATTGTGATAATTTTAGCAGATTTGTCCAACGGCATGTGAAGAGAATTAATGGTCGAATGGAAAAAAGCCCTACGGAGCAGAACTTTTGGAAATGGGATTACAACGACAAACGGTCATATTCCTCTAATTTTTTGCGAATCCGTACCACTGCAAAACAAGCCGCCTGAATATAATTTAAGCGGCTTTTTTTTAGTTTGTTACGCGTTCGATAAGTTGTGACAGACCTTGTTCGTCATAGGTTTCAAAAGCTTTATCGTTCATATTGTTAATGGCAAGATTGTTTGACGCAAGGCAACCATAAGATTCCAACTTATTTTTCGTAAAGTTAGAGCGGGATGCCGAACTGGAATTGTTCAGGCTAATAACGCCGATGGTGGCATCATTACATTCATGTTTGTTAATAAACACCAAATTATAGCCGGATTCGCGGATATAACCCGTTTTACTAATCGCAGCATCAAACAGTTCTTCGCGCACTAACTTATTGGTATTTTGTATAAATACGTTTTTGCGATTAGTGCGAATATAAGCGGCACGCGTGTTCGACAGCGTTTTTAGTTCCGGTTTGTAGAGAGAATATTTCGCCAATTTAACCAGATCCATCACGCTGGAAACATTATGGCTGGACAGCCCCGAACTGTCGCTAAAACGTGTGGAACGCATGCCTAATTCGCGTGCTTTTTGATTCATTTTCTGAATAAACTGCGTGCGGCTCATGCCTGCCGAACGTGCCAGTGCGTGTGCGGCATAGTTATCCGAATGAACGAACATCGCTTTTAATAGCTCCGAACAGGCAATCGGCGTGTGTTTGGGCAATTTCGTGCCGGTGCCTTTGATATAGTCATAATCGTCTTCAGTAATCGTGGCAGTACAATGCTTATTTTTATTGTTCTCCAAGAATACGTTTGCGGTCATCAATTTAGTGATGGATGCAATCGGCAATACACTATTCGGCGAACGGCTTTCCAATACGCGATCATGCGTAAAATCATACACCACATAAGCTTGTGCCATTACCATGGACGGAAGTGATAAAAAGAAAGAAAGTAGCAGCGATTTTTTAAACATTTTTGATACTGAGTAAAAAAAGAACAACCCGGCTATTATAACGACTTTTGTGTCGGCATTCTAGCGATTATATTTTTTAGAAAATGCCACCTAAGCACAATGCTCAGACGGCATTAAAACTCTTTCAAAACCCACCGCACTTTTGCATAGGGTTTCTCAATATTTATACAAATTGCTCAATAATGGTATTAAACACGGCACTTGGTCGCGTAGCCTGAGCGGCTTTATCTGCAATCGGTGCATAATAACCGCCGATATCAGCCGGTTGACCTTGAACTTGGCTTAGTTCATTCATAATAGCCGTTTCGTTGGCTTGCAGCGCTTGAGCAAGCGGTGCGAATTGTTGTGCCAGTTCGCTGTTCTCAGATTGTGTCGCTAAGGCTTCCGCCCAGTACATAGCCAAATAGAAATGGCTACCGCGGTTATCTAATTCGCCCGCTTTGCGTTTTGGCGATTTATCGTTTAACAATAATTTTTCTGTAGCTTGATCTAAGGTGTTCGCCAAGATCTGTGCTTTTTTATTGTCGGTTTTATTGGCTAAATGTTCAAAAGAGACCGCTAAAGCCAAAAACTCGCCTAAAGAATCCCAACGCAGATGATTTTCTGCTAGGAATTGTTGCACGTGTTTTGGTGCGGAACCGCCCGCACCGGTTTCGAATAAACCACCGCCGTTCATTAACGGTACAATAGATAACATTTTCGCACTGGTTCCCAATTCTAAAATCGGGAATAAGTCCGTTAAGTAATCCCGCAACACATTACCGGTTACACTGATGGTATCTTGACCGGCTTTAATACGGGTGAGAGATAATTCCGTGGCTTCCGCTAACGGTAGAATACGGATATCCAAGCCGTTGGTATCCAGTTCAGCCAAGTAAGCATTTACTTTTTTGATTAATTCGCTGTCATGAGCACGCTGCGGATCAAGCCAGAATACCGCAGGCATTCCGCTTAAACGGGCACGTTCCACCGCTAACGCCACCCAATCTTTGATCGGTGCATCTTTGGTTTGACAAGCACGCCAAATATCGCCCGCTTCTACATTATGGCTCAATAGCACATTGCCCTGCTCGTCTTTCACTTCCACCACACCGTCGGCTTGAATTTCAAAGGTTTTATCGTGGCTGCCGTATTCTTCCGCTTTTTGTGCCATTAAGCCTACATTCGGCACTGTTCCCATTGTTGTGGGATCAAAAGCCCCGTGTTTGCGGCAGAAATTCACCACTGTGTCATAAACCGCAGCGTAAGTGCTGTCAGGAATAATAATTTTGGTATCTTGCAGTTTGCCGTCTTTATTCCACATTTGACCGGATGTACGGATCATCGCCGGAATAGACGCATCAATAATCACATCGCTTGGTACGTGCAGGTTAGTGATTCCTTTATCACTGTTTACCATTGCTACATCCGGATTAGCGGCGTAAATGTCATTGATACATTGTTCCACTTTAGCTTTGATAGATGGCTCAAGCTTATCCAATTTCGTCAATAAATCGCCGAAACCGTTATTCACATTCACACCCGCTGCGGTCAGTTCTGCCCCGAACTGCTCAAATACCGGTTTAAAAAAGGCTTTCACGGCATGACCGAAAATAATCGGATCGGAAACTTTCATCATCGTGGCTTTGACGTGCAAGCTGAACAACACACCTTTGGCTTTTGCATCGGCCACTTGTTGTTCAAAAAACTGCACTAAGGCTTTTTTCTGCATTACGGTCGCATCTAAAATTTCACCGGCAAGCAATGGTAATGGCTTACGCAATGGCATGCTGTTACCATTTTTATCGGTAAATACAATATTCACCGTAGTGGCTTGCGGCACAGTAATGGATTTTTCATTGTGGCAAAAATCACCGCTCGTCATTGTAGCAACGTGGGTTTTGCTTTCTTTCGACCATGCTCCCATAGAGTGTGGGTATTTTTTCGCGAAATTTTTCACGGCTTTCGGGGCTCGGCGGTCAGAGTTGCCTTCACGTAATACCGGATTCACCGCACTGCCTTTCACTTTATCATAACGGGCTTGAATTTCTTTTGCAGCATCGCTGCTTACATCAGTAGGATAATCCGGAACGGCATAGCCTTTTTCCTGTAATTCTTTAATCGCAGCTAACAGTTGCGGCATGGATGCGGAAATATTCGGTAATTTAATCACATTGGCATCGGGCTGTTTCACCAATTCACCTAACTGTGCCAAGGCATCGGGCACTTTTTGTGTATCTGTTAAATAATCGGGAAATTGAGCCAAAATACGGCCGGCGAGAGAAATATCACTGGTCACAAATTCGATATCCGCACTTTTGCTGAAAGCTTTGATAATCGGTAATAATGAATGAGTGGCGAGCATTGGTGCTTCGTCGGTGTAGGTATAAACGATAGTTGAATTTGCCATAAGAGATTCCTTTTGTTTTTTGTTGCGTTTGTGAAGTAAAATCTACACGTTATTCCTACTTAGTTTCAAGTAATTTTAACAATTTTTATGCAATTTATATGTTTATGTTAAAATTCAGCTAATAATTTCAAAATATCCGCGATTATACGCAAACACTTCTAATGCTACCCAGAAAATTATCGAAAACCTACCGCACTTTTATGCAGTTTTATCCTTTAACACGACCATCTTCACCGCGTAATTTGCCTTCCAGAGAACGCTTAAATCCTGCGGCCAGCGGGGCATAGGCAAGTGCGGTATGAATCAGCGAAATTTTGCTTAAACTGTTGTCAATCAGCAGTTGATTCAGTGACATTACGGTTAATTCCGGATGTCCCTGCCGCTTTAATATCACAGCATCGCCGCGGTGAATTTGACCTTCCTGTAAAACCCGTCCATACCAACCCGTCAAACCATGAACAAAAATCGTTTCTTTCATATTTTCGTTATGCGTATTTTTTGATAAACGGCTGCAAGGTCGGCGTGGCTGACAAATTTCAATAAGGCAGTCGCCGATTTGATACACATCACCGATTCGCACATTTTCTTCGTTCAATGCCGACAGCACCAAATTTTCGCCATAAATTGCCGTGCCCTGATAATCAAACTGAGCACCGGTTAATCGGTTTAATTTTTCAAACGTATCCGCAGCCATAAAAAATACGGCTTTATCCACACCGCCATGATGTGCTTTAAGCCCTACATCATTGCCTTGTGGTCCCAGTGTTGTGATAAACACTTTATCCACCGGCTGCTTACGAATAGCACTCTCAAATTGCGTACCGTCATCAAAGGTAAGTAATGTCGGTAATCCGATTTTAATTTGTAATACTTTGGCATTCATTCTCGTTGCACTCCTGTATAAATTCGTCATTATTATATACCTCCGCAACCTAAAGTGCGGTAGAAAAAAACAAAATTTTGACCGCACTTCAGCCATAAAAAAACCGCTTCTTAGTTGAAGCGGTTTAGTCTGATCACAAAAACAGTTACAGAATATTTTTAAACTCTTCCATCACAGCTTTCGGCCATACACTGGATTGCACTTCACCGATATGTTTTTTCTGTAACAATAACATTACTAAACGGGATTGACCGATACCGCCGCCGATAGTTTGCGGCAAGCGTCCGTTGATTAAATCTTGGTGCCAATCGAATTGCAAACGCCCCTCGTCGTTAGTTAATGCCAACTGACGGCGTAATGCTTCTTCATCCACACGAATACCCATTGAAGATAATTCGAATGCGCGTTCCAATACCGGATTCCACACTAAAATATCGCCGTTTAAGCCTTTGTATTCGCCTTCGGATGGGGTTGACCAATCATCATAATCCGGTGCACGACCGTCGTGCGGCTTGCCATCGGATAATTTGCCGCCGATACCGATTAAGAACACTGCTCCATATTCTTTACAAATGGCGTTTTCACGTTCTTTATCGTTCATGTTCGGATAACGTTTTACCAAGTCTTCGCTTTGTACAAAGGTGATTTCTTTTGGCAAAAAGGCTTTTAAGCCGAATTTTTCATCAATTGCCGCTTCGGTTTCGCGAATCGCACAGTAGATTTTACGCACGGTATCTTTCAGATATTCCAAGTTACGCATACCTTCCGGCATTACTTTTTCCCAGTCCCATTGATCCACATACACAGAGTGTGTTTGATCTAATGAGTCTTCATCAGGACGCAATGCTTTCATATGCACGAATAAACCTTCCGTCGGTTTGAAACCAAAGCGAGCCAAAGTGTGCCGTTTCCATTTTGCCAATGAATGTACGACTTCGAAAGTACCTTCGATTTTTTTCACATTAACTTGTACCGCTTTTTCAATACCGGAAAGATTATCTTGAATACCATTACCGACTTGACTAAGGATAGGACCTTGCACTTCCACAAGACCAAGATGTTCCGCTAATTTTTCTGTAAATGTGTTCTTCGCAAAAGAAATTTCTTTTTGCTGTAAAATAAATGACTTTTCCATTATTTAACTGACCTTATATTTGTCTATTTTAAAAATCTTGGATATTATTCAATAAAAAACCATAAAAATCCACTAGTTCTTATTGAAAAAACCTTATTAAATGGATATTATTCAAATATCAACATACTTTTTTAAATTAAATACAATATTAACTGAATAAAGGGAGCAACTATGGCCTCAACATCCAATAATCCGACCATTGATCATTTAGATCAGCAAATTTTACGCGTGCTGACCCGTGATGCCCGTACGCCTTATGCCGAAATGGCAAAAAATTTCGGTGTAAGCCCCGGTACAATTCACGTTCGGGTGGAAAAAATGCGTCAATCAGGCATTATTGAAGGCACCAAAATCAAAGTAAACGAACGCAAACTTGGCTATGATGTGTGCTGTTTCATCGGAATTATTTTGAAAAGTGCGAAAGACTATGAAACGGTAATCAAAAAACTGATTGAATTTGACGAAGTGGTGGAAGCCTATTACACCACGGGAAATTATTCTATATTAACCAAAGTCATGACCCATTCCATCGCGGAATTGCATATGGTGCTGGCAACAAAAATTCAGTTGATTGATGAAATTCAATCCACCGAAACCCTGATTTCCATGCAAAATCCGATTTTGCGGGACATCAAACCGTAAAAACCAAATAAAAACGCACCGCACTTTGCGTATTTAATCACAAAAGTGCGGTGCGATTGACGACAATTTTAACCCGTTTTATTTACCGTAATAAGCGCGAGTTAAAATATCTTCCATATCTTCTACCATTGGCAAACGCGGGTTGGCTGGTGAACATTGATCTTCATAGGCCAATAGAGCAACCTCACGACGTGCCTCCATCCAAGTTTTTTCATCGATACCTTGATCTTTGAAGGACATTTTTACACCGACACGTACCGCTAAATCATGGCAGGCTTGTGCAAAGGATTCGACACCTTCTTCCGGTGTAGCACAAGGTAAACCTAAAATACGGGCAATATCTTGGTATTTCACATCGGCTTTATAGTAATTATACTTCGGCCAAGTGGCGGTTTTAGTCGGACGAGTACCGTTGTAACGGATTACGTACGGCATTAAGATTGCATTGGTTCGTCCATGCGGTGTGTGGAAACGACCGCCGATTTTATGTGCCAAAGAGTGATTCATACCCAAGAACGCATTGGCAAATGCCATACCCGCCATCGTGGACGCATTGTGCATTTTTTCCCGAGCTTCGGGATCTTTTTCCTTCACGGATTTTTCCAAATGTTCAAAGACCAATTTAATGGCTTGTAATGCCAAACCGTCGGTAAAGTCATTAGCAAGCACAGATACATAAGCTTCCGTTGCATGGGTCAACACATCCAAACCGGTATCAGCGGCAACATGAGCCGGCACGGTCATCACTAATGCAGGATCCACAATCGCCACCGTCGGCGTTAATGAATAGTCTGCTATCGGATATTTTTTATCGCCCTCGGTGATTACCGCAAACGGTGTTACTTCAGAACCCGTACCCGATGTGGTCGGAATGCCCACAAAGCGGGCTTTGCGACCTAACTGCGGGAATTTAAACGCACGTTTACGAATATCCATAAATTTTTGCACCAAATCGCGGAAATCCACTTCAGGTTGTTCGTAGAATAACCACATAACTTTTGCCGCATCCATTGCCGAACCACCACCTAACGCAATAATCGTATCCGGTTGATAATTACGCAGTAATTGCGTACCGCGACGGACAGTTTCAATAGATGGATCCGGTTCAACATCAGCAAATAACTGATAAGTTACATGATTACCGCGAGCGGTGATTTGGTTGGCAATTTTTTCCACGAAACCTAAATCGACCATTGTGCGGTCGGTTACAATAACCACCCGTTCCATACCTTTCATTGATTGCAGATATTGAATTGAATCCCGCTCAAAATAAATTTTTGAAGGCACTTTGAACCATTGCATATTATTTCTCCGTCTTCCCACACGTTTAATATTTAATAAATTGACCGCACTTACATTGTTGCCTACCGAGTTTTTGCCGTAGGAACCGCAACCTAAAGTCAAAGAAGGGAGGAAAGAGTTATACACATCACCGATACCGCCGAAAGTGGATGGTGAATTCCAAATCACACGAATGGCTTTCACTCGTTCACCGAAAGATTTCGCTAAGTCGGCATCTTTAGTATGGATAGCTGCTGAATGCCCTAAACCGTGGAAATTCACCATGGCTTCAGCCATTTGCACACCTTCTTCGGTGGAAGTGGATTTCAATAACGCCAATACCGGAGAAAGTTTTTCACGGGTTAACGGTTCTTTAACGCCCACTTCTTTACATTCAGCCATTAAAATATTGGTTTTCGGCGGCACTTTAAAACCCGCTTGTTCGGCAATCCAAGCTGCAGGTTTACCCACCACATCGGCATTTAATTTCGCACCGGCACAATTTTTGCTGCTGCCTTTCACACCGAAAATAAATTCTTCCAACATTTCTTTTTCTTTCTTATTCACCAAATAAACGCCGTAAGATTTCATTTCTTTCACAAAATCATCATAGATCTCTTTATCTACGATTGCTGCTTGTTCGGAAGCACACACCATACCATTATCGAAAGATTTGGACATCACAATATCATGCACAGCTTGTTTAATATCCGCAGATTTCTCCACATAAGCAGGCACGTTACCGGCTCCAACACCTAATGCCGGTTTACCGCAAGAATAAGCAGCTTCCACCATGGCATTACCGCCGGTAGCTAAAATAGTGGCAATGCCCGGATGTTTCATTAATGCCCCCGTGCCTTCCATAGACGGTTTTTCGATCCACTGAATACAATTTTTCGGTGCACCGGCAGCCACCGCAGCCTCATAGACCACTCGTGCAGCATGAGCGGAAGATTGTTGAGCGGAAGGGTGGAAAGCAAAAACGATTGGATTACGGGTTTTAAGTGCGATAAGGGATTTGAAAATAGCGGTTGAGGTCGGATTGGTGGTCGGTGTTACACCGCAAATCACTCCAACCGGATCGGCAATTTCAGTAATACCGGTGACATCATCCTCACTGATCACCCCCACGGTTTTCAAATTCCGCATATTGTTCACCACATACTCACAAGCAAACAGGTTCTTGGTCGCCTTATCCTCAAACACCCCGCGACCGGTTTCCTCATAAGCATGCATTGCCAACACACCGTGTTGATCCAATGCGGCAACCGAGGCTTTACCGACAATATAATCCACTTGTTCTTGATTTAATTGACGAAATTCTTCTAACGCCACCAAACCTTTTTCAACCAGTGCATTCACTTCGGCTTGTGCCGGTGATACGGCATTTTCTGCTACGTTACTCATAACGATTTCTCCTAAAGTTTATAAAATTAAAATTTAACTGTGAAAAATTATACCCAATTGGAGTTAGAAACAGTAGCCTGTTTAACTCAGTTTTATGATCTGGATCACGTAAAATAGATTAATTTTTGTTAATTATTTTTTTATTTTAAAAAACAGAAATAACGGGACATTAAAATCAAAAAATGGCTAAAAAGTGCGGTTGGAATTAGAAAAATTATTAAAATAAAAAGGGATTAGCAACTACTAACCCCTATATTGATTTATTAAGATTTAATTACAAAATCTCTTTTGCTTTCGCCACTACGTTTTCCACCGTAAAGCCGAACAATTTGAATAATTGCTCTGCCGGTGCGGATTCG
>NZ_SLYB01000046.1 GCF_004340985.1 Cricetibacter osteomyelitidis
CAAAAAAGAACGACGCGAGGCGTATTTTTAAATCTTTTACAACGTCGCGTCGTTGTGTGGGGCGTATTATAGGGATTTGAAAATTCTTTGCAAGTGTTTTTTTGTAAAAAAGTATAAAATTATTTTCAGTGGCTGTTTTTCTATACAAATCGTCTATTTTTCATTATTTAAAAATTCTTCAAAAGAAAACCGCACTTTATGGATGGCGATTTTCACCTATTAAAGTGCGGTCTGATTTTAGAAAATTATTCTTTTGGTAAACGTTTTACCGCAACTAACAATCCTCCCCAGATAATGATCAATGCGACTGTCATCATAATAATTGCTGTCGTACTCATTTATTCCTCCGAACCAGAATCTTGTGTATCAAATTTCCATTTAAGACGCGAAAGTAAGATTGATACCACGACTAATCCAATCGCCATCCCCCAACCGAATGTATTCACAAACCAGCCCGGATAACCTTCATAGCCTTCTTTAAACACTTTTGCACCTTCACTGAACAGCATAAAGGCTAAGATGCCGGTAGTCACAACGACACAAAAACGCCAGATAAAGCCGACTTTAAGTGACGAGGTTGCATTTAAATGATCGCCTAATAAACCTAATTTTTCGCTTGCTACAATCACAAGCAACGAAACAAACGCTACCGCAACGATACCGAAATAGTTAACAAATTTATCTAATACATCAAGCATCGGTAAGCCTGTCGTTGTACCGAATAATACAACAGACACAATCATCATCGGTATACCGACTAAAAAAGTTACTTTTGCACGACGGATTCTTAATTTATCCTGTACTGCTGAAATAATAACTTCAATTACGGAAATAAATGAGGTTAATGCCGCAAAAGTTAATGAACCGAAGAATAATACGCCTAACGCTTGACCAAAAGGCGCTTCGTTAATAATGGTCGGGAATGCAAAGAACGCTAAACCAATACCACCTTTCGCCACTTCACTAACCTCTTGACCGGCTGCTGTTGCCATAAAGCCTAAGGCAGCAAATACACCGATACCGGCTAACACTTCAAAACTGCTGTTCGCAAAGCCTACAACTAAGCCGGAACCGGTCAAATCCGTATCTTTTTTCAAATAAGATGCATAGGTAATCATGATACCGAAACAAATGGAAAGCGAGAAAAAGATTTGTCCGTAAGCCGCAATCCACACGCTCGGATCCGCTAGTTTATCCCAATTTGGTGTGAATAATGCATCTAAACCTTTTGCCGCACCCGGTAAAAAGAGTGATGACACAACTAAAATAATAAACATCACAACTAAAACAGGCATTAATACATTGGATACTTTAGAAATTCCTTTTTGTACTCCTAATGCCAATACTCCGAGAGCGACAAGCCATACGGCAATTAACGGGCCCACTACCATACCAACAAATTCAAAGCTCACTCCTTGGGAAATATCGCCCATTTTCAAGAAATCGCCAATGAAAAAATCAATCGGTTTATCACCCCAAGCCGTGTTAAAAGAAAAATACGTATAAGTTGCCGCCCAACCTAATACTACAGCGTAATAAAGACCGATAATGACATTCACCATGACTTGCCACCAACCGAATACTTCAAAATTTTTATTGAAGCGGCGGTAAGAAAGCGGTGCTCCGCCACGGTGGCGATGACCAATTGCATAATCTAAAAAAAGTAATGGAATACCCGCGGTTAATAAGGCGATTAAGTAAGGAATAATAAACGCACCACCACCATTTTCATACGTGGTATAAGGGAACCGCCAGATGTTCCCTAGACCGACAGCAGAACCGATTGCCGCGATAATAAAAGCACGTCTGCCCGAGAAGGTTTCACGCGCCGGATTTTTTGTTGACATATATAAGACCCATTAGTTTCTGTTAAAAGAAAGTTAAATATTAGCTGAATAAGCCGTATAGTCAATAAAAAATCCGTAATTCTGACCGCACTTTCGCTGAATTTGCGGATAAAAACGATGTTTTGGTCAAGATAATATAAGAAAAAGTACCAAAACGATCGTTTTTTGTGATCCCGCTTCCAAAATACCTCTTTAATTTAACGCTAGCATTAAAAATTCTTTTGAATGCATTTTATAGTGTTTCTATATAACTTCTAAACTCTCTAAAGTGCGGTCAAAAAATGAAAAATATTGAAACTATTCTGCGATTATTACAAGTTCCACGTATCGGAGCCGGTTCTGTTAATAAATTACTCGAGCAGGTCAAACTTGATGAATTCATTGATTATGATATGACACAACTACAATATTTGGGCTGGCAGTCTGATCAAATTCAACAATGGTTTAAACCGAAACGGCAATTTATTGATCCGGCATTAGAGTGGGCGATGAAAAACGGGAATCATATTATTGCTCTCCAAAGTGACACTTATCCTTATTTATTGAAGCAAATTGATTCAGCTCCGCCCTTGTTATTTGTGCAGGGCAATGCAAATACTTTATCGCAACCGCAGATTGCTATGGTGGGCAGTCGTTATTGTTCTCATTATGGAGAATATTGGGCAAAATATTTTGCGACGGAGCTTTGGGCAAACGGATTGATTATCACCAGCGGCTTAGCTTTAGGCATTGACGGATTTTGTCATAAAGCGGTGGTGGAACAACAAGGACAGACCATCGCAGTGTTAGGCAGCGGACTGGAAAAAATTTATCCCGCAAGACACCGCACTTTAGCACAGCAAATTATTGAAAATAACGGTACATTAGTGTCCGAATTTTTACCGCACCAAGTGCCGCTGGCAGAAAATTTTCCAAGACGCAATCGCATTATCAGCGGGTTATCATTGGCAACACTGGTTATTGAAGCCTCAGAAAAAAGCGGTTCGTTAATTACTGCCCGTTATGCCTTAGAACAAGGCCGCGATATTTTTGCCTTGCCCGGCAATATTCAAAACGAATTCAGTCAAGGTTGTCATAAGTTAATCAAACAAGGGGCAATGTTAGTGGAAAACGTGAAAGATATTTTGGAAAATCTATCGTTATCATCAAGTTATTGGTTCCAGCCGCAAGCCTATGTCGACGACCCCCTGCTTCAACCCGAAAAACTCACGCAAAACCCACCGCACTTTCCAACATCAAAATCCGCTATTAAACCGGAATATCCGGAATTATTTAATGCCATTGGATATGAAGGACAAAGTATTGATGATTTAACGGATAAATTACAACTCTCAGTAGACCAGCTGTTAATTCAATTATTAGCGCTGGAATTACAGGACTTGATTGTGAATGAACAAGGCAAATATCGCCGAACATAGAAAGAGAAAAGCCGCTAGTTTTCACTAGCGGCTCTCGGAATATGGCTCCTCCTGCTGGACTTGAACCAGCGACATATGGATTAACAGTCCACCGTTCTACCGACTGAACTAAGGAGGAATAGTGGTGCCTCGAGGCGGAATCGAACCACCGACACGGGGATTTTCAATCCCCTGCTCTACCGACTGAGCTATCGAGGCAACTCATCAGTGGTGCGTATTAAACGATTTTTTCAGTGCCAAGTCAACAACTAATTTTAAAAAATTTAATATTTATTTTCCAACTGAACGCTTTATACGCAACCAGTTTAGATTTAATACAGTTTTCGGTTAAATATTATTGCTTAACGCGATAACTCTTTTGTGCTTTATCCACTTTCAATAAATAATTTCTCGCCTGCGACGACGGGTGAACCGTTGTCAAAATACGATAAACTTGTTCCGGCAGCAGTTTATTTATACGATAAATCGCTTCTTCCTTATCATCATCAAACACTCGCAACACTGCTCCTGCACCACTGTTATAGGCAGAAATCATTGCATAACGCATTGAAGTCGGATTTTCGATACCTGCTAAATAGTTATTTCTCAAAATGGATAGATACATTACGCCCGCATCAATATTTTTCTCCGGATCGAATAAATAACTTTTCGACGGCTGGCCGCCCATGCCTTTATCACGGAAAATATCACGTCCGGCGGTATGCGGTACTATTTGCATTAAACCGATTGCATTAGCATAACTAATCGCATACGGGTTAAAGCTGGATTCCGTTTGCATAATGCCTAAAATCAGGCTTTCGTCAATATTATAACGACGTGTAGCCTTACGAATTAACGGCAAATATTTTCTTGCCCGCACATTCACATGGTTGGCAATCATTGGGATCGACACGTAAATCACATTACGTCCGTTTGCTAAACGGCGTTCCTGTAATTTATTTTGAATCAAATAATTGGCAAAATTGCCCGCTACCGTAGTATTGGTAATGGCGCCGCCGAAATTATCCACCACTTGTCCAGCCAAGAATGGGCGGGAGCTAATCGGTACATCACCCACGGCGAACAGATCGATACCATTTGCATCGGAACCCATTAATAATGTATGTACAATGGCATTATACAACCGGGCGGTATCCACCTGTGTTTCAATGGTAATCATGCCTTCATCAAAGCTTACATGGCTACGAGTATAATATTGATCCGTATATTTAACGTAATCTTTACGGCTTGCCACCAACAGCTCATTCACTCCCCAGATTTGGTCGATATTTTGGGAAAATTGTCCGGTGAGAATATCCAAACCGCGTGTATCTTTAGAAAACACATCATCGTAATCCACGCGTCTGGATGAACCACCACAGGCCACTAAAAAAGGAATAATTGCTAATACTAAAAATTTTCTCATTTTTTCAAAATCTTATGCTGACGGCGGAATATAGCCTTCAATATGAACTTCTTTACCTTCAAATAAAAAATTCACCATTTCTTGTTCTAATAATTTACGATGATCCGCATTCATCATATTTAATTTTTTTTCATTCACCAGCATGGTTTGTTTTTTTAACCACTCGCTCCACGCTTGTTTGCTGATGTTATCAAAAATACGTTTTCCCAACTCGCCCGGATACAGTTGAAAATCCAGCCCTTCGGCATCTTGTTTTAAATAAGTGCAAAATACGGTTCTAGTCATTTGTTTTTCCTTTAATATAAATTGATTCAAATTCCATTAACAAATTTTTGACCGGCGTTGCCAAGCCGATTTGCTCCGGATTTTCCAAATCATACCAATATTTGACCGCACTTAATAGATTAGATTCATATTTCCCTGCATTTTCTCTGATATTTTGCCAATTCGAATAATTCTCGTTCTGTGCAACTCCCCCAAATTGAGCATAAATCGGATGAATATCCAAATGGAAATGGCTGAAAGTATGACGAAAACTTGTCCATTCCTGATATTGGGAAATTCCCTGTTGAGCTAAATAATCCAACACATCAGCTTTCTGAGCAAATTGTGGAAAGCAATATAATCCACCCCAAATCCCTGAATTTTCCCGCTGCTCCAAGCAAACTTTGTGATCTTTCGCCAAGATTAAGAAATAGGCTTCTCGTTCCGGCAAGACTTTTTTAGGCTTTTTGCCGGGATAATCCGTATAATTTTGCTCAATATTTGCTTGGCAATCAATTTTTAACGGACATAAATCGCATTTTGGTTTCGTGCGGGTGCAAATCATCGCCCCCAGATCCATCATCGCCTGATTAAAATCCGCTACCCGTTGCCGAGGAGTTACTTCACTGCTTAACTGCCATAATCTATTTTCCACGGATTTTTCTCCCGCCCAACCGGAAATAGCGAAGTAACGGGACAACACTCGTTTTACATTACCGTCTAAAATAGGATAAGGCTGATTTAACACCGATGATAAAATGGCTCCCGCCGTGCTACGGCCAATACCGGGCAACGCCCATACTTGCTCAAAATCCGTAGGAACTTCCCCTTGATACTGATCCCGCACTACTTGCGCCGCTTTATGCAAATTTCTCGCCCGAGCGTAATAGCCCAAGCCGGTCCATAAATGCAAGACTTCATCTAAGGGAGCATCGGCAAGTACGGTAATATTCGGGAAAGTTTTAATAAACCGCTCAAAATAGGGAATCACTGTCGCTACTTGAGTTTGTTGCAACATCACTTCCGACAGCCACACGCCATATAATGTTTTATTTTGTTGCCAAGGTAAGTGTTTGCGACCAAATTGATCAAACCAAGTCAACACAGATTGAGCAAAAGGGGCATTGAGAGATGATTGAGCGAGCATAAAGAATAAAATCAAAAAGTGCGGTTAAAATTTGTCGAATTTTAGCACGAAAAAGACTAAAACCATCATAACAATTTCCAAAAACTTTCATTGATAAAAATCAAAACCAGTCATTATAAAGTGCTCTCTAATAAAATTGATGATATTTTAGGTGGTTAGATAAAAAGAATGGTCAGAACCGGTTATATTCTGACCATTATATTTGTCCTTAATACCTCAATTTATACATTAAAGCATTATTCTTCCTCTGAACCGGTGTTTTCCTTTAACGCATAGGTCGTCACGGCATCGGCAATCCACTTGGTAATATGAGTGATTTCCTGCAATTCCAAATTCCAAATATCTTTTAACACCACAAAAACCTCCGGCCCATAGATAAGTGAATAAGCATAAAGCAATTTATTATAAGCCTGTTCGGATAACCGGTTTTTTAGTGGGTGGGCAATATTATCCAAAATGTCTCTACGATGTCCTCGCACAAGATGTTCATTACGTTTGTTGGCTTCCCATTCTTGTAATGAAATGCTTAATGCCGCTCTAAAAGCACTTTCGTGTTCCTCTAAAATCGGATAAGCAAAATCAAGTAGCTGATGTATACGTTTTAAGGGTAACTGTTCGCTCGGTTGCCATTCCAGAATAGGCTGTAAGCAAATTTCTACAATAGCCTGAATCAGGCTTGTTTGAGTCGGAAAGTAACGATAAGCTGTTGCTCTGGATATTTCCGCTTCCTTTGCAACATCTTGTACTGTCGGATATATCCCTTTGTTGAGTAAATCAAGGGCGGTTTCCAATAAATATTTTTGCGTTCTGTTTTTAATATTGGTCATTTGTATAAAATTTATCCATATAATCATAAAAAATGAGATCGAGATCTCATTTTGAGATAAAAGTCTCTTGGTGAGATTGACGTATCTTTTTCAGTCTAGCATAATCCGTTCCAGCTTAAAACATTTCCTTTATTACACCGCAAGGAGCAAAATATGCCGACAAAATCTATCTATATTGCAAGTACATTAGATACAAAAGGCGATGAAGTTTTATTTGTGAAAAAACAAATAGAAAAAGCAGGCATAAAAGTGGTTGCCGTGGATTTATCGACTAAAAGTAAGCGGTGCTGTGCAGACGCTGATATTAGTGCAGTTCAAGTCGCCGCTTATCATCCGGATGGGGAAGATGCGGTATTTTGCGGCGATCGGGGGCGAGCGATAAATGCAATGTCTGAAGCCTTTAAACATTTTATACTAGCCAGAGAAAATGTCGCCGGTATTTTAGGGTTGGGCGGCTCAGGCGGTACGGCTTTAATTACACCGGCAATGCAGGCATTGCCCATCGGTTTACCTAAATTAATGGTTTCAACTATGGCATCAGGGAATATCAGTAATTATGTTGGGGTGGCTGATATCGCTATGATGTATTCGGTAACCGATGTTGCCGGAATAAATCGTATTTCACGATTAGTATTATCTAATGCGGCTAATTTTATGACCGGCGCGGTTTATTTTAAATCAAACACAGAGAGTAATGAGCAAGATAAGCCGGCATTAGGTTTAACAATGTTTGGTGTGACGACGCCTTGCATTAAATTTATTTCGCAAGCATTACATCATCGGTTTGATTGTTTGGTTTTCCACGCCACCGGCAGCGGCGGAAAATCAATGGAAAGATTAGCGGAAAATCAGCTGTTGGATGGGTTATTGGATATAACCACTACGGAGATCTGCGATTATTTATTCGGCGGTGTTTTGGCTTGTGATGAAAATCGCCTGGATGTCGTCGCACAAACCAAACTCCCTTATATCGGCTCTTGCGGAGCCCTTGATATGATAAATTTCGGGCACATTGATAGTATTCCTGAGCAGTATCGCAATCGTTTATTTTATCCTCACAATGCGCAAGTCACACTAATGCGAACAACCGCAGATGAAAATCGTCAGCTTGCAGAATGGATCGGTCGTAAATTAAATAAATGTGAGGGAAGCGTTAAATTTGTTATTCCTGAAAAAGGCTTTTCAGCCTTGGATGCGGAAGGAATGCCTTTTTATGACCCGGAAGCAAACCAGGCTTTTATTGATACTTTGTATCAAACCGTGAAGCAAACGCCAATGCGCCAATTAATTACACTGCCTTATCATATCAATGATGAAGAATTTGCAGCCGAAATTATCAAATTATTTAATCAACAATTTTCCGATTAGGAGGAAGTAATGAAACATTCAAGAGAGGCTTTATTAGCTAAATTTCACAAAATGATCCAACAAGGCGAGCCAATTATCGGCGGCGGAGCAGGAACCGGATTATCAGCAAAATGTGAAGAGGCCGGCGGTATCGACCTTATTGTTATTTATAATTCAGGACGTTATCGTATGGCAGGCAGAGGCTCGTTGGCGGGTTTATTAGCTTATGGTAATGCCAATGATATTGTTGTAGATATGGCAAAAGAAGTGATTCCGGTTGTCAAACATACACCGGTACTTGCCGGGGTAAACGGAACGGATCCTTTCTGTAATTTTGATAAGTTATTAGATGATTTGATTGCGTTAGGCTTTGCCGGTGTGCAAAACTTCCCGACCGTCGGCTTAATTGATGGTAACTTCAGAGCGAATTTAGAGGAAACCGGAATGGGTTATGGGCTTGAAGTGGATATGATTAAAAAAGCCCACGAAAAAGGGTTATTGACGACACCTTATGTTTTCAGCGAAGAAGATGCTGTGGCAATGACAAAAGCCGGAGCGGATATCATTGTGCCACATATGGGATTAACAACCGGTGGTAATATCGGCGCAGAAACGGCTTTGACACTTGAAAATTGCGTACCGTTAATTAATCAATGGGCTAAAGCGGCTAAAGCGGTTCGTTCAGATGTGATTGTGCTTTGTCACGGTGGTCCGATTGCAACACCGGCAGATGCACAATATATTTTAGCGAATTGTCCTGAATGTCACGGTTTTTATGGTGCAAGCTCAATGGAACGTTTACCTACGGAAATAGCGCTAACTCATACAACAAAGGAATTCAAGAATATAAAACGTTAATTGCGAACAAAAGTGCGGTCGAAAATTTGAATTTTTTTACCGCACTTTGATCTGCCCCCTCTTTTTTGTTCAGCTTCTTTATAAAATTTGAAATAAACCAGACCACTTGCTTGTAGGACATTGGCTGGGGCTGGATGTGCACGATGTCGGCAATTACGGTACGGAACGAGATCGCCCGCTTGAAATTGGTATGGTGCTCACATTAGAACCGGGGCTATATATTGCAAGTGATGCGGATGTACCTGAACAATACAAAGGCATTGGTGTACGAATTGAGGATAATTTATTAATCACCGAATATGGCAATAAAAACCTGACCAGCGGCTGCCCGAAAGAAATTGCAGATATTGAGGCGATCATGAATGCTCAATAAGCGTGAAAACCTAGACTTTCTGACAGTTTTTTAGTATAAAAATTAAATGTCCGCAGAGGTCTGGATTTTCACCGAAAAGAGTATGTATACTTGGAAAAATTTATGAATAACTGAACTTAAATAGGAAAATACAATGCCCCAACAATCCGACTACCGCTATAGTTTAAAAGTGAACGGCACTACCGAATTTGATGTCGTCAGTTTTGTATTAAAAGAAGGGCTTTCGCAGTTATTTAGATTGGAGCTGGAGTTGGCGAGTTTTGATTCATCACCTTCTTTTGCTGAGATTTTGGACAATAGCGCCACACTGACTTTCTGGCAAGGCTCTGAGCCGGTACGTTATGTTAACGGGGTTGTGACGCAGTTGGTACAGGGCGAAAGCGGCTTTTCCCGCACCCGCTATAACATGGTTATCGAGCCGGATTTGGTGCGGGCCTCCTATCAATCGGACAATAAAATC
>NZ_SLYB01000047.1 GCF_004340985.1 Cricetibacter osteomyelitidis
GAGTTACTAATAACCTCTGAAAATAATTATTAGCAACTATTTTGTCCACATGAACGTGTAATGGACATTTCAGCAACTATTTTGTCCATTACACCCAATAATTCTGAACTCTCTCCCGTTTACGGGAGCGATGTCACGCAGTGACAAAGAGGATAATTCTAATATTTACAGCAATATATTGAAATATAAGCTGCTTTTATAATTAATTTATTTCCCCTATTCTTCTGTAAACAGGAGTAGGTTTGTCGGCAATCTGACTTTTTCTTTTAACTATAACTAATCCTTAACGTTCTTGTAATGCTTGTTTCATACGCGTCAGAGGTTTAGTTAAATATTCAAACACCGTTTTCTTACCGGTTTGAATATCAACCGAAGCAATCATGCCCGGAATAATAGGCATTTCTTTACCGGTTTTATCGGTCAAATGACTTCCATTAGTACGTACCAATACACGATAAAAAGCGGCTTCCTGGTTTAATTTCAAATCACTTTGACGTTGTTGATCATATAATGTATCCGGACTGATAAGCGTAACCACACCATCTAAGCCACCATAAATAGCATAATCATAAGCGGTTAGTTTTACCACAGCAGCCATCCCCGGTGTCACATAAGCGACATCTCGCGGCTTAATATAAGCCTCTACCAATAAATTATCCTCAATCGGGACAATTTCCATAATGTCTTGACCGGCACCGACAACCCCGCCAATGGTATTGATTTTGATATTTTTAATAATACCTTTAAGCGGAGCACGAATCATCGAACGCTCAACAGGATCCGCACGCATTGCCATATTTTCTTTTGCTTGCAATAATTCCGTATCCATTTTGGTCAACTCATTATTAGCATCCGTCACATATCTATTTTGACGCTCGATGATTTGTAATTCCAAATCAGCAGATTGGCGACGCATACGGAGTAATTCCACTTCAGACATTGCTCCTTTGTCAACCATTGGTAAGGTCATTTTAATTTCGCGATCCAAATAAGCTTTACTACTTTGTAATGTTTTAATCGCTTCGTTCAATGAGGTTTTACGCGAGTTATAAATAGAACGTTCACGTTCTTGCAGATCTTCCGGCACACTATCCGGAAAAGTTAATGCCGTACCATAGGCCTCCGCTTGTAAACGGGAAACCTGAGCTTGTAAGTTTTCTACTTTTGCCTGACTTTCACGTAATACGGCAGAACTGCGGGTATCATCTAATTTGAGTAATACCTGCCCCTTTTCAACCGTATCCCCTTCTTTTACTAACATTTCACTAATAATACCGGGATCCAAACTTTGAATCACTTGTTCACGGCTATTCGGGATAATACTGCCTTGACCGCGGGCAACTTCATCGATAGGGCTAAAATAAGACCAAACTACAAAGACTACAATTAATATTGCAACGGCAATAATGACGGCAAAACTACGATGATGCGTTTCTTTTTGCAATGCTGCATGTAAATCATTTAATAAACGTAAATCTTTATTACTGATTTTTTGCTCTTTTTTATCTGTTGTGACTTCCTGTTTCATATCCTTTACTCTGCTTTATCATTTTGAGCTTCATTCTGTTGTAATCGTTGTAAAACTGCGTCACGCGGACCATCCATTACAACTTTGCCCTGATCAATAACCACAATACGATTTACAATGCGTAATACTTGAGAACGATGAGTCACCACGACGAGTGTCTTATTATGTGCCCAATTTGCAATAGCATTTAACGCTTGAATTTCAGAAACCTGGTCTAAACCGGTTGTCGGTTCATCAAGCAATACCACTTTCGGATCACGCATTGTCATACGGGCTAACGCAATTACCTGTTTTTGACCGCCCGATAATCCCATGCCGCTCTCGCCCAATGGCATATCTAACCCTTTAGGGTGATTTTGAATCACATGATCTAATCCGAATCGGGACAATGCACGAATTAGGTCTTGATCATCTGAGAAACCGTCCATGCGGGCAAGATCTAAGTTGTCGCGTAACGTTCCCAAAAACAGACGCGGATTTTGCTCAAGCAATAAAACCTGATTACGTAAAAAGTGCGGGTCAATTTGGCGAAGATCTACGCCATCTAAAGTCACATTACCTTGTTTCGGCTCATATAATCCCACAGCCAATTTCAACGCAGTTGATTTGCTGCTACCGATACGCCCTAATATGCCCACTTTTTCACCCGGTTTAATCGTTAAATTCAGACCGTCGATGACTGTTGGTGCATTATTGTCATAAGCAAAACCGACATTATTAAATTTCAGCTCACCTTTTATATTTTTCAATGTGATATATTTGCGATCCGGTTCTCTATCTATCGGACGGGCTAAAATTTCATCAATTCCTTTTAATGCAAGCCATGCTTGTTGGAAACGAATCGCCAAGGCTGCAATTTGCCCAATCGGTGCTAAAGCACGGCCGGACAGAATAACCGATGCAATTAATGCCCCCATTGTAATTACATTATCCGGGTTTTTAGAGTGGATTAAGTATGTCCCCACAATCACTAAAAACACCGTATTAAGCTGCTGCATAGATATCGTAAAGAAGCTGATAAAGTTACTCACATCTTTCACTTTAATAGACGATGCAGCCGCTTTTGCCGTGTAATAATCCCAACGACTTAACGCCCAGTTTAATGCGTTATTGGTTTTTAAGGTTTCAACACCTTCGATAGCTTCTACTGCCAAGCCTTGACGCTGTGAGGCTTCACGGGTTGATTCATTAATATAGCGAGCAAGTGGAAATTGAGCTAAATACCCAATAAGCATTACCGTCGGTATAATAATAAACGGAACAATAGCCAATTTACCTGCGATTATCCACATTACCGTTAAGAACAACACTAAGAACGGTAA
Organism: Cricetibacter osteomyelitidis; assembly: GCF_004340985.1. Lineage (GTDB taxonomy): Bacteria > Pseudomonadota > Gammaproteobacteria > Enterobacterales > Pasteurellaceae > Cricetibacter > Cricetibacter osteomyelitidis. The sequence continues at coordinate 2,851 of NZ_SLYB01000047.1, forward strand.
ATCCACCAACGTTAATAACGTTGCACTGGTCATAAACTCACGAACAGATTCATAATCACGCAAGTTATTTGCATAAGACCCCGCCGACATCGGTCTGTATTGTAATTTCACCAAGGTCACTCGCCGGAAAATAGCCGAACTTATGATCAAATCCGCTTTTTTGCCTGCCACATCTGTGAGATGCCCTCGGATAATTTTAATACCCAGCTCAAATAAAATTGCGATAATAACACCCAAAGTTAATACCCAGAGTGTTTCATAAGCTTTATTAGGAATAACACGGTCATATACGTTCATTACGTATAGCGAACTGACTAACGCCAATATGTTAATTACAAAGGTCGCCAGGATAACCTGATAATAGTAACTTTTGAAACGCCAGATCACACGTAGAAACCAGGCTTTAGGCATAATATATTCCGGCAATTCGGAACGCATATCGATATCAATTTTTGGTTTAACAAACCAACAATAGCCTAGATATTTGGCATTTAATTCTGATTCGGAAAGCCATTGTTGTATGCCTTCCGGATCTATAATTTTATAGCGACGTTCATCACCATCGGCGTTAATTTCAGTAACTACTGCCGCTTCTTCATTTTTTAAGATCAATAACAACGGTACGGAAAGTGCCGGAATATCTTTTAACGGCCGTTGAGAAATTGAGTTCTGAAATCCTTCACTTTTCAAATATTCAATGACAGAAGAAAAATCAACAGCCATTCCTTCTTTACGCACAGTATGTGACATCAAAGTGGCTGATGATAAATGGGTGCCTAGCAATTGTGTTAGCAAGGACAGATTATCAATAATAAGTTTCATATATATCTCTGTAGCACAACAAAGCACTACTTAATTTAACGTAAATTTTGATTTTATTTAAAGTTTAATTCTACTACGCCGGATGGTTTTACACCTGCCCAGCTCGCCAACATACCTTGAGAACGCAGATATTCTAAAATTGAAGTACGCAATGAATTTGTTGTCATTACCTGTGATAATTCAACATTGAATAATTCACGTTCGGCGTTTAGCACATCTAACAAAGTTCTGCGGGCAATATCAAACTGCAACTTATAAAACTCTACCACTTTTGCAGATGAAATAGCTTGTGCTTTCAATGTCTTAAGTTGACGTTGGTATTGTTCGATATTCACTTGGGCTAAACGTGCGGAATCTTCGATATCACGAGAAACACGATCCAAACGTTCATGTGCCGCAGCTAAAATAGTTGCTTTTTCACGCACCACATAACTTGCCGGATTATTTAAAATATCCCAAGAAACGGAAAGTCCCAAAGTGCGGTCTTCAGTGGTCGCACTTCCTACTAAATTCAATTTAGGCAGTCGTTTGCGTTGTTCCAATTTTTGATCCGCTCTTGCCGTATCTAATTGGGCTTGTTGGGCCTGATAAGTCGGGTTGGTTTCTCGAGAACCTGCATAAGCGGCTAATAATGTTTGAATATTAACCTGTTTAAACGGATCTTCTAATTCTTTGGAATCAATATTATGTTTAATATATTTCGCTAAAGAAGTTAATGTTGAAGCTAATTCGCGTTCATAATTATTAATATCCTGCTCTACCATCAATAAACGGGCTTCTGCCTGCACATATTCGGATTCACGACCGATATCGCTGTCGGTAATCGCGCCGATATCGTTTAAAATGGCTTCGTGACGGGCTAAACTTTTCTTCATTACACCAATAGCTTCTTTTGCCATTAAAGCACGCAAATAGAGTTCCGCAATGGTGTATCCCACTTCTTCTTTCGTGGCATTAAATTGATGTTGGTAATAACGGGATTCCATTAAATTGCGATCAACTTCCGCGTCAATAGCACCGAAAGAATACAAATTGATTTCGCCTTTCACACCGGGCACAAAACTTTTTTTATTATAATCGGATTTATCATCGTGATATTGACTGAGCAATTTATTGCCCGTTAAAGAAATAATCGGCCAATGCTGACCTTTTGCCTGCTCTGTACGCATATGAGCCGATTCAATATTAGCGGCAGCTTCGCGAACATCAGGATCGTTTTGCAACGAAGATTGCAAAATACTTTGCAGTGATAAGGCTTGAGAAAACGAGGAAACAAGCATTAATGGGATAGCCAATTGCCAGTTTTTTAATTTAAACATAATATACCCTAAATTATCTGTAAACTTTTATAAATTTAATCGCACTTTTTATCAAATGAATTATGATAAATGCTTATTTTGAATGGGAAATTTTACCCTACTTCGGCAGGAATCGCTATAAAATTCAGACAAGTCATCTCTAATTTACATAAATTTACAATAACTTATCCACTTACCTTTTTCATAAAAACTTTTAAAGTTTCCACCGCACTTTAGATATAAAAAACTGGCGCAAATTCAAGAATCTGTGCCTGTTAGTTATTTACATTAAGTGAGATGTCTCACTTTACAGTGGTTAAATGACTGTAATCACGGATCTACATCTTAATCTAATTGGAAAAGGTTACCCTCTCCCAATTAGATATTCATCAGTGAGGTTCATAACCTCACAAAGACTTCATGAAAGATTAATAAGTCGCCTCCCAATTGATTGTAGCAACGCTAAGATTATCATCTACATAGACAACATCCTTACCATCAACCGACTTATAAGCCGTATAACTATGTTCCTTATCATCTAAGGCAAATCCTTTGACATTTTGAAGCTTATCAGAATTATCTTTAGTAAAGCCCGAAATATCAACTTTATCGCCTTTATTACCTGAGATATAGAAGAATGTCTTACCACCGTTATATTCACCATTATACAAAAGATCAGATGGTCTAATTTTAACATGCTGATTCCCTTCTGCCGTCATATCGACTGCCTCAAAGCCTCTAATACCTTCTTCTTTAGCATAAGGTCCTTCAGACTTACCATAACGTAGATTGACTCTGGTTCCATTACCTTGGATTTGTAAGGTATCAAAACCATAATCACCTTCAATGAGGGGTTGAGACCATTCTTTACCACCAATACTATACTTATCCGGATGGTTACCTTTTAATACAAATAATTTGTCTCTTGATTCTCCTATTGGTTCTGAGTTGTAACTATGGGTCAGAACAATAACATCATCCCCAGCACCACCTGTTATGCGTACATTTCCTTTAGCATTGGTTGCATCAGGTTGCCCCAATACAATCCTATCATTACCAGCACCAGCATCAATCACATTAGTTCCAGCACTTGTAGCCTTATAACCAAACCCGGCATTCAGTAAGATATAATCATCACCAGCTCCTGTCTTGATCACCGTATTGGAAATGTTTTTACCATTCACAAGAACTACATCATTGCCAGCCCCCGTATCTATAATCATAGAAGTTGTGCCAGGGTCATCTTTTCTTCCTAAGTCACCCAACACCTCAATCCTATCATTACCATCTCCGGACGTAACATGACCATTATCCTTATTCACCCATTCTTTTTTCCCTTCTGCATATTTCCAAACAGACCGATTTGGTTGCACATAACCTCTTAAGAAAAGATCATCACCAGAATATTTAGGTGGGGTTTTACCTCCTACATTATCTGGATTAGTTTCAATGTTAGAGGTATCCTCACTCACATAACTCGGTTTTTCAGGCGCTTTAGCTGGAACCCTCGTTGGAACTTGTGGTGGAGGCGGAAGAGCAGTTGTAGAAGATGTGGCACTCTCATTACCTGCGGAGTCAATAGACTTAGCCATTACTACAGCATTATCTTTCACCTTATTCGCTGAAATTGTCGCTTTATCCCCCATTGGGTTGGCAATTGTTTCTGGTTTATCAGATATCCATTTGCCATTAAGTTGTTTAGTTAAAGTCACGTTTTCTATTGTACCGCCTTCTTTCGGTACACTAACTACTGCCTTATCATCTGCTTTTGCATCAATCGGTAAACTCACTTCAACTGAGCCATCTTTTGTCGCAACCAACATCGGTTGAGTCGGATCTTTGGTATCCACCGCGACCGTTTTCTCAAGAGAGGTCACCACATTATTTGCTGATGAATTGTTTGGATTACTTACTTTAGCGATAACAGTTACATTACCTTCATGAGCGGCTTGTACCGCCACGGGCACGCTAACACCATCGGTTAAATCAGCCTCTGTTAAGGTAATCGCTTCTGTACTTGCTTTACCATCACGTCCGACTTGTTGACCATCTACTGCTAAGACTAACTTATCACCTACTTTATAGTGACCATCCGCCGGTAACGTGACTTTCACCGTGGTGCTATTGTCTGTACCTACTTCGGCTTTATTCAGTTTCGCATCGTTATTAACATCTTCCGTAAAGCTGATTTGTGGTTTCGCTGCATCAGTTTGATTGCCTGTACTATCTGTGCCCGGTACACGAGTTGCATCCGGGTTTTCGGCTGTCACCTCTACCGGCGCTGATTGATTACCTGCTGAATCTTTGCCTTGTACCGTCACTTTTGAACCATCTTTGACTTGATCCGCCGGAATCTTCGCCGTATCTTGACCTTTCGGAATAGCCGGTACTATCGTTGGCTTATCTGACTCCCATACATCACCTTTCTTCGTAAGCGTCACTTTCTCTGGTGCTGCAGCATTTTCCGGGGTCACGCTAACTTCTACCGTATCACCCTCTTTAGCATCCGCCGGTACTTTAACATCGACTGTGCCATCTGTGTTCGCTGTAACGGCTGGTGCACTTGGGTCTTTCGTATCCACCGAGACTGTCTTCTCAAGAGAGGTCACCACATTATTTGCTGACGAATTATTTGGATTACTTACTTTAGCAACAACGGTTACATTACCCTCATGAGCGGCTTGTACCGCCACGGGCACACTAACACCATCGGTCAAATCAGTCTCTGTTAAGGTAATCGCTTCTGCACTTGCTTTACCATCACGTCCGACTTGTTGACCATCCACTGCTAAGACTAACTTATCACCTACTTTATAGTGACCATCCGCCGGTAGCGTGACTTTCACCGGAGTGCTATTGTCTGTACCTACTTCGGCTTTATTCAGTTTCGCATCGTTATTAACATCTTCCGTAAAGCTGATTTGCGGTTTCGCTGCATCAGTTTGATTACCTGTACTATCTGTACCCGGCACACGAGTCGCATCCGGATTTTCGGCTGTCACCTCTACCGGCGCTGATTGATTACCTGCTGAATCTTTGCCTTGTACCGTCACTTTTGAACCATCTTTGACTTGATCCGCCGGAATCTTCGCCGTATCTTGATCTTTCGGAATAGCCGGTACTATCGTTGGCTTATCTGACTCCCATACATCGCCTTTCTTCGTAAGCGTCACTTTCTCTGATGCTGCAGCATTTTCCGGGGTCACGCTAACTTCCACCGTATCACCCTCTTTGGCATCCGCCGGCACTTTAACATCGACTGTGCCATCTGTGTTCGCTGTAACGGCTGGTGCACTTGGTGCTATCGTATCTATCTTAACGTTAATCGGATCGCTCTTGGCACTTTCCCCTTTTCCTGCTTCTGTTTTGGTGTACGAAAGCGCATGCTCACCTTCTGATAACGGCGCTTTCGGGGTTAATACACCCGTGGCCGGATCATAGCTCGCCGGGACTTCTTTATTATCATCATACAGCTTCACTTCCTCCGGTTTTAACCCTTTCTCAATCACTAACCCCGGGGTTTGGTCATTTGTTGTCGCCGCCTTACTTGGCTGCTC
>NZ_SLYB01000048.1 GCF_004340985.1 Cricetibacter osteomyelitidis
TTGCATGTGTTAAGCCTGCCGCCAGCGTTCAATCTGAGCCATGATCAAACTCTTCAATTCAAGTTCAATCGCTCAATAAATACTGACTATAAAAATCATTCTAAAATGAATTTCAAGTTGACACTTATTAAGACTTCAAAATTTAAAATAGTTTTTCAAAATCCATCTACAAGTGCCCACACAGATTGTCTGATTATATTGTTAAAGAACAGTTTGCCGAAGCAAGGTTTTATATACTAAAGATTTCACGTTACCTCGTCAAGCAATATTTTTTAAAATATTTTTAAATTTTTACTTAACGATACGTCCTTGCATTGCGGAGGTGCATTATAGGGATTTCGCGTTCCATTGCAAGCAGTTTTATAAAAAAAGATTTTGTTTGCATATTTATTATTCAACAATGAATAAATCGGCGAAATCTTGCACTTTTTGCCAGTCGGTATATTCAATTTCTTTCGTTGGATCCGTTTCCCCGCCGGTCAATTTCATAATCAACCGGATACATAAACGATCAAATAAAGTATAACGCGGATACAACAATGCACCGGCAAATACGGCCGCTTGTTTCGGTTTCCACTTAATCCGTTCTAGAAACTTTTTCACATACAGATTAGTCTGCGGTGTATTTTTTTCCGCTTTGCGAGCCGTGAGATTTACACCAAAAAAGCCGCTATTCTTTTCATTTAAAATGCGATAATTGTTTTCGATGAATTGATAAAGCTGTTTATTAAAATGCCCGTAACGAATTGAAGCTCCGATAATCACCTGCGAAAATGGCTGTAAATCCACCGCACTTTCTGTCAGTGACTGCACGGTGATGTCTTGCTGTAAATGTTTTGCAATAAACTCAGCGATTTTTTTCGTTTGTCCGTCATGGCTGGAATATAAAATTAATGTTTTCATTTTGTTGGCTGTATTCTTATGATTTCCAAAAAGCCGGCGTCAATAATACCAGCACCGAAAAAATTTCTACCCGCCCGCAGATCATTGCAAAGGTTAAAATCCATTTTGCACTGTCGGGGATTTTTAACATATTGCTGCTTACCGAACCTAATCCTATTCCTAAATTATTCAGGCAGGCTGCCACGGCATTGAATGCATCAAACGCCCTGACACCGCAGGCAATCACACCTAAAAAGCAAAGTATAAAAACCAGTAAATAAGCGGAAAAAAACGCCCAGATCCCTTCAATTAAACGTTCCGGCAATAGTCGTTGTCCGAGTTTGATGGAATGTACTACTTTAGGATGAACAAAGCGGTTTAATTCCCTCTTGCCTTGCAGCCATAAAACTAAGATCCGCACCACTTTCAACCCTCCCCCCGTAGAACCGACACAGCCACCGATAAAGGATGAAAAAATCAGCAACATAGGAATAAATGACGGCCAACTATTAAAGTTGTCTGTAGTATAACCCGTCGTGGTGGAAATGGAAACCGCCTGAAATGCAGCTTGTTCTAAGCTCATTCCCACTGTCGAAAATTGATTATAGCCGTATAGAAAAGCAAACGTAACGCTAATTAATGCTAACTGAATTGCGGCAAAAAAACGAAATTCCGCATCTCGCCAATATATTTTTAAAGTATTTTCCCGCCCTATTTCACTGATGGCTCGGAAGTGCAAAGCGAAGTTACAACCGGAAATAAACAGAAACAATACCGTGATCCAATTAATCACAGAATTATTGAAATACCCTATACTGGCATCATGCGTTGAAAAACCGCCGATAGATACCGTAGAAAAACTATGGCAAATAGCATCGAAGCCATCCATCCCAGCCCACCAATAAGCCAAGGCACAAAGTGCGGTCAAAATACTGTAAATAATCCACAGAATTTTGGCAGTTTCGGCAATTCGCGGTCGCATTTTTTCACTATTTGCTACGGATGTTTCCGCTCGGTACATCTGCATTTGCATCCCGCCGATGCCAAGCAGCGGCATAATGGCAACAGCAAGAACGATGATCCCCATTCCGCCCAGCCATTGCAGAAACTGACGATAAAACAGTAATGCTTTCGGCATTTCGTCTAATCCAACCAATACAGTCGCCCCTGTTGTGGTTAGACCGGAAAAGGATTCAAAAAACGCCGATGCCATGGTAAAATGCTGGCTGTCAAATAGCAAGAATGGAATCGCTCCAAGGCTGCCGAGCAACACCCAGAACAACACCACAATTAAAAAACTTTCTCGAGCCCGCAACATAGCTTTATGGCGTCGGCACCACCACCAAAGCAATAATCCTGCAGACAGGCTCATTACAAAGGTTTCGATAAATGCCGTACCACCGCCGTCGTCGTAGATTAGGGCAACAAATGCTGGCGCCAGCATTGTGCCGGAAAAACAAATCACTAAAATGCCGACGATTCGGATAATGGATAAAATTTGCACTCAATTCTCTCTTAATCTTTTTTTATAATTTGTAACTGTCCTGCGGAACGAGCATTAATCTCTTGTGATAACGGTGTGATATCATCATCACTAACCGCCAATTCAAATTTCACCTTTTCCGCAAACGATTGATGTTCAATCACTACATCGTATTTTTCAAATAACAGCTGCAACCAATTCACTTGAGCATAATCACAGGTTAATTCATAGAGCTGCCGTTCGATTTTTAAGGTTGTCTGCAATAATTTCAAGGCCTGCTGAACACCATTGCCATAAGCCCGCACCAAACCGCCCGTACCTAATAAAATACCGCCATAATAACGCACCACCACCGCACTGATTTCACCGATATTGCTGCCCTGTAAGGCACTGAACATCGGTTTGCCTGCCGTTCCCGCCGGTTCGCCGTCATCAGAAAATCCAAACTGCTGAGAATCTTGCGGACTGCCTGCAATCGCTGCCCAACAATGATGACGGGCATCGCGATGTTGTTCACGAATATGCTGCCAATGCAAACGAGCTTCTGCAATACCGTTAACTTGCTGTAAATAAGTGATAAAGCGGCTTTTTTTAATTTCTTCTTCAAAAATTACCGCACTTTTAGGTATCAAATACTGCACGTGAAACTGTTCGCCCTCATTAGGTTTATAATTCAAATTGTGTAGGAACTGTTGATGTTTATCTATTATTTGAACTAGTGATTATTTTTGCCTTGTTCTGACTAAAAATAGCCCTAGTCCGAAGGGCTATACTTAAATTTAGCACATTCTGCGTTGTCAAATTCGCCAATAGTGTTGCTATTGGCTTCATTTTCCGTCTTGCCTGTGCTAAATTTAAGCGACAACTCAAATACAAACATTAATGACCCCCTATTATACGCAAGAAATTTAGGAAAACATATAAACCATCACGAAAATGACTGAAATTCAAATTAATCAAACACTTGATGCCGTAGGATTACGCTGTCCGGAGCCGGTAATGCTAGTGCGTAAACATATCCGCAAAATGAATGACGGCGAAATTTTATTGGTGATCGCTGATGATCCCGCCACCACTCGCGATATTCCGAGCTTTTGTCAATTTATGGATCACCGTCTGATTGCCAGTGAAACCGCTGAACTGCCTTTCAAATACTGGATCCGAAAGGGGTTATAATGGCAAAATCAAATTATATCACCCGTGCCGGTTGGAACATTTTAGATCAAGAATTGAAATACCTATGGAGAGACGAACGCCCGAAAGTCACTCAAGCGGTGTCGGATGCGGCCGCTCTTGGGGATCGCAGTGAAAATGCAGAATATATCTACGGCAAACGCCGTTTGCGGGAAATTGATCGCCGTGTGCGTTTTTTATCCAAACGCTTGGAAGTATTACAAATTGTGGATTATTCACCAAAACAGGAAGGCAAAGTGTTTTTCGGTGCTTGGGTGGAATTGGAAAACGAACAAGGTGAAATAAAATCCTACCGCATTGTTGGCTGCGATGAATTTGCTCCGGCAAAAAATTGGATTTCTATTGATTCACCGGTCGCTCGTGCTTTAATCGGCAAAACCATCGATGATGAAATCAAGGTTAATACACCGTCGGGATTGTTGACTTGGTATGTAAATCGGATTTGGTATGAAAAATAATTACAACACTCTCAACAAAATCGGTTTATAGGCCGATTTTTTATTGAGCCTTTTGGCATAGCCTTTTACGACGATAAACGATAATGCGGTGCAAAGAAAAATGATTGCGGCAGTCACCAATTCATTTTGAATAAATTGATTGCAAACCAACGTGGTCAGCAACAGCGTGGTAAGCGGCACGATATACATTAAAAGTGCGGTGAAAATTAAAGATTTTTCTTCTAAACCGATTTGCACCTGTTGCCCGGCTTTGAGCGGCATTAGGCTTTCAACGGTGAAAGTGTGCGTACCTTTGCTTCCTGCAAGTTCAGATAATATGGATGTGCCGCAACCTTTGCGAGCAGCACAGCTACCACAGGCAGATTGGGCTTGGCATTGCACGGTGGCAACGCCAGAATTATAGTCAATAACGACCGCACTTTCTGTGAGCATAATTAAGCCTTAGTTAAATTTAATATCTTGCACAATACGTTTTGCCGTAGTGAGCGGCAGTTGACCGATTAAGGTAATTTCCCGACCGTTCAGGGTTTCGCTGTAAATAGTGTGAACGCCCTGCTTCCAGCTGTTTTCATAATTATCCGGTAATTCGCTTGGTGAAATATAAAGCGTAAAGGAAAACAAACCGTCACTATAGAGCTGGCTTTCAATCACCGTATTTTCATAATCGTCATTCTCCGATTTAATGCATTTAAAACCCGGTGGTAACCAGCTTGCCTGCCAGTTTTGTTTCGCTTTTTTATCTTCTGTTTTCGAATCGGCAACAATCAAGGGCGGAAAACGGAAATGGTCAAAATGTTCCGCTAATTGGGTTAATTCATCGCTGATTTGTACATTAACCGTACGGAATTGTTCCAATAGTTGACCGTCACGATCCAATAAATCACTGCGTAACAACAAATGATGTTCTTCATCAATAAACAGCACATATTGATAACGGAAATTATCTTTAGGCAACAGTTTAACCGTTTGCACAATGCGGTTGGCCACTCGGTTACGTCCGCCGTCCACAAAATCATAATAACGGCTTAACTGTTCAAAATTCGCCCGCAAACCAATGGGAAGACTTTCCACAATTTGATTGGATTGAATGGTAAAAGGCTGAAAATTGGAATTAAAATACGCCACCAAATTGCCCCGTTGTAAAATTTCCTGCTGACTGCCGTCTAAATTAATGAGCTGAGCATAAGCAATACCATTCACTTTTGTATGACGATAACGCAATGATTCGATATTCGCCGGGGTAATTTGCAGAAAAAAGCGTTCATAACTTAAACTGTCTTCCGCCTGACGCATTTGGTTCAACAGAGTCAACACTGAATTTTCTGTATTCGCCAAGGCATTAGTGCCGATAAACACACAAGAAAACACAAAAAGTGCGGTTGTTTTTCGTAAAATTTTCATGAATTCCATTTTGCCTTTCCCTAAAACAAATACCCCTGAAACAAATTCACCACCTTAAATAAGGTGGTGAACAAATCATATCAGAAATTATTATTTTGATGAATTTAATTGTAAATCATCTGCATAGATACGGCGTTGTAATTCATAGTTTTGCAACATTGAACCGATACGTTTATTATGCTCTTCCACTTTCTCGCTGGTTGCTACATCTTGTGCCGGTGCATTATAGCTGACCGCCTGCGTACTGGAATTAAACGGTGAAGTTTGCAACACCGGAATATCATTATTCACGCTGTTATCTTTATTCATTGAAGTTTGTACACCGAACACCACCGCAAAACACACGCCGGCCGCCACTGCGAATTGGGTCAACGGCATTAATAAGGCTTTGATACGCTGAGCAAACAGATTACGTACGGTTTCTGTCACACTTGGCTGATCTTCAAAAACTTTCGCCACATTTAAGGTTGGTTCTGCATCAATTAATTCTGCCATTTTTGCGGTGAAACCTGCACCTAAGAATACTTCACTTTCTTGACGCATTACAGAACGAACGGTGTGATAATTCGCCCATTTTTGTTGCAAACCGACATCCTGGCAAATCATATCTACGGTTTGCTGATCGACATTTTCACCATCCATATAGGCGGAAAGTAATTCTTTTTGCATTTTGAACTCCAACAAGGTTGTTTGTTTATAGCACATTTATTTTACAATTTGTTTAACGTTGAATCAGCGGTTGGACTTTGCTTTCAATAATTTCTCTTGCTCGGAATATGCGAGAACGCACAGTGCCAACCGGACAATCCATTACTTCAGCAATTTCTTCATAGCTCATCCCTTCAATTTCCCGTAATGTAATCGCTGTTTTCAATTCTTCTTGCAAACCGTTGATGGTATCAAAAACCACTTTTTTCAGTTCCACCGACAACATTAGGTTTTCCGGGGTTTCAACATCCCTTAAATTCGATCCTAAATCATAGGATTCCGCTTCGTCTGCCAAAATATCTTCCGTTGGCGGACGACGACCTTGGGCCGTTAAATAATTCTTTGCTGTATTCACAGCGATACGATAAAGCCAAGTATAAAACGCACTATCACCGCGGAAAGATTCCAAGGAACGATAGGCTTTAATAAAAGATTCTTGTACCACATCGGGAATATCGTTAGGCGACACATAACGTGTCAGCAAACCTGCAACTTTATTCTGATAGCGTGATACCAACAAATTAAACGCTTTCTTATCGCCTTGCTGTGCTCTTTCTACTAAAGCTTGATCGGTTAATTGCTCACTCAACAGTGAAATCTCCCTACTGGTATTCCATACCTACTCACAATTTTAACCAAAGACAGCAAGTCTATTTGCTTAGTTAGAGAGGTTGAAATAATAAAAGTTCAAAATATTTTGTAAATTTCCGCGAATCTTAAGATCTTTTTAAGATTTGCAAATTTTGTATATGGGTGACAATTTGGCGTAATTCAACATCTTCCGGCTCACTGCCTTTGAAAATCCACGAAAAAAGTTGTAAATCCGTGCAATCCAACAAACGGATAAAGGCTTGTTTTTGTTGCTCGTTCAGGTTCACAAAATGCTGTTTATAGAACGGCATAATCACATTATCCAGTTCTAACATTCCCCGACGACAATTCCATTCCAGTTTAAATTGATTATTTTCTGCCATAATTTTCCGTGCTGATTGTATGTGATAGTTCTTAAAAATTTCTTAAAAAGATACCGCACTATTCTATCAAATCCCATCGTAAACACCAAAATAAAAGGCAGAGAAATATCCCTGCCTTTGGCGTTCTATGAAGAATGTGGTTAAAGTGCGGTGATTATTCCGCCAGTTTTGGTTTGATGATTGAATACACCACGCCCGTAATCACAGAGCCGATAGCGATAGCGGCCAAATATAATACCGGCTGGGAAACAAACGGAATCACGAATAAACCGCCGTGCGGTGCTTGTAATTGAATACCCGCCCACATTGAGATTGCACCGGCCGTTGCTCCGCCTAAAATGGCGCTGACAATCACACGAATCGGGTCTGCCGCAACGAATGGTAATGCACCTTCGGAAATAAAGCACAGACCTAATAAAAATGACACTTTACCCGCATTGCGTTGATTTTCGTTGAATTTATTGCGTGCGATTAAGGTTGCAATTGTCATGCCGATTGGCGGCACCATACCGGCGGCCATTGCGGCAGCGATTGGAGTGTAAACTTGTGATGCGATCATACCCACAGAGAAGGTATAAGCCGCTTTGTTCACCGGACCGCCCATATCCGTACACATCATTGTGCCGAGGATAATACCAAGGATCACCGCATTCACTTCCCCCATTGTTCTTAACCAATCCGTTAGGGTGGTCATAATGCTGGCTACCGGCGGGTTAATGACATAAATCATACCTAAACCGACGATTAATGAGCCTAGTAACGGTAAAATCAGAATCGGTTTAAGAGATGTTAAACTTGGAGACAACTTAATGTTGTCACAGACTACTGACAAACCCACTCCCGCTTTGCTTTTCAAAGCAATTTGATAAAAGAGGGTTTATTTTTTAGTTTTTTCACCTTTCTCTTGATATTC
>NZ_SLYB01000049.1 GCF_004340985.1 Cricetibacter osteomyelitidis
TGGCATATGATGAATTTTTGCAGGGATTTCTAACAGAGCGCGGTAAGCATCGATTACTGAAAAAATTACAAACGGAGATTATTCCGGCGGAATTTCCGCAACAAAAAATCCCCGCAGCGGATATTGCAACATATTTTAATAACACACTTGAATTTGGTTTTAAAACAGAAGGAAGTGTCATTCAATTAGTTAAGGTACTTTGTTACCTTTCAGGCGATGTCAGTAAACTTACACATTATTGGTGTGAACTTGAAAAGGAATATGGAAATGATCTTACCGAAGTTGAAATCAGCGAATTGCTCTATGAAAAAGTAAAAATAGTGATGGAATCCAAGGAATAAACTATGCCAAATAAAACCAATGCGCTTACCGATCCACGCATCGATCCAAATGCCCTAACGATAGGACAACCCCTTGCCTGTCAATTAGATATTGTACCGATATTTCCGGTGCGTTTCAGCCTGACGGCGAATGCCTTAAACAACGCGGCTCAAACAGGCACGGTTCCACCAATGCCGACGGGCATTGCCGATCCGAATTATGACTTACGCCGTTTGCGTCAAGGGTATCTGTATATTCTTGCTCGCGTTAAACATGTGGGGCATACCACAGATGAGAAAAAACGTTGGTTGATATTTGAATACAATGTGTCAAAAGATGACAGTAATGCGCCTAACCCCGATAGTTGGGGTCTGCCTTATCATTTTAGTCAATATGTCTGGGCGGACGGAACGGCACGCGGAGAATGGAAAAAATTACCCCGCTCATTCCCTTACGCTTACGTGCATGCCCAGGTCGGCGAGATAGAATGTGCTTACAGTGAAATTCGCTGGACACCGGAGATGTTTGAAAAATTAGAGCATGATGTCGAAGCACGGAAAAAAATCATGCAGAAAATTCCCTTAAGCGGCACGGGCGAGTTTATTTTCCCGGGGAAAGAGCTTGCCGAAAAGGTGGCGGATTTTCAACCGACAAAGGCCGGGCAAGATAAAAATGATAGCTATCGCAGAGCCACGGGGATTGGTTATCATCCGGAACATAAGGTGTTTGAACATTGTACGGCAAAGAAAACGATGGTGATTGCACTTTTTGACCGCATTGGCGATGCAAAAGATATTTCAATGTATCATCAGGTTATTCACGCTAACGGTTTAAACGAATTCGCCAAACTGCTTTATCCGGTCACTACTGCCAAGGCGATTGAACAGATAGAGCAACATGTTTATAAGAATCCGAATTGGGCTAAACGATTGATGAGTTCCGACCCGGTAGCTGAAGGTATGCGCGAACAAATTAAATACTATGCGCAAAAGTCGCCGTTAATGGAAGAAAACATTATGCAAAACCTTGCTAAGGCGCAGTTTACGCTCTTAAACCAAAGTGGAAATGGGACACCGCAGACTAAAATGGCGTTGTTAGAGGCGTTGTGTAAAGAAAATGAAAAGCAATGGGAAAGACTGGCGTCAATGGCGGATTATGCGATGGCGTATTACGGCACGGCGATGGCGGGATTGGGCAACACACCGAAAGGGATGGAATATCAGAAAAAGTTATTACTCACCGGCGCCTCGTGGGGCGATAATTTAGCTAACTTGCTGTCTATCGGTGAAAAACTGAATCAACTGCCCCAAGCCGCGTTAAAAAAACTGAGCATAAAGGCATTACGTTTTGATGTCACGATAGACTCAATCATGTCGGCACAGCTGTCCCTTTGGGAAGAAGGGGTGACGAATGCAATACCCTATCGACGTTTTTTAGCGGCGGCGGGATTAACCTTAGAAACACTTAGTGTGTCATATGTTAAAAATCTGAATGCGGGCGCGGCGATTGTGAATAAGCAGATGCATACGCTGATAAAAAATAGCGATAAACTTTTTGCCGGGTTAAGTGCGGCACATTATCGGGCGGAATTAACCAAACATATCCGTGCGGGCACATCCCATTACATTAATATGAACGTACACATCGTAGTGAAAAACGAACACACGCCGGCGACACGGCTGATTCGGGTGAATGAAACAGTCGGTACATTTTTTGCCGGTGCAAGTTTAATCGTGAATTTAAAAGAATGGATGAAGTATAAATCGGATAATTCCGGTTCGTTGTCGGCGTGGTTTTTACATCCGGCGGTACGGCTGACTAATGATTTTGCCGCATTGGTCGGTAGTTTGGAGCGGACAAATAAATCGTTAGTCAAGGAGGCGATGGCAACATTCTACCGTCAATTGGATAGTGCGGCAGTCAAGCAGATTCATGGGCTAATAAACTTTAAGACCCCGATTGGAATAGAAACCAAAGTGGGTAAAGGGCTTCAACTGTCCCGCTACTTAACATTACAGAATGTGGGGCGTTTTGCCAATGTGTTGGGGGTGGTGATTTCCATTGCGCAAGCGATAAAAGAGACACGCACGGGTAATACGAGCGCACGGAATGCGGCAATTATGGCGGGTATGGCGGAAGTGAGTTTCTTTATTTCCACTTTTGCTTATACAGGCGTCTTTATCGGTATTGGAGCAGTGTTGGCGATAACGGCAACCCTAACCTCGCTGGTATCGGATAATGAATTTGAGCTGTGGGTGAGAACGGGGTTCTGGGGAGAATCGAGGGAGTATTGGGGAGATAAAAGAGATGATAAAATTCAAGGTCAAATTTCAAAAGCAGAAAAATTATCATCAAATGCAATATCTGATGAAGTTACAACAATTAAAGCATTCTTTGAAGCAGAAATGGAAGGTTTTTACAACTTGGTATGGGGTATCGGTATTGATACTACCTTAGCAAATCAATATCAATTGAAAGCCTATTGCCCGGCATTTAGGGATGAAAGCAGCGTTAATAAACTGGAAGTGGAAATCCATATAACGGATTATACTCCTCACTCCGCATTACCTATGGAAAGTTACGTATCCGTACCTATTCCCACTGATAAGGTACGTAAAGCGTTTTTATCGGAGGGCGAGATCTTAATTGATCTCACACAAATTAATACGTTGCGGCACTATCGCTATATGCGGAAGAGCCAAGGTACAACTATAATGAATAGTCTAACCGTTAAAGTGAAATACCCAAAACTGGGGGAAGATGTCTCGAATTGGTGGTATCGATTTAATGCAGATTATTTTGAAAGTGAAATCAGCTATACAGGAGTAAGATAAGCCATGGAAAAACAATATAGCCCCGATATGGTCGCCCGTAATGTGAAACAGTTAGGTGATGGGGTAATTGAAGTACGTCGCTATACCGACGGACATATCCGTGCCGATCTGTCTTGGGTATGGTTTTTATGTGTTATGGCTGTGATTATTTATGATTACTTGACTACTCAAAGTATATTTAAGGAAATATTATGGGCAATAGATCCTATAACAAGCATACAAAAAACCTTTAAATTTTATGAAAATCCTCAAAATATTGGTTTCACTTACGATGGAAGAAACTTTAATGAATTTGCTGAGGGAATGTTAAGAAGACATCATTCTAGTTTTTACTTGGGCTGGTTTTATATTCTGTTTCCCCTCTTTTGGTTCTATATGGTGATCTCCCCACGCTGGCGTGCGGTGCGTTTTGATAGCAAACGGCGTTTGGTGTATTTCTGGGACTGGGGACGGCTGTATATTCTGCGTTATCCCCCTTCCGCCAAACGCAATCAAGGGATACTGAATTATTACCTTCAACCCGAAATGTTCACCCCGTGGATACGCCGAAAGCCACATGGTGCCTTGGTGATTCATCTGCCCCATGAAAACCGGGCAAAAACGAAGAAACGCCGCTTACTGCTGGGCATTTACCGCCCCGCCTGCCCATACCAGAATCACGCCTTGCTTGAATTTATTCAGGATTATCTAAGCTGCTACAATCCCGATGAAGAATTTGCCCACTACTTTAAAAAGGAAAAACGGATAAGCAGCGACTATTTTAATTGGTTTTATCAATTCAGCCTATTTCCACAACGCGGCTACAACGAAAAGAAAACCGAAGCGAAAATCCAAGCCTGGCTTGAAAAATACGGTGATGAGCAATAAAACTTATTAAAATCTGACCGCACTTTTGCCGACTGAAAAGTGCGGTGGTTTTTTTGAAAATTTTTACAAATCAGCACATCACATGTTAACAATGTGAATGCGGGGGCGGCGATTGTGAATAAGCAGATGCATACGCTGATAAAAAATAGCGATGAACTTTTTGTCGGGTTAAGTGCGGCACATTATCGGGCGGAATTAACCAAACATATCCGGGCGGGCACATCCCATTACATTAATATGAACGTACAGGTCGTAGTGAAAAACGAACATACGCCGGCGACACGGCTGGTTCGGGTGAATGAAACGGTCGGCACATTTTTTGCCGGTGCAAGTTTAATCGTGAATTTAAAAGAATGGATGAAGTATAAATCGGATAATGCCGGTTCGTTGTCGGCGTGGTTTTTACATCCGGCGGTAGGGCTGACTAATGATTTTGCCGCATTGGTCGGTAGTTTGGAGCGGACAAATAAATCGTTAGTCAAGGAGGCGATGGCAACATTCTACCGTCAATTGGATAGTGCGGCAGTCAAGCAGATTCATGGGCTAATAAACTTTAAGACCCCGATTGGAATAGAAACCAAAGTGGGTAAAGGGCTTCAACTGTCCCGCTACTTAACATTACAGAATGTGGGGCGTTTTGCCAATGTGTTGGGGGTGGTGATTTCCATTGCGCAAGCGATAAAAGAGACACGCACGGGTAATACGGGCGCACGGAATGCGGCAATTATGGCGGGTATGGCGGAAGTGAGTTTCTTTATTTCAACTTTTGCTTATACAGGCGTCTTTATCGGTATTGGGGCAATGTTGGCGATAACGGCAACCCTAACGATGCTGGTATCGGATAATGAATTTGAGCTGTGGGTGAGAACGGGGTTCTGGGGGAGATCGGGGACGTATTGGGGAGTGAAGAGACAAGATTTATCAGATAGATTATCTCAAGCAAAAGCATTAGCTACTTTGGGACAATCTAGTGATTCTCAAAAAATAAAAATATTCTTCGAAAAAGAAATGGAAGGCTTCTATAACTTAGTCTGGGGAATAGGTATTGATACTACATTAGCAAATCAATATCAACTAAAAGCCTATTGCCCAGCATTTAAGGATGAAAGCAGTGTTAATAAACTGGAAGTGGAAATCCATATAACGGATTATACCCCTCACTCCGCATTACCTATGGAAAGTTACGTATCCGTACCTATTCCCACTGATAAGGTACGTAAAGCGTTTTTATCGGAGGGCGAGATCTTAATTGATCTCACACAAATTAATACGTTGCGACATTATCGCTATATGCGTAAGAGCCAAGGTACAACCATAATGAATAGTCTAACCGTTAAAGTGAAATACCCGAAACTGGGGGAAGATGTCTCGAATTGGTGGTATCGATTAAGTGCCGATTATTTTGAAAGTGAAATCAGCTATACAGGAGTAAAATAAGCCATGGAAAAACAATATAGCCCCGATATGGTTGCCCGCAATGTCAAGCAGCTGGGTAATGGAGTGATTGAAGTACGTCGCTATACCGACGGACATATCCGTGCCGATCTGTCTTGGGTGTGGTTTTTAGGGATGATGGGTATACTTGTTTATGATTACTTAACCGATCAGAATATGTTTCATTATATAAAATGGGCAATTTCGGTGGATTGGGCATTAGAAAAAGGATGGTTAAGATATTTTGATATAGCAACATCTTTAGGAAAAGATATACCTTTAAATGAGTATGACTTGTATAAAACTGAGATGCTCGAAATGCACTGGGCAAACCGCTACTGGGGCTGGTTTTATATTCTGTTTCCCCTCTTTTGGTTCTATATGGTGATCTCCCCACGCTGGCGTGCGGTGCGTTTTGATAGCAAACGGCGTTTGGTGTATTTCTGGGACTGGGGACGGCTGTATATTCTGCGTTATCCCCCTTCCGCCAAACGCAATCAAGGGATACTGAATTATTACCTTCAACCCGAAATGTTCACCCCGTGGATACGCCAAAAGCCACATGGTGCCTTGGTGATTCATCTGCCCCATGAAAACCAGGCAAAAGCCAAGAAACGCCGCTTATTGCTGGGCATTTACCGCCCCGCCTGCCCATACCAAAATCAAGCCTTGCTTGAATTTATTCAGGATTATCTAAGCTGCTACAATCCCGATGAAGAATTTGCCCATTACTTTAAAAAGGAAAAACGGATAAGCAGCGACTATTTTAATTGGTTTTATCAATTCAGCCTGTTCCCACAACGTGGCTACAACGAAAAGAAAACCGAAGCAAAAATCCAAGCATGGCTTGAAAAATACGGCGATGAGCAGTAAAACCCATTCAAAATCTGACCGCACTTTTGCCGACTGAAAAGTGCGGTGGTTTTTCTGAAAATTTTATAAAAGAGAAAATAAATGACCGAAAAACAATATAGCCCCGATATGGTTGCCCGAAATGTCAAGCAACTGGGTAATGGAGTGATTGAAGTGCGTCGCTATACCGACGGACATATCCGTGCCGATCTTTCTTGGGTGTGGTTTTTAGCTATTATAGCTTTGTCTATCAATAATTATTTTTTTAGTGATAGCAGAAAATACCATATTGATGTTCTTATCAGTACTTTCAACGAACTTTTATGTCCCACAGATCCTATGCCAAGTATAGACAGAGAATTTTTATTTCTCCAAGATCCTGACAATATTGGGTATATCCTTGGTGGCTTAAGTTATAAAGAATTTGTTGAATATAAACTAAGCAAACGTAGGAATGATTTTTATTGGGACTTGTTTATTAATATCCTCCTTCCCCTCTTTTGGTTCTATATGGTGATCTCCCCACGCTGGCGTGCGGTGCGTTTTGATAGCAAACGGCGTTTGGTATATTTTTGGGATTGGGGGCGACTGTATATTCTGCGTTATCCCCTTTCCGCCAAACGCAATCAAGGGATACTGAATTATTACCTTCAACCCGAAATGTTTACCCCATGGATACGCCAAAAGCCACATGGTGCCTTGGTGATTCATCTGCCCCATGAAAACCAGGCAAAAGCCAAGAAACGCCGCTTATTGCTGGGCATTTACCGCCCCGCCTGCCCATACCAAAATCAAGCCTTGCTTGAATTTATTCAGGATTATCTAAGCTGCTACAATCCCGATGAAGAATTTGCCCATTACTTTAAAAAGGAAAAACGGATAAGCAGCGACTATTTTAATTGGTTTTATCAATTCAGCCTGTTCCCACAACGTGGCTACAACGAAAAGAAAACCGAAGCAAAAATCCAAGCATGGCTTGAAAAATACGGCGATGAGCAGTAAAACTTATTAAAATCAGACCGCACTTTTGGGGATAAAGCGGAAAGTGCGGTGGTTTTTTTGAAAATTTTTACGCGCCAAATCCTATTCCGGTTTTCCGGTTGGCGATGCGAATAAAAAAGACGGGCTATTCAGCGGTATAAAACGGGTATTTCAATCTGAAACCCATGATGGCGCGGTGAATAATAAAACCTGGCAACAGATGGAGCAATATTTAACCTATCGTCCGACGCAATATGAACAGGATATGATAAACCTGACCAAAGCACATCGCGCCATGGCGGAACAAAGCGGCGACCACAGCATTATTGCACAGTTAAATCTGCTTAATCGTTTAATGCTCGATTATTACAATCAGCCCAATAAACTGTATCCGGTCACCAATTATCTCATGAGCCTCATCACGGCGGCACAAAGCGGCATAAGTACGCGGGCGAAAGGTATTGGCGAGCAGGCGGAAATGTTAAAATTGGTCAATGCGAAACTGAATGCGCAAACCGGGTTGCCGGAAGCGCTTACGCAATCCCCAAAAAGTTATGGTGATTATTTGGCGAATATCTTAAAGATAGCCGATAAAAGCAACAATCTGACTAAAGAAGGTTCCGTATTGATTGAATTAAACCGCATCAAATTTGA
>NZ_SLYB01000050.1 GCF_004340985.1 Cricetibacter osteomyelitidis
TTACCAATATGAATCGTTTCATCATGCCCCACCTGCTCCGTGCGGTCGTTGCCGATTTGGGTGGTTTCGTCGTGGTTGACGATGTTGTTTTGGTCACGTTCGGCGTGAATAAAATTTCCCTCTTTTCTTTTTTATTATTAAAAAGAAAAGTGCGGTTAGAAAATTAAAAATTTTAGTAAAACTTTCAAAAATTCTATCGCACTTTTAACATATTTTATTAATTTTTATATCGATTGATTTTATCTTCTAAATTGATAAAACATCTTATTTAAAAAGAATTTAGTCAAATTTAATATCTCATTAGATTTATATTGTTTTCATTAAGAATAACTAATTTAAACATATATTTGTATCAATACACTGAACCCATCCTATAATAATTTCATCCCTTTTTTTATATTCAATTTCTAACCATTTAGAACTTATATTTTTAATTATAAATTTATCACCTTTAATTAAATATTTTTTTTCAGTTTGAATATAATTCGATACATCTTGAAATAATGTCTTACGTCTTATCTCACCTCGAATAATTTTATTTCTATTTGAATTCCATAATTTAAAAAGATTGCTATTTAATGCATTTCTCACTTCTTGTTCCGTTTTATATGGATATATATAAGTTATTCTAGGCTCAATAATATCAGCATTATTAATATCTTGAATATCATAAATATCACCTCCGGCACCTAAAAAGTTAGATAATTCTTCGTCTAATTTATAGATACCATTATCTAATTTAAAAGCAGTATAAATAAAATAATCATCAACATAAGGAATACCTGTTTGATTATAACTTGGTTGGATCTTTATTGATAAAATAAGATAATTCCCTCTATCTTTAATTTCATTAAAAAAAGCAAATGCAAGATCCGGCTGCTGAGCTAAAAATGGAGCAATCCAAATAATTTTTTTACTATTTTTATCATTTTGAATAGCAGTAAATCCCTCTAAATCCGAAGAAGCTTCCGGCATATAAAATTCTATTTTATGACCAAATTTATCAGTAATATGAAAAAATGGTGAATTATTGGTCATTGATGCTGATAAATTTAAAGAGAAAAGAAATAGAATAAAAATAACTAATTTTTTCATTATTTACAACTCCCGTACATATCAAAAAATATTTTCTTTATTTGTTCCTTATATAATACTCTATTAGAATGCCCGTCTAATCCTTTGTTGACTTTTCTAGTTAAGTTTTTCATGCAACTTTCATTTGTTAAATCGGGCATATCTGAATCAGATATTTTTCCTTTTTTATTAAAAACGTTCATAAAATATAATATATATAATTTATAGAAAATTTTCATATTACTTAATATCAATGTCTTCTGCTTTAATCCACATATTAATTTCTCTTTTACCTTTATAGTTGATAAAATACCATTTTTGGTTATTTTCATCTATTTTTTGGTTTAAAATAGACACTTTATCACCTCTTATCAGATACATTTTTGTCTTATCATTAAAACTATTATATAAGAAAGTTTTATTCTTAATATATCTTATTTTAATAAGTTCAAAGTACTGTTTTTTCAAATTTTTTTCATATAGAACTTTAGCTAACATAGTAATTTCATCTATTTTAAGACCATTAGCTAATAAAATATTAATATAAAGTTCTAAATTATCAGATCCATTTTCTAAATTTTGGTTTGTATTAAGATATTGGATTAATGCTTCAGTAGTAACAGGAAACCCGATAAATCTAAACAAATAGTCTTGATAATTATCTTCAGTACAGATTTCATCCCTTGCTGAAGCTGAATTAATCAAAACTAATGTTTTTAAATCTAGTATTGCACATTTTTCTTGTCTTATTATTTCATTATTCAAACCATCACTAACCTTCTCTATTTCTTGGTAATCAACTCTAAGATATCTATCTAATTTAAAACTATATAAATCACTTTTATAGGGGGATACATCTTTATTATTAAAACATTGGTTTAATGTATTTGTAACAGGAATAATAATTTTATCTTTTTTATTCAATTTTTTATCTAAAAAATAAATATTACTACAATTCTTTTCACTTTCTAGAATAAGCTGATAATCAGCTTGTTCAAAAATTATTTGAGACTCTGCAAATGATTCTCTCATATAAAATATTAATATAAAAAATAATAACTTCTTCATTTCATTATCCTTGTTTTTAAATTTGAATATCTTTGTTTCATATCAGTGCCTCTGCGATGAATTCCATAATAGTCAACAATATATTTTTCGTATCGGTTATGAGAATTTCCCCAATCAGCCGGATTCTTACTTGCTTTAGGATTGACACTGTAAAAATAGTCTAATGCTTTTCCAAAATCCTTACTAACATAGCCTGGTCTATTAACGTGATGATCTAATACAGTAGCTTTTAATAAATTTGATCTAGCATAACTAGCTATAGAATACTGATATCCCAATGGTTTAATTTTTAGAGCTAGATGTAATCGTTCGATAAAATCCTCAATTTGCAAATCCTGATATTCAGGAAGCATTATTCCTTCGATAATGATAGCAGTAGCCTTATTCTCAATTATCTTCCCTTGATTTTTCTTATTACAATTTTTCCTAATTTCATTTTTTAATGATGTTCCAGTATTTCCATTATAATATGCAATACTTACTGTTTTTCCCTTAGCATCCTTAATTTGTTTAACGTCCCATCCACAATGTGAAAAATATTGCCTAAATAACTCTGGGTAGTTTTGTTTAAATTTATAAAGTTGCATAGGCAACTCACCTGTCCCATCTGAACTTATAGTTTTTTGCATAGCTCCAGCAGTTAATATTTCGGAATCGTAAGATTGAACTGAATCTAAATTTCCTTCATTAGGAGACATTGCAATCAATATCTTTTTTTCATCTTCAGTTATTTTCTTATTAGAAAGAAGAAAATCCCATCTATTGTAATTTTCTAATTTCATATTCCCTGAATATTTTGGGCCAAAATTAATTCCTTTATAAGAAACACAAATAATTTTTTTATAAAACCGTTTGCCACATGAACATTCGTTTTGATCACTGATAATAACTTCAGGTCTCTCAGTCCTACAACTCCTAGTATAAATCTTATCATTTGAATTCTTCTCTGGTATTCTATCTAACCCTTTAAAATACAGTAGTTCAACACCTATCGGCGGCAATTGTTTATTATCTAGAGGTAATTGGTTATGGGATTGCAATAGTATAATTTCATCTGATGTAATATTTAAATTCTTAGCAATCGCTTCCCAAGTATCTCCTGGTTTTACAACATACTTTGCCTGTATGTATTCCGCTTTCTCTCCATTTTTATTTTCCGTTTCTTTTAGTTCGATTTCACATAGTTTAGGAACTCTCAACGTACCTGACGCACGCTCTATATCCCATAAAATCTCTTTCGTCACGGGCACCGACTCTTTAGGATATTCCTTACCCCAAAAACCAAATTGAACTCTTCTTCCTTTTACTAAATTTTCGTCAAAGAACACTTCACTATTTTCGTCGGTTTGTGCTTCGAAAACACTTACATTTTGTTTAATAATACTTACTGTATAGCCGCTACCTACCGCTTTATTGTCTAAATTTATCACTTTTACAGAAAATCTTGCCATAATTATCCTTCCTTTTAATCTATAAATTCTAATTTTCCGGTAATAACTTTTACTATATCTTGTGTATTAGTATAGATTCGTTTGGCTCTTCCCATTTTTACTCTTAAAAAGAAAAGTGCGATTCAGAAATTAAAAGTTTTAGCGAAACTTTCAAAAATTCGATCGCACTTTTGATATGTTTTTATATTTACAATTGCTAAGATATATTTTTTCTAAAAAATCAATATAGATATAGAGTCTCATTCTATATAAATAATAAATTTATTATTCTATAATATAAAAATCACATAATACTATACTTTATTTATCAATAATTTTTTTATGATTTTATACCTATTTAAAAATTAAAATTTGTATATTTCTATAAGATAACTTATAAACAGTTAAATTTTTCTTTTTCTGTTTCATCTAGTTCTGAATCAAAATAATAAATTTTATTTTTTCTAACATCTAGGTAGGTTACAGAATATATGATATACCCCTGAATTTCTACTTTATAAATTCCAATAGATTTTTTCTTATAAAAAACATTATAAGTTTTAAAATATTCTGGTTTTCCTTCAAAATCATCAATAATCTCTATATTAGAAGGTTTTTTACTAAGATTTACTTTATATTTACTAGGATAATGTAAAATATAACTTAAATCCGGTTTGACTAATAATATTTTATCAGTTTCGATATTTCTAAAGCAAAAAAACTCTTCTCTTCCGAAACAATTCATAGAAAAGATAAAAAATAAACACAATAAGATAATTCTAGATACTTTTTTCATATTTAATTAACCAATTTTTAGCATAATTTACGGCTGATGTTCCAGTATACCCATAACTTTTTCTTTCTTGTTTTTTGGTTTTGTTAAATCCAAAAGGGTATATTTTTCCTTCTACTAATTCAAGAAATCTTGTATAACCTTTCTTAGCTTCTTTTAATTCCTTTTTTGTTCCTTTTCGCTTCGAATCAGGATCATGCCACAACCCCCATCCAAATGTTTCGGCTATCAAGTATTTATATACATAGCTTTCTTCAAAAGGTAAGTATCCATATAACATATTAATAACTTTCTTGTCTAAATTAACACATTCTTTGACATTAAATGCGACTAAAGCTTTTTTATAAAAATTTTTTCTATCAATAAAACCATTAAACCCACCGTTAATTATAGCGCAAGTTGTGATGAAATCATTCGATAAAGCATAATTAGTCAATTTACGATGTTCTTTCCAATACCACAGTGCTGAACCAACTGCGTGTGCTTTATCTTTTGATATTAAATCCTTATTTTTACCTAAAAACTTATTACGATCATTTGCAACTGCTATACCATATGCTGCATAATTTTCCTCAAAAGTAAGTTGCATAAGGCCTCGACCTTTATAACCTTTATAATTCAATTCTTCATCTTTTGGGTCAACGAGTATTTCTTCTAATAAAGTATAATTCGCAGTTTCTTTTAATGTGTGCGCTATAAAACAGGCTTTTTCTATACAGGTATTAATTCCCCATTTTTTAAAACCTTTATTCAAATCAGATAAGTATCCTTTAGCCGTATTACTTTTAGTTATCATCATAAATTCAATCATTGTTATATCTCTGTTACAACAACATTCCTTTTTGCATTCCACAACAGCAACAGGTTTGCCATTATATTCACTTCTCATTTGAATACAGTTATTTTGAACCATTTTTTACCCTCAGTTTGGTTTTCTATAAATATTTCTAGGCAAAATTAGCTTATTTGTTAACAAACTATGTTTTCCTTCTGAAAAATTATTAATAATTATTAATTCATCTACTGATAAATTAAATTTTTTTGATATACTTTCTAAAGAATCGTCTTCTTCTACATTATAATATGCCTGACGATATTCTGCCGGAGCATTATTTACATTTTCAGTCTCTAATAATTCTATTTCATAAATTAATTCTTCATCGTTATTATTATCTACTTTAATAGTAATTTTAATTTTTTCTTGTTTATCAGAATAAATTCTCTCCGTCCTCGCCATTTCATCCAAAACACCATTATAAATAACTTCATCTTGGGCATTCTTCACGGTATAAGCAATATTCTGCCCTTTTAAATGACCGAATATATTATATAAATCCAGACGATTGCTATATTGATAATCACTCGGCTGTGCATCATGTACCTGTGTAGTAAACACTTTAGTACACTCCGCCTCACCACTCTCAAACACCAACTCGCCCTCAATCCGCACATTCCCTTCAAAAGTCACGCCTTCCCCGTTAAATATCACCCGTCCGCCCGCGCTTTCCAATATCACTTCGTCATAGCCTTC
>NZ_SLYB01000051.1 GCF_004340985.1 Cricetibacter osteomyelitidis
TTACCAATATGAATCGTTTCATCATGCCCCACCTGCTCCGTGCGGTCGTTGCCGATTTGGGTGGTTTCGTCGTGGTTGACGATGTTGTTTTGGTCGCGTTCTGCGTGGATAAAGATTTCTTCCTGGTCTTTTTCATCTTCAAAGCGCAGTTCGTTAAAGCCGTTGCCTTTATGGGACTTGTTATATAAAATTTCTAAAAAATTAACCGCACTTTGAGTGTATTTGAATTTATTTCAAAAGTGCGGTCATTTTTCATGGAATTTTGATTAACGATTATTTTTCCTTCAAATCAACATCTTCTGCCTTTATCCACATATTAACGTCTTTTTTGCCTTTGTAGTTGATGAAGTACCATTTTTGCCCTTGCTTATCAGCCTGTTCATTTAATATAGCAACCTGATCATCCTTTACAAGATACATTTTTGATTTATATTTTACATCTGACTTGGAATATAAAATACTTTTAGAGTTAACAAATCCAATTTGTTTACACGCCATACTACTCGTTCTTAAATCCGTAAATTCGCACACTTCGTAACGATTATTTATTCCACCATTATAATCAATATTATAATTAACGATTACAGCACTTTTATTGTCATAAGTTTCAAAATTCAACTTACCATCTAAAAAATCAATCATTAATATTAACTTCTCTTTTTTCTTTTTAAAAGAGTAATCTTTAAATCCAAACTCGCTCTCTAACCTATCTATATAGTCATCATCAATATTCAATATTTTTTCTCCGTTAGAGAAATTGATAACATAGCCATAATATCGGTCGTACGCAGTAGAGTAATTTATCCATTCTACTCGTTGTAATTTCTCAGTAAGAGAATTAAAAAAATAATTAACCTCTGTCTTTGTTGTTGATGAGGCAGTATATGAGTTTGATATTACTACCATATCTTCATAAGCAAATAAATTACTACCTACAATATTCGGATGTAGAGGAGAATCTATTTTATTACCTGAGAGATAAATATTGTTATCTATAATAGATATTTGAGCATAAGAATTAAAAGACAGAATAGTAAAAATGAAATAAGTCGTCAATCTTAAAGCCATCTTAAACACTCCTCTAGTTTATAAGCATATGATTCTATATCTTTGTAGTGATACACTAATCCCAATGGACGAATATAATACACCTTTTAGTTCGTATCAAACTGATTTACTTTTACCTTTATCGATAAATCTTCCACCCTTTTAACCACAGAATTCTTTCAAGATATTAATAGGAATTTGTTCCTTTAATTCGTTAAAGGTATCATATGTATCTTTCTGATTAACATCCAAAATTTCTTTAGATTTTAATATGTACTCATTATATTTATCGCCAATATAGCCTTCTGAAAAAACAAATTCATTATACTCGCCAGAAAAAAGTACTTTATTATCAAAAACAAAAAAATATTCTCCTTTACCAATTTCACCATAATACACAGCTTTAATTTTACATTTTTCACCTTTATTAGCTATAAGACTACCCTCTCCTCCCTGTGAACTTACACCTTGCTCTGTTAGATCATATTGGTAAACAATTCTTTCTTTACATTCTCCTACAGAGAACACGATTAACATCAGCACAATTATTATGGATAATGAACCTAATTTATTTATCATATAAAACCTACTTTATATTATATATAACATTCAATGGATTACCGCCAACTTTCTTAACCTCTTCTCTCAATTCTGAAAGTGTTTTTCCTACAGAAACCTCAAAATGTGGATAATCTTTAAAACTTTTCCAATTACCTCCCCATGATAATCCATTTTTTATACCAATAGGTGAAATCATTTTAAGTATTTTTATATTTTGATCATCCGATTTTGCATCCATATGTAATTTCCCATCATCCCATACAGGAAAAACATCAATTGCTAAACCAAAATTATGGTTACTTTGCCCACCCTTGGCTTTAGTTACTATATTCCCTGGTAATGTTCTTCCTTGTGCATATAATTTATTCTGTTCTTCATATGTTCTATATCCCTGTACAATTACTAATTGAATTTTATATATCTTATATACTTCGTTTAAAAATTGTCTAATAATAGAACGCACCTGTGGGTGTAATGCATTAATTTTCTCCTCGTTTCTTGATGAGTGCTTATTTTTAATAATCGGTTCAGAAATTTCAGCCTTAGCAACTGGAGTAGCTGATTTATTTAATGATGATTTCTGTTTTATATTCAGAGTTC
The DNA here is from genome assembly GCF_004340985.1 of Cricetibacter osteomyelitidis. Taxonomy (GTDB): domain Bacteria; phylum Pseudomonadota; class Gammaproteobacteria; order Enterobacterales; family Pasteurellaceae; genus Cricetibacter; species Cricetibacter osteomyelitidis. Next base: position 2,209 of record NZ_SLYB01000051.1, read on the forward strand.
TTTCACTTGATTTGATTTCATTATTTATTATGGGCAATTTTAATATTTGTCCAGGATATATTTTCCCATCACTAGATAAATTATTTAACACTATAAGTTCTCGAGTGGTTACCCCAAAATTCAATGATGTAGTCGCTTCCTACTTTCACTAAACTGTCGGCATATACTTCTATGGATTGGCTGTTGCCGATTTGGGTGCTTTCGTCGTGGTTGACAATGTTGTTTTGGTCACGTTCGGCGTGGATGAAGACTTTTCGTATTCAAAATAAAAGTGCGGTACAAAATAGCAAGTTCTATCATAAAAACTTTCTAAAATTTGACCGCACTTTGATAAAATTTAGCTCATTTATTTATATCAATTGATTCTGCTTTTATCCACATATTAATATCTTTTTCTTTGTAATTAATGAAATACCATTTCTGCTTATTAGAATCAATTTCATCTTTAATAGTTACTAAATTTCCTTTAACTAGGTACATTTTAGTTTTTTATTTGGATAACTATATAAATATCTTTTATTTAAAAGTTAATAATAACAATTATTATTTTCTTTTTCTAAGTCAAGATTAAAAAAACTCTATTTCTAATCTTATTTAAATCAAATTAAATCAAATTAAATTAAATTAAATTAAATTAAATTAAATTAAATTAAATTAAATTAAATTAAATTAAATTAAATTAAATTAAATTAAATTAAATTAAATTAAATTAAGTATATTTTGTTTCAGTAAATTTTAATTTCCAATCTTTATTTTATTTTGATAGATAATAATTTATTTTTTGTTCTCCTGCACCATTAAAATACGTATTAATCACAATATAATCATCCATTGATGAAACTCCCTTAATTTTATACACTCCATCATATGTATAATTATCTCCATAATAGGAATATTTATATCCATCTTTTATCTTTTCATAAAAATACAAATCATTTCCATCTGAATCTATAGCTACTACTATCCCACTAGAAACATTTTTATAGTTCACAAAATATTTTCTATAAGAATAATCATTTAAAATATTATTAAAATCACTTTCTTTTGCATTAGAAAAGTTAAATATAAAAAACAAATTTAAAAAAATAAAAAAACTACTCTACTTGTTAATACAATTTTCATAATCTCTTTTAGTTTTTGACGATATTCAATTCTTTCATTAAAGCCATTAGCCCTACCATTCACTAGCCAGCTAATAGTATTTCCCCGATCATTGTCAGCAAGTAAATTTAAATCTATAACAGAAAAATTTTCATGCAACCCGTTTTTGAAAATACAAACCCCGTCGCTCTGTTGTTTGAATACATTCACTCTCGGAAACAGTATGCCGTGCGTCACATGGCTGTTATCCACATAAATTCCGGTCTTGCTTTTCGCCGTTGTGTTATGCAGATACGGTTGAATATTGTAGTATTTTAAGAAAATGAACTACTTATTTTTAAAAAAGAAGATTAGAATAATAAAAGCAAAAGAGTATATTAATATATAATTGATCGTTTTCATCCAGAAAAAATCTTTCATTATAATATCACCTATAGATAATACATAATTATCCATATACGAGTCAAAAATTGAAAATAAAATAATTATAACAATAGAAATTAAATAAATTATACTACTCTTCCAATATTTCTTCAGGAACATAAGTCTCACCTTTCTTCTCTTTCAAATGAATTTCTATCTTTAATTTGTTTGGAAATGATATTTTTAATATATTATCACATATTTTTTTCCAATCAGAATTAGAAATGTGGTCATCATAATCATCATGAATGCATGCTAATTTTGCTTTTTCAATGGTTGAATAAATATTCAATTCAGGAATAAAGCAAAAACAACCATATGATCCACCTAACCATTCATACCCAAGCAAACTATAAGTTCCTCCAATATGAATTAGAACTTCTGTTGCTATATTGGAGATCTTCCTAGGTTCATCAATCAATTTTCCATCTATTGTTTTATCTGTTCTTAGGGGCTTAGCCGGTAATTCACTGCTACCAAATCGAGTTAATTTAAATGCGTTTAATCCATCAGAATCAAAAAATTTTCTAGAAACACGTTGAATTTGGGCTCTAGGAAAATTAGGTATCCAATATGCAGTATATTGATTTCTTTCGTAAGTATCAGGTATAAACTCCCGATTAAGAAGTATATCATTATGTATAATTTTTTTATTCGCTTGTTTTTGTGTTCCTAAATAATACCAAGAATCTCTTGTTACATTAAAGTATCCCTTGTTTTCATCTGAAATTATTGTTCCATCATTCCTTATTTTACGTAAAAGAATATTTACTTTATATGTCTTTACTATAACAGCCGGATCAGAAAAAGTATAATCAATACCTTTTAATGACTGGATTGTATATCCTGTTTCTTCGCCTGTAATTTCTAATACAACAATTTTTCTACTAATCTTTTGCTCAATTAAATAATTTTGACTTGTAGTTGTTTTTGCTTCGGTTATTACTTTATTATTCATTTTGCCATTTCCACTCTTCTGTATTATCAAAATATAAGTGACATTTTATAGTTTCTTCACTCTTAGTATAGAATATTGGGGTCATACCATTTTCATCAGTTATTCCTTTTCGTTCACCCTCTGGTAAAAGAACACTGAATTGAGTATTAGCATAAGGAAGACCATCATCATCCAGCATTTTAAACTGAATTCTATATTGTGGTAATTCCACCTCTTCGTTTATGTCAGCATCAAAAGGGTTCACGCTATCAGGCGAGCCATGCTCAAACACCAACTCACCCTCAATCCGCACATTCCCTTCAAAAGTCACGCCTTCCCCGTTAAATATCACCCGTCCGCCTGCACTTTCCAATATCACTTCGTCATAGCCTTCGCAGTGGAAGGTTTCGCACAGTTGTTCAAAAAACTCACCGCTTGTCCAGTCGCCGTTATTCGCTACTTCAATGATGTAATCGTTACCCACTTTCACTAAACTGTCGGCATATACTTCTATGGATTG
>NZ_SLYB01000052.1 GCF_004340985.1 Cricetibacter osteomyelitidis
AGAGACGGTATTTTTGAGCATAGACATTTCCTTTTTCGATATGCCTATTAGATCAAACCTCTAGATGGATGTCTAGAGGTTTGTCAGCGGTCTGAGGATTAAGTTCAATGAACTTAATCCTTTGTTTATTGGTGTAATAGACAAAAATGTGGGAAAAAGTGTGGTTAAAGCCTTAACTATCAGGCTTCATTACACTTTATAGCAACTATTTTGTCCATTACACCTAGGGAAATTGAAGCCGATATCACGGCAACTTCAAATCTTAAATATTCATTTTAAAACAATTAATTAAAGGGAGTTTAGCTTGGTTATCCAGGACAGCCCCTTTATTTTTATTAAAATTTAGTCCAAAGGTATATTAAGACGCACAATTATAATCATGCTCTATATGGTGCTCAATAGATAAAAAAAATAATTTTTTATTTTGTGATCTTATTCAAAAATCGGATAAAAACCTGTTGATCTGGTGTAAATATAAATTTACACTTCATTTCGAAAGTAAGGTGTAAGAAAGGTTTATTATCTTTCTATAACAATAACTTAGTCGTCTTTCTGTAATAGTTATTTTTATTTATCAATATGGAGATATTAATATGAAACACTATCCTGCAGAGCCGTACAAAATTAAAGCTGTTGAACCTATTGCTATGACCACTCGCGAACAACGTGAAGCTTATATGAAAAAAGCCGGTTATAACACTTTCTTATTAAACTCACAAGAAGTCTATATTGATTTATTAACCGATAGCGGTACTTCTGCTATGAGTGATAAACAATGGGCGGGCTTGATGATTGGTGATGAAGCCTATGCCGGTAGCCGTAACTTCTTACATTTGCAAGAAGTTGTGCGTGAATACTATGGATTTAAATATGTTGTTCCGACTCACCAAGGACGCGGTGCGGAAAACTTACTTTCCACCATAATGATCAAACCGGGCGACTATGTGCCGGGTAACATGTATTTCACCACAACTCGTGCTCACCAAGAACGTAACGGTGCAACATTTGCAGATATCATCATTGACGAAGCACACGATTCCCAAATTGATTTACCGTTTAAAGGTAATATTGATGTAAAAAAATTACAAAAATTAATTGATGAAGTGGGCGCGGATAAAATCCCCTATATTTGCTTAGCGGTGACCGTAAACCTAGCGGGTGGACAACCGGTGAGCATGGCAAATATGCGTGAAGTAAAAACCTTGTGTTCAAAACATGGTATTAAAGTGATGTTCGATGCCACTCGTTGCGTAGAAAATGCTTACTTCATTAAAGAACGCGAAGAAGAGTATAAGGATGCCACCATTCGCGATATTTTAAAAGAAATGATGAGTTACGCTGACGGCTGTACTATGAGCGGTAAAAAAGACTGTTTGGTAAATATCGGCGGTTTCTTATGTCTCAATGATGATGACTTGTATCAAAAAGCCTGTGAACTTGTTGTTTTATTTGAAGGCATGCCATCTTACGGTGGTTTGGCCGGTCGTGATATGGAAGCTATGGCGGTAGGGATCACCGAATCTGTTGATTTCCATTACATCCAACATCGTGTAGCACAATGCTATTACCTCGCAGACAAACTGGAAGCTGCGGGTGTACCGATTGTAAAACCTGTTGGCGGACATGCGGTATTCTTGGATGCAAAAAAATTCCTTGATCATATTCCGCAAGAGCAATTCCCGGCTCAAATGTTGGCAGCTCAAATTTATATTGAATCCGGTGTTCGCAGCATGGAGCGCGGCATTGTATCCGCAGGACGCGATAAAGTCACCGGTAAAAACCATACGCCAAAACTTGAGTTGGTGCGTTTAACCATTCCTCGTCGTGTTTATACCTACACTCACTTAGACCATGTAGCTGAAGGTATTATTAAACTTTATAAGCACAGACATGAAATTAAAGGTTTGGATATGGTTTATGAGCCGAAACTGCTTCGTTTCTTCACGGCACGTTTTGAGCCTAAAGCGTAATTTTTCTCATTAAGGCATTGCTACGGCAATGCCTTTTGTTATTCATTATGTCTTGCTGTATTCATTTTGATTGAATGAAATATAGACAAAAGGAGATCGCATTATGAATAAAACTTTGGGAAGCACTCTATTAGTATCCGGTACAATGATCGGTGCCGGTATGCTTGCGATGCCGTTGACCTCCGCAGGTATTGGTTTTACCTTTACCGTCGTATTATTACTGTCACTTTGGGTTTTATTAACCTACAGCGCCTTGCTATTTGTTGAAGCTTATCAAACCGCAGAAAGTGATGCCGGTATCGGGACGCTCTCGGCGATTTATTTTGGTTCGATAGGGCGATTTATTTCAACTGCCGCCTTATTAATTTTCTTATACGCACTACTCTCTGCTTATATTACCGGCGGCGGTGGATTATTGGCAACAATTCTCCCTGAAATGGGCGATGCCGATACAAAATCAAAAGTATCTATCGGTATTTTTACTGCCTTATTCGGTTCATTTATCGTGATAGGCACAAAAACTACGGACGCTTTAAACCGCATTTTATTTGTTATTATGCTGGTAGCATTAGCGGGCGTGTTAATGCTGATTGTTCCTGAAATTCAGTTTTCAAATTTAATGGCAATGCCGATTGATAATGCCTTATTAATTTCTGCCAGTCCTGTATTTTTCACCTCATTCGGTTTTCACGGATCAATTCCGAGTTTGAATAAATATCTGAACGGCGACGTAAAAGCACTGCGTATATCTATTATCGTAGGATCTGCAATTACGTTCATCGGATATATTATTTGGCAATTCGGTACTCACGGTGTCTTAACGCAATCCGTCTTCTTACAAATATTGCAAGATGACCCGACACTAAATGGATTAGTGGCAGCGACACGTCAAGTTACAGGAAGTGACATTATCGCAAGCGTAGTGAAAGTGTTCTCTGCACTGGCACTTATTACTTCATTCCTAGGGGTTGCGTTGGGATTATTGGAATGTATCGAAGACTTACTGAAACGTGTATTTAAGATCAAAGCCGGAAGAATCAGCTTGGGAATTCTCACATTTTTCCCACCGCTCTTATTCGCATTTTTCTATCCGAAGGGCTTTATTTTAGCCTTAGGTTATGCCGGACAAATGTTTGCTTTCTATGCAGTAGTATTACCTGCTGCCTTGGTATGGAAAATCAGACGCTTACATCCGAATCTGGCGTATCGCGTACCCGGCGGGAACTTACTACTGCTCTTATCAGCCATTCTCGGCATCATCATCACATCCATTCCATTTATTATCCAAGCCGGATTATTACCAACCGTAGTCGGTTAATCTTAAAAAATAAAATCCATTATATGTGACTATAATGGATTTCAGACCGCTGACAAACCTCTAGACATACATCTAGAGGTTTGCTCTAATAGGTCTATCGAAAAGGAAATGCCTATGCTCAAAAACACTCTCTCCCCACAATATGAACTCGAGATGATAAGTCTCGAACAACTTGTACCCAAAGACCATCTTGTCCGCAAAGTGGCTAAAGCCATTGATTTTGAGTTTATCCGCGATGAAGTCGCTCATCTGTATTGCCACGATAACGGTCGTCCTGCCGTTGACCCCGTTCGTTTGTTCAAGATAATGCTACTCGGCTATCTTTTCGGCATTAAAAGCGA
>NZ_SLYB01000053.1 GCF_004340985.1 Cricetibacter osteomyelitidis
CTCTATACCATGAAAACGGCGATTGCGAGCGCGGATATGCTCAACGATAAAGTCTTGCCGTTCTTTGAAGCACAAGGCTTACCAATGTTGCGTATCTTAACGGACAGAGGCAGTGAGTACTGCGGTAAAGTGGAAAATCACGACTACGAACTTTACCTTGCGATTAACGATATTGAACACACCAAAACGAAGGTCAAACACCCACAGACGAACGGTATCTGCGAGCGTTTTCATAAAACGATTCTGCAGGAATTTTATCAAGTTGCATTTAGAAAGCATATTTATACGGATTTAACGCAACTTCAAGCAGATTTAGATGAATGGTTGGTGTATTATAATCTTCATCGAACTCATCAAGGTAAAATGTGTTGCGGAAGAACGCCGATGGATACATTACTTGATGGAAAACGAATTTGGGCAGAAAAGAATTTAGGCTCAAATTAATCTGACAGACACTTAACTTCTAAATGGGGGACTGTCAGATTAGGTTTGATCTTATACAAATAATACGCCTCTTTACTCGTACTGCCCGACCTCCAACGCTATCTCCAAATTATTTGCACGTTGTTTAAGCCAGTCCGATTCCGCCTGTTGTCCGTATTTTTCAAACACCTCACATACCGCCCGAAAATCTTCACGACGCCCTTTCTTCCATTCATTTCGATGTTTTACCACTACGCCGGTTAATCTTCTTTGCTGTATCTGGTCTAGCGACAACCTATCCGGTTTCCCTGCTTCAAATTTGCCCGTCTCTCCGTCTTTATCTAATTTCAACTCCTTCAGCACCTCTTCAAATAACGGACTGAGCTTTTCTTTTTCCGTTTGCTCTAGCGTACTGTTCGGGTCGATATTCTGATGAATGCCGTTTTTGAAAATACTTATGCCGTCCGTTTGTTGGTCAAACACATCCACTCCCTTAAACAGTATCCCGTGCGTTACATGGCTGTCATCGACATAAATCCCTACACCGGTTTTCGTGCCGTGCAAATACGGTTGGATATTGTAGTAAGTCCTTTGTTTGGCATTTTTATCTTTCGGATTTTCACTCACCGTAAGCTTCTCTACTTCCGACAAGGGTAACATGATTTCCACTTAACAGACGCTCACTTTTATCTTAAATTTTGCAAATTTTTGCACAAATCCAATCGCTTGTTATATAAAATTTCTAAAAAATTAACCGCACTTTGAGTGTATTTGAATTTATCTCAAAAGTGCGGTCATTTTTCATGGAATTTTGATTAACGATTATTTTTCCTTTAAGTCAACATCTTCTGCCTTTATCCACATATTAATGTTTTTTTTGCCTTTATAGTTGATGAAGTACCATTTTTGGTTGAACTCATCGAGTTTCTCTTTCAAAATGGTTACTTTATTTCCTCTAACCAAATATATCTTAGTTATTTGGTTTGGTATTTCATATAAAAAAACTTTTTCAGAAACTATCATTCCTTCTCTAGTTTCTTTACCAAATTTAATTTGAAGCTCATTTTTTTCTTTCGTAAGCAGTTCTTGAATGCATAGTAATTTCTCAATATTAGCTTCCTTTCCCGGATAAACTTCACTAAAACGATCTTGACAAATTTCTGAATTATTTAATACATAAATCCTGTCTGAAATTAACTTTCTTATTTCATTTTCTATTTTTTCATTAGTTATTACAATGCAATTTTCAATTTCATTTGTTTGAATGCTTTCTGGGTTGCAAATCTTTTCAGCATTTACTGAATTGCAGATAAAAAAACCTGATAATACCACTATAATTTTATTCATAACAATTACACTCTAATCCTTGTTTAAAAAACATAGCCTCTTTATCTCTTCTTATTAATAATCCCCGAGTATCTGGATTATTGAGCCAGAGTCTTTTCATTCCCACAATTTCTTCTGGAATTTGTTCATAATTCTCACTTTTTAAATGATTTTGTATATTCCGCATCTCTATTCTTCTCTCTCCTTTTAACCCATTTCCACGATTATACACAATGGATAGTAATGCTCCTTGACAATGAGGGTGCAATTTTATGACTTCCGGCCATATATCAAATGTAGATTGAGCATATCTAGCTTTAGAGATAGCACTCAACTTTATTGCTGTCTCTTTTGATGTCGCTATTTTTGAAACTATAGGTAAAGCAGATTTTGCTTTTTGTGCTTTCAAACCAGAAACACTTTGTAATAGCTTAATTTCATCAGTTGAATAAAGACCAGATAAATCTTCGGCTATTTGTGAGCGATTTTGCTGTCCTAGATCGTAGCCATAACCGATAGTAATACCACTGTCAGCACCCGGAACATAAGGATATTTTTCATATCCTTCCGTTTGCAATATAAACTCAAGAGTATCTTTTGAAACAATATAATAATCACCATTATCTAACTTGAATTTAATGACCTCTGTTTTGCAATTCTCAGGACAGCTACCAGCCAACCACCCCACCAATCCCAACGGATGAAAATAATACGCCTCTTTACTCGTACTAAACTGCCCGACTTCCAAGGCTATTTCCAAATTACTTGCGCGTTGTTTAATCCAGTCCGATTCCGCCTGTTGTCCGTATTTTTCAAACATTTCACATACCGCCCGAAAATCTTCACTACGTCCTTTTTTCCATTCATTTTGATGTTTCACCACTATGCCGGTTAATCTTCGTTGCTGTATTAGGTCTAGCGACAGCCTATCCAGTTTTCCCGCTTCAAATTTGCCCGTCTCTCCGTCTTTATCTAATTTCAACTCCTTCAACACCTCTTCAAATAACGGACTGAGCTTTTCTTTTTCCGTTTGCTCTAGCGTACTGTTCGGGTCGATATTCTGATGAATGCCGTTTTTGAAAATACTTATGCCGTCCGTTTGTTGGTCAAACACATCCACTCCCTTAAACAGTATCCCGTGCGTTACATGGCTGTCATCGACATAAATCCCTACACCGCTTGTCGTGCCGTGTAAGTACGGTTGGATATTGTAGTAAGTCCTTTGTTTGGCATTTTTATCTTTCAGATT
>NZ_SLYB01000054.1 GCF_004340985.1 Cricetibacter osteomyelitidis
GAATGGAAAAAAGGACGTAGTGAAGATTTTCGGGCGGTATGTGAAATGTTTGAAAAATACGGACAACAGGCGGAATCGGACTGGATTAAACAACGTGCAAGTAATTTGGAAATAGCCTTGGAAGTCGGGCAGTTTAGTACGAGTAAAGAGGCGTATTATTTTCATCCGTTGGGATTGGTGGGGTGGTTGATGACAATGTCGTTATTAATTACACCAGAAATGGTTAATGCTGTTGCACCAGGAAAAGGCAGCGATAGTGTGTTATTGGCTGCGTTAAATAAATATGCAGAGCAATATGAAATTAATACTCCGTTTAGGATTGCTCATTTTTTGGCACAATGTGCGCATGAGAGTGCTGGTTTTACAGGGACTACTGAAGGAATTTACTATAGAAGAGTTGCTGCATTAAATAATAAAAAGTTTCGTGATGCTCCAACTCATATTAAAGATGTAATATGTCCACCTAATGAAAAATATTGTAGGCAACCAGAGCTTTTTAATCTTACTTATGGAGGAAGAATGGGAAATAATACAACAGGAGATGGCTTTTTATATAGAGGTAGAGGGTATATTCAGCTTACTGGGAAAAATAATTATATATTATATACTGAAAAGCATAACTTGTTCTATCCTGAAGATATAAGAGACTTTGTGGCAAATCCTGATTTAATCTCTAACAATATTGATTACTGTACCGAATCTGCATGTTTATATTGGCGATATATAGGATCTAGATATCCCGATACAAATAATTTAGCGGATATGGGGATCAGTGAGGATGTACTTATAAAAGTAAGTGCAAATATAAATGGATGGTATGGAAAAGGTTCCTTGCCTAATAAGGCGAAAGGATATGAAGATAGAAAGAAAAGATTTCTTTCAATTGTTAATGTGTTAGGGCTAATATGATGAAGTTAATATTTCTTTTTTTGTTGTTTTTTTTGAATTTTAGTGTTTCTCAAGCCAAAGATAAGATAAGTGACATTATTGATTATTCATATATAAATACAGAAAAATATAAATTTAATGATGTAAATGGAAACATTTTAGGCTATAAGGTTAAGTTATCCTTCTCTAAATTTTTAGATGGTGATGAAACTATCGATAGATTGGGTAGAATATCATCCTCTACTCAAAATATTATTTATAATATATCTGTAGATAAGAACAAATTTTCTAAGGAATATAGGGGGATACCATCTCATGGTCAAAAAATAATATCTTCTTTTTGTATTGGTAAAGAGAATAATTTTTTTATAATTACAATGTTATCATATGGAAATTATGACAGAATAAACCCTTGGTTTATACAATTTATTCCAGATGTATTTGAAGTAAAAGGCGATGCTTCTATTATCAATCGAGAGGATCTTGCCAATCAATTTAATAATGGTTTGGATCCATATTTTGATAATCGGATTGTTGATGAGCCGAATATAAATAAGATTTATCCTTATTATTCTGAAGCCAAAATTCTAGATAGAGCATATGAAATTAAAATGTGCCATAAGGATAATATAAATGAGAATGCTTTAATGCAATCTACCAAGCAGATATTGAGAGGGAAAACATATCTATATGACACCAACTTGATTATAACTAATATGTATTTGGTTAAAGGCGATAAAATAAATATACTCAATGAGAAAATAGATGATAATAACCAAAAATGGTACTTCATCAACTATAAAGGCAAAAAAAACATTAATATGTGGATAAAGGCAGAAGATGTTGACTTAAAGGAAAAATAATCGTTAATCCAAATTCCATGAAAAATGACCGCACTTTTGAGATAAATTCAAATACACTCAAAGTGCGGTTAATTTTTTAGAAATTTTATATAACAAGTCCTATAAAGGCAACGGCTTTAACGAACTGCGCTTTGAAGATGAAAAAGACCAGGAAGAAATCTTTATCCACGCCGAACGTGACCAAAACAACATCGTCAACCACGACGCCCCCAAAATCGGCAACGACCGCACGGAACAGGTGGGGCATGATGAAACGATTAATATCGGCAATAATCGCACTGAAAGCGTACAAACGGATGAAAGCGTCACTATCGGACAAGACCAAACTCAAACCATCGGACGCAACCGTATTACCAAAATTGAAAAAGACGACATTCTGAATATCGGCAACAGCCAATCCATAGAAGTATATGCCGACAGTTTAGTGAAAGTGGGCAACGATTATATTATTGAAGTGGCGAATAACGGTGACTTGTAGTGATACACTAATCTTGCAGTCCTCAATAGGTGGTAAAATACCATCCAAAAGAGGAAACCCAAATGAAACAATCAAGACGCACATTTAGCC
>NZ_SLYB01000055.1 GCF_004340985.1 Cricetibacter osteomyelitidis
AAACAACGTGCAAGTAATTTGGAAATAGCCTTGGAAGTCGGGCAGTTTAGTACGAGTAAAGAGGCGTATTATTTTCATCCGTTGGGATTGGTGGGATGGTTGGCAACAAAAAACAATTATATAACATTAGAACAATTGAATATATTGTTCCCATCAGCGGATATAAATAAGAAGCAGGAAATTGTTGAGGTTTATAATGAATATTGTGAAATGTTTAATATGCATACACCAAGAGTTATTGCACATTTTTTTGCCCAAATAATGGAGGAGGTTGGTCCTAAAATATCATATAAGAATGAAAGTCTAAATTATTCTTCTGAGCATTTAAAAAGAACTAAAACTATAATTGTAGGTGGAAAGAAATTAACTAAAGGTCCATTTCTATATTTTAGAAATAATCCTTCAGAAGCCGATAAGTATGGACGAAATGCAAATCATCATGCAGATCAAAGAATGATAGCTAACTTAGCGTATGCAAATAGAAATGGCAATGGTGACGTTGATTCAAATGATGGATGGAATTTTAGAGGTAAGGGATTTATTCAATTAACCGGAAGAGGAAATTACTTGAGTGCACAAAAAGAGATTGATAAATATGCGGGTTCTTCAGGTATAGATATTATTAATGAACCAGAATCTATTTTAACTATTAAAGGAGCAATGTTATCTAGCATGGGTTATTGGATATCCCATGGGCTTAATACTGTCGCTGAGAAAGGATGCTCTGATACAGATGTTAATAATGTGACTAATGTGATTAATTCATATACAGATTCTAAAGAAGAAAGAAGACATAATTTTTCTATAACAAAGAGGATATGGAAATGCGAAGAGTAAATTATTTATTGTTTGGAATTTTCTTTTTGATTTTTAATAAATTAGCAATGGCGGATAATCTGTCTAATGTGAATAATTGTTTATATACAGAATTACCTTATGGTGATGGTTATAATGTTAAAGTGCTATTTTTTTCAAATAAGTGTGAGTTGACCAATGATTTAAAAACCATGGTTCAATTAATGCATAAAAATAAAGTTGTTAATCAAACAGACAAAGCGTTTCCTTTAATTATTTCAAATAATGAGTATGGATTCGAAGGGGAAAGGGACATTAGAATGGAAAATGGAATGTTGGAGATAGAAATTGCCAAACCTAATAGAAATATTAGTGAGGCATACAGCATAATATTTTTCTTTAAGGTTGATGGTGAGCTCATTACTTTTGATGATTATAAGATAAACGATCTTTGTTATATCCCTGAGGAAGAATTGTGTCCTAGAGTAGATAAACTAAAAGAAAATAGTCGCTTACATAGAATAATGAAGGAGTTTTTATATGGAATAAATATTTTTGATTTTGATACCAATAAGATATATCAAAATATATATGATGTTTGGCAAGAGGGAGGAATATATTTAGCTGTTAAAACTGATAAAGCTTATTTGTATAATAAACCCAATAAAATAACAAAGGGCTATTTAATTAATAATGATAAGGTTAAGGTTCTTGCTCAAGAGATAGATAGTGTCGGCATAAAATGGTACTTCATCAACTACAAAGGCAAAAAAGACATTAATATGTGGATAAAGGCAGAAGATGTTGATTTGAAGGAAAAATAGTTATTAATCAAAATTCTATAAAAAATGACCGCACTTTTGAGATAAACTCAAACACACTCAAAGTGCGGTCAATTTTTTAGAAATTTTATATAACAAGCTGTAGTGATACACTAATCTTGCAGTCCTCAATAGGTGGTAAAATACCATCCAAAAGAGGAAACCCAAATGAAACAATCAAGACGCACATTTAGC
>NZ_SLYB01000056.1 GCF_004340985.1 Cricetibacter osteomyelitidis
TGGCATATGATGAATTTTTGCAGGGATTTCTAACAGAGCGCGGTAAGCATCGATTACTGAAAAAATTACAAACGGAGATTATTCCGGCGGAATTTACGGACATCACAATTTTGCACACTGATATTGTCCATTATTTTGAACAAGCGCTACAATTCGGCTTTAAACACGATAGTGCAATTATTCATCTTGTGAAGGCACAAATTTACTTAAAAAATGACCGCACTTTGCAGCAACTCATCGCACAAGCTAATGAAGAAATAGGTGAACACTTTCCGATTATTGTTGCTCAAACGGTTTATGAACAAGCCAAACGGATTTTTAAAAAGGAGAAATGAATAAATGACAACAAATAGCCCGGTACTCTCTGACCACAAAATCGGCAAGCCACTGGCATGTCAAGCGGATATCCGTCCGATTTATCCGGCGCGTTTTAGTTTAACCAAAGCTGCATTGGATAAAATCGTTAAAACGGGCGAAGCACCGCCGATGCCTACCGGTATAAATGACCCAAATTACGAATTACGTCGTCTGCGACAAGGCTATTTTTATATTTATTCACAACAACATGTAGGCAAAACCACTGACCTGAAAGGACGATGGGTTATTTTTAAATATACCGTCAGCACTAAAGACAGTAACGCACCCGAATTAAACCGGGAATACGGCAGCCTGCCCTATAAATTCACCCAATATGAATGGACAGAAGGCAATCCAAGAAAACAATGGGTGCCGGCTAAAGGGGTTAATAGCTACTATCACGCCTTTGTCAATCCTCAAACTGCAATTATTGAATTTGCTTACAGTGAATTTCGTTGGCCGGCGGAATTGTTTGAAAAACTGGAAACAGATGCCAATGCACGTGCAGCATTTATGCAGAAGCTGCCTTTAAAATCCCTTGAAACCGATTTTTCCTTTATCTTAACGGAAGAATCGTTACAAAAACGGGTACCCGATTTTAATCCGAATACCGAAGCCTCCGGTTTGAATCAAAATGCAGAATATCGGGCGACAATGGTCGGGTATAATCCAACGCATCATTTAAGGCTCCCGGTAAAACCTTGTGAAAACGGCGAACCCATTGTTGTGGGCGTATTCGACCCTCTCGGAAATATTTATGATGTGGCGGCATGTAATATTGTGGCAACGGTTAATGATGCCAATAAACGTGCTGAAGAACTTTACCCTATGGTGACGGCAAAAGCGGTAAAATCCTTTGAAAAATTTTTACGCGCCAAATCCTATTCCGGTTTTCCGGTTGGCGATGCGAATAAAAAAGACGGGCTATTCAGCGGTATAAAACGGGTATTTCAAT
>NZ_SLYB01000057.1 GCF_004340985.1 Cricetibacter osteomyelitidis
TCATCGACATAAATCCCTACACCGCTTGTCGTGCCGTGTAAGTACGGTTGGATATTGTAGTAAGTCCTTTGTTTGGCATTTTTATCTTTCAGATTTTCACTCACCGTAAGTTTCTCTACTTCCGACAAGGGTAACATGATTTCCACTTTCGTTTGGTCGTGTAAATCAATGATTTTTTTACTGTCGCCCGCATAACTGTAAATCCTACTACCTTGGTTAACATACAAGAAATTATCCTGAATTCCTTTTTTCTCTTTATCTTTATCGTAAGCCTTTTTCGCTTCTTTTCTAAACACATTGATGTCATCATAAGTAAAAACCTCCAAATGCAACAGTCTTTTACCCGATTCCGTCGGTTGGTTGTATTCACCCATTAAACCTAGTTCTGTACCCGCTTTGATTTCAATCGCTTTAGTCAGTTTCACTTCACTATCCACTTCCGTATCGATCTTGTTTGCTATAAGTAACGGAATACCTTGAACCGGCTCAACTTGCTCGCTCTCAATCGTATAAGATCTATGGAATATCGTCCAGCGACCTTCATCCGGTTTATGTTCTACTCCTTTATCATCTTTATACCACAATAGCTCATCCAATTTATTTTTACCGGCTTTATCTTTTCTCACCGTAATATCCCAACCATCCGGCAATTGAGCAACGAGCTTTTTATTGTTGTCCCTTATCATTACGTTTTTTTTATCCGCGGACTGCGTTTTACCTGAAATGATCACAAAAGAAGATTTATATTCCCCGAGTTTTGCCGTATGACGATAAAGAGAATAAAACGTCAGTTTATTTCCTTTCGGGTATTCTATTTCGTGTTCCAATAGAAAAAATCCCGTGGAATATATTGTCCCGTTCGCCGGCTCTTTCGGATTATCATTTTTATATTCCGAATCTACCTTATAGGCAATCAGCTTACCGTCGGCAATAGCACAAATCTTCTCATTGTCAAATTCGCTTGCTTTAAATTTATCGGCTCGTAAGTGAATACCTTGATGCCAAAGCCCGATTTCGTTAAACAGGAAACGGGCGCTTGGGTCGTGCGCTAGATGGGTAAAATACTGCTGTAACACATTTTTGCTGTTTTCCGCTTTCGGTTTTAACGGAAATGCGACTGCGGGAATACGCGGTTTTTCTGCTTGTGGGCTTTCCTTATTTTTTTCCGACATCATATTGCTCCTTTATTTAATTAAGAAAATTTTAATCGACG
>NZ_SLYB01000058.1 GCF_004340985.1 Cricetibacter osteomyelitidis
TCGGTTTCAATATTATCTGTCCCCCATTGGGTATTATTTTGCCTGTCCCAAGATTGACAAAAATTATAATTGATATCCCACAGCACCTGTCCGGTCACGATGGAAGACACATCTTGCATCGGTGTGACACAATTTTTGCCCAAATGCGGTGCACGGGTGTTAAGCGAATGCTCGCTGTCGTCCCAGTAGTTATCCAACATATTATGCTCCATTACAAAACCGACCGCCTGTTTGGGCTCTTCATAATCAATCAACACCGTTTTTTGATGATGGGAAGGCGCTCTAAACCCTATTCCCCGCGCATTATCCGGTAATTCATTATGCACATAGCGGTTATGCTGCTTTGCCACTTTACGGGTTTTATAGGTTAAATTTGTCCGTAACGGCGAGTTGTTAAATGCCGTTAGAAGTTCTTTATTCACTCCTTCTCCCATATAATACGCCCCGGCTTTACGTAATAGCTCTTCATTATACCCTGTCGCCCCCTTGAACCCCTCTACCATTTGGGTAGCGTATTTTTCTTTTTTCTTTTGATGTTCGGTCAATTCTCCACTGATAGCATAAAACCAAAAGGTGTCATAATCTACCTGCTCCCTGGTAACCCCTTCATCGGATCGTGCCGTTAATACCCCGGGTTTTCCACCCAAATTGGCTTCCGACGCCGTTTGAATATCACCCGCCATGCTCCAAAGAAGCAGCCTGACTTTCACTCCTTCCATGGCTTTTTTTATCAACAAATCACCAATGCAAAGCGATTTGCCGTCCCGTTTAAAATACATCGACGGCTGAAATCCCCAAATGGCAATGTCCACCGAAGACTTTGCCGCCGCAATTTTATCATAAAGCAGCCCGAAAGCCTCTTTACCGTTCACTAAGGGCTTAAACGTTGCCGGAACGGGCTTGCTGTATTCATCGTCTTCAAATTTTTCCGCGTCACTTAAAAACCAGTTGAACGTAATAGTCGCACATAGTTTAGTTTTCGTTGTCGGAACAACCGTAGTATTGTTTTCGCTCATGTTTATCCTCTAACTAATCCTTTGATTAACTCGACATAATTTTTAGCAATATCCAGTGATGACTGCATATTAGATGACGTTTGGTAAAATCCGTCACTAATGATTTCATCATTCTCCGTATTTTTCTCAAAATCGGCAACAAACGGTATCGTATAAGACGCACCGTT
>NZ_SLYB01000059.1 GCF_004340985.1 Cricetibacter osteomyelitidis
GAGTTTGGCTTGATATGCCCAGTGCCATAAAGCGGCTTCGGGGCGTTCACCAGCAGGCGTGGGGTTATACAGTAATGTGCCTTTTTCCGCTGCCAATGCACTGTGGTTGCTGAAATGGAGGGTGTGGCTGTCTTCGGTATGCGAAAAATAGTAATAAGTCCCTTCTTCCGCCGCCAGCCGTTCGATAAAGGCCAAATCCGTTTCCCGGTATTGTACGCAGTATTCCCGTTGCCAATAGCTGTCACTTAAATGAAATTCGACTTGATTGATATGATTCTTTGAAAGGAGTTGACGCAGGATTTTTTCGCTGTCTTGTTGTTGGAAGATTTTATTATCTGATTGATAGGAGGCTCGCACCAAATCCGGCTCGATAACCATGTTATAGCGGGTGCGGGAAAAACCGCTTTCGCCCTGTACCAACTGCGTCACAATCCCGTTAACATAACGTACCGGCTCACCCCCTTGCCAGAAAGTCAGTGTGGCGCGGTTATCCAAAATATCAGCAAAAGAAGGCGACGAATCAAAACTCGCCAGCGCCAATTCCAGACGAAAAAGTTGAGAAAGTCCTTCTTTTAATACAAAACTGACGACATCGAATTCGGTAGTGCCGTTCACGTTTAAACTATAGCGGTAGTCGGATTGTTGGGGCATATTATATCCTTCTATATTCGTTAAATGTGTTGTATTAATTAAGTGTAGTATAAAAATACTGCATTTTACAATTATAAAGGCTCAAACTTCGTTGTGTCATCATTTTCTCCAAGTTTTGTTGAGATATTCTACTAACGCCGTTTGAATATCATTCTCCATGCTCCAAAGAAGCAGCCTGACTTTCACTCCTTCCATGGCTTTTTTTATCAACAAATCACCAATGCAAAGCGATTTGCCGTCCCGTTTAAATTTCACCGCTTGCAATATCGTCTTCTTTCTTACGCTCAAGTGCTTGGACTTGGCTTTCACTTAAGATAATTCCTTTTTCGATAACTTCTTTTTCCAACACATTTAACCGTTGTTTAAAGTTGGCTAAACCATGGCGTAACCAAATAGAACGCACTCCGCCTGCCGAAACAAAAATACTTTGTTTACGTAATTCATTGCTGACACGGACTTGTCCATAAGCCGGA
>NZ_SLYB01000060.1 GCF_004340985.1 Cricetibacter osteomyelitidis
TTTTGATTTTCACAGGCGGGCCAGTGAATCCCCAAATCCACTTCCGTCCATTTGCCTGCTTTGCTTTCGTGGGGAATGCGTAACACCAACGCCCCGTGAGTTTCCCACCGTAACGATGGGCGGTGCATTCTCGGGTGCAATACATTTAACGGATAGCCGTTTTTCGGATAACGGGTAATATAAAATTGCCCCCATAACCAAAAATAAACCAAACGTCGCTCCGTATCAATACGCAGTGGACGCCATTTGGGAAAACCGGTTAGCAGAAATAACCATAATGGTACACTTAACCATAACCAAGCTTCTATTTTTTCTTGTCGCATTGTTACGTATAAATCATTTAACACACCACCACCTTTTAAATATCCTGGATTATTAGGATCAGATAACAAGTTAATTAGATGTGCTTCTACATTTTTTGCATTCCAAGTCCATTCCAATATGTAATAAAGTCCTTGTTTAGGATCAATCAGATTCCAAATCCAATAAAACAATACAATATAAAACCAAGACCAAACTAAATATCGAATACCCGAATCACTATAACGTTTAATTTCAATCAATCCATTGCGTACTTTTTTGATATTACGGGAAATTATATCCGGCGTGTAATCAATAATTTTGTTCATTAACTCCCTCAACTAAATTTCATTAACTACAAAAAGCTACCGCACTTTCAGTCAATGCTGTCAAAGTGCGGTCAGTTTTTCGGAAAATTTGAGAAAAAAGAAAGAAACGCCTCATTTTCCTGCGTGATTACTTCCGGATTATTTGCCAACCATGCTTGAATTTTCGCTTCGGTTTTCTTTTCGTTATAGCCTCGATCGGGGAAAAGGCTGAAGCGGTAGAAAAAACGGTTGGCGTAGTCGCTCCACAATGTTTTTTCTTTGTGAAAATAGCGCTCGAATTCCGCCGGATTTGAGCTGCTTAAATAATCGTTAAGAAAATTTTGCAGCACATAATTTTGATTTTCACAGGCGGGCCAGTGAATGCCCAAATCCACTTCCGTCCATTTGCCCGCTTTGCTTTCGTGGGGAATACGCAATACCAACGCCCCGTGAGTTTCCCACCGTAACGATGGGCGGTGCATTCTCGGGTGCAA
>NZ_SLYB01000061.1 GCF_004340985.1 Cricetibacter osteomyelitidis
TTTTTTTGACAAGATTACTTTTTGCCTCACCTAAAAATTCTAGGTGAGGGGCTCCCACTGCTTGTACGTACAGGGTTTCAGGTTCTATTTCACTCCCCTCGCCGGGGTTCTTTTCGCCTTTCCCTCACGGTACTGGTTCACTATCGGTCAATCAGGAGTATTTAGCCTTGGAGGATGGGCCCCCCTTCTTCAGACAGGATATCACGTGTCCCGCCCTACTTCTCTCAAACTTAGTACCACTACCAAACTTTCGGATACGGGATTATCACCCTCTACGATTCAACTTCCCAGTTGATTCTCCTAATTCGATGGCTATCATTTGATGGCTACTCCGCCTTCGCTCGCCGCTACTCACGGAATCTCGGTTGATTTCTTTTCCTCGGGGTACTTAGATGTTTCAGTTCTCCCGGTTTGCCTCATAAACCTATGAATTCAGTTTATGATACTAGGCTCTTCACCTAGTGGGTTTCCCCATTCGGACATCGTGGATTATTCGCCTCTTATCGACTCATCCACGCTTTTCGCAGATTAGCACGTCCTTCTTCGCCTCTGATTGCCTAGGCATCCGCCCTGTACGCTTAGTCACTTAACTATACAACCTCAAGGATTTTCCTATCAGTCAAATTAACAACTAATACTTAACCGCTTTTGTTCGGTTAAGATTTTCTTTTTCTCAGACTTTGATTCAGTTACCCTTCATCATTTCATCACGTATTCTGATACCTGATGACTGATTCCTGATAACTGAAACTCAGTTTTCAGCTTGTTTCCAAATTTTTAAAGAACATCGATAACAAAAGTCATCTTTAAATGGCGTCCCCACGGGGATTCGAACCCCGGTTACCGCCGTGAAAGGGCGATGTCCTAGGCCTCTAGACGATGGGGACTGCATTTAACGATGCTTTCCAAAGTGCGGTCAGTTTTTCTTAAACTTTACACTTCTGGCTTTCGCCTTTATCTTCATCAAACAATCTGTGTGAACACTTGCAACTTCATCCAATAGTAAGGAGGTGATCCAACCGCAGGTTCCCCTACGGTTACCTTGTTACGACTTCACCCCAGTCATGAATCATACCGTGGTGAACGCCCCCCTCTCG
>NZ_SLYB01000062.1 GCF_004340985.1 Cricetibacter osteomyelitidis
GTACAGCTATTGAAGCCGCGGTAAAACAAGCGCAGGCAGAAACCAATAAACCGACCTTAATTATCTGCAAAACCATTATCGGTTTCGGTTCACCGAATAAACAAAATTCCCACGATTCTCACGGTGCCCCGTTGGGTGATGAAGAGATTGCACTCACTCGTAAAAACTTAAATTGGGATTATGCTCCATTTGAAATTCCGGCTGAAATTTATGCCGAGTGGGATGCCAAAGCGAAAGGTCAAACCGTTGAAAAAGCATGGGATGAAAAATTTGCTGCATATGCGAAGGCATTTCCTGAATTAGCGGCAGAATTTACCCGTCGTGTAAATGGTAACTTACCGGCAAACTGGACTCTTGAGTCTCAAGCTTTCATTGAAAAATTACAGGCTAATCCGGCAAGCATTGCCAGCCGTAAAGCCTCACAAAATGCCATTGAAGCCTATGCTCATTTATTGCCTGAATTTTTAGGCGGCTCGGCAGACTTAGCGGGTTCCAACTTAACCTTATGGTCAGGCTCTAAACCGATTCGAGCCACAACGAATGTGGACGGCAACTACATCAACTACGGTGTACGCGAGTTCGGAATGTCTGCAATTATGAACGGTATCGCCTTACACGGCGGTTTTATTCCTTATGGTGCAACCTTCTTAATGTTCTACGAATACGCTCACAACGCAGTGCGTATGGCGGCACTGATGAAACAACGCTCATTGTTTGTGTACACCCACGATTCCATCGGCTTGGGTGAAGACGGACCAACCCATCAACCGGTTGAACAAACAGCAGCATTGCGTTTAATTCCAAACTTGGAAACCTGGCGTCCTGCTGACCAAGTAGAATCCGCAATCGCATGGAAAGCGGCGGTTGAACGCAAAGAAGGGCCGAGCGCATTGATTTTCACCCGTCAAAACTTGGTGCAACAAGACCGCACTGCTGAACAATTAGCGAATGTGGCACGCGGTGGTTATATCTTGCGTGATTGCTGTGAAAAAGGCGATTGCCCTGATTTAATTCTTATCGCAACGGGTTCTGAAGTGGAATTAGCCATGAAGGCGGCGGAAGTGTTAGA